>CAYLKW010000012.1:0-23720 GCA_964384245.1 uncultured bacterium
GCAATGAGCGATCTGCCGCGCAGCCAGTGGCAGCGCTGGCGGCGCTGGCTGGCGCCAGGGTTGGGCATCAAGCGGTGGGGATTGGTCATCGGCGCCGGGGTTCTGATCTTCAGCGCGGGCATCTCGTTGATCGTCAACATCAAGTTCCTGGCCGAGTTCGACACCGCGGTCTTCGCGCTCGCCGTTCTGCTCGATCGGATCAGCCGTGGGAGCATCTCACCGGTGGCGCTGGGAACGGCCGGGGCGCTGCTGGGTGTCCTGATCACCCTTTTCGGCCTGCGGGGCACGCTGCGCTCGATTGACCGGGTCCTCTTCCCCACGGGCAGCCCCACGCTGGTCGAGGCCCTGCGCGAACACCGGCGAAAGCGGCGCGGACTGAACCTGGTGGCGCTCGGCGGCGGCACCGGGCTTGCCACGCTTCTGCGCGGCATCAAGCACTACACCTCCAACATCTCCGCGGTGGTCACGGTGTTCGACGACGGCGGATCGTCGGGCCGGCTGCGCCGGGAGCTGGGCATTCTGCCACCCGGTGACATCCGCCACTGCCTGGTGGCGCTGGCCGAGGCCGAGCCGCTGATGACCCGGCTGTTCGAGTACCGTTTTCGCGGCGGCGCGCTCGACGGCCACGCCTTTGGCAACCTGTTCATCGCCAGTCTCACCGGAGTAACCGGGGATCTGGAGCTGGCCGTAAAGGAGACCAGCAAGGTTCTCAAGATCCGGGGACGCGTGCTGCCTGCCACCGGTCACAACGTGGTGCTGGTCGCTGAGATGGCCGACGGCCGCCATGTCGAGGGCGAGTCCGTAATCACGGCCGCGCGTGGCAGGATCCGTCGCGTCTCACTGCGCCCTCCTGACGTCTTCCCCCTCCCCGAGGTGCTGGAGGCGATCGCGGAGGCCGACCTGATCCTGCTAGGTCCGGGCAGTCTCTACACCAGCGTCATCCCCAACCTGCTGGTCCGTGGGGTGGTCGAGGCGCTGCGGGAGGCCCAGGCGCCTCGGGTCTACATCTGCAACGTCATGACCCAGCCAGGAGAAACCGATGGGTACTCCGCGGCCGACCACGTGCGCGCGATCTTCGCCCACACCGCGCCTGAACTCTTCACCCACGTGATCGTCAACACCCAGGCCCCGCGGAACCAGGCTCTGCTCGAACGTTACGCCGCCGAGGGGAGCGTGCCCGTGGAGCCGACCCTATCCGAACTGGAGGCGATGGGCTTGATTCCGGTTGGGTTTTCCCTGATGAGCGAGGAGGAGCTGCTCCGCCACGATCCACTCCGCCTTGCGACCGCTATTCTGCGTGTTATGGAGATGGCCGCCGCCCAGCCAGGGAGGTTCGCTCTCCGCCATGGATGACGCGCTCCCGCCTGCAGAGCCGTTCCGGATCAAGGCCGTGGAGGGCATCCGCCGGTTGACCCGCGACCAACGCCTGCACGCGCTGGGGGCCGCTCACCACAACCTGTTCCTGCTCAAGTCCGAGGACGTTTACATAGACCTGCTGACGGACAGCGGGACCGGGGCGATGAGCGACCGGCAGTGGGCGGCGATGATGGCTGGCGATGAGGCCTACGCTGGAAGCCGTAGCTTCGATCGGCTGGCGGAGTCCGCATCCGAGGTGATGGGATTCCCCTACCTGATACCCGCGCACCAGGGCAGGGGGGCCGAGCACGTTCTCTTCTCCGCGCTCGTGGCTCCGGGCCAGCAGGTGATCGGCAACGTCCACTTCGACACCACGCGCGCCCACATCGAGCACCGGCAGGCGGTGGCGCTCGACCTGGCGGTGGAGGAGATCTACGACGCGCAGGATCGCTCGCCGTTCAAGGGCAACCTGGACGTGGAGCGCGCCGAGGCGCACATCCGCGGGGTCGGCCGAGACGCCGTGCCACTCATCCTTGTGACGGTGACCTGCAACTCCGGTGGCGGGCAGCCCGTTTCGATGGCGAACCTGACCGCGGTGCGGGGGCTGGCGGACCGCTGGGGGATACCGTTCTTCCTGGACGCCTGCCGGTTCGCCGAGAACGCCTACTTCATCCAGCAACGGGAGCCGGGGTACGCGGGGAGGACGGTGGCCTCGATCGCGCGTGAGATGTGCAACCTGGCCGACGGCTGCACATTCAGCGCCAAGAAGGACGGGCTTGCCAACATCGGCGGCTTCGTGGCGTTCCGTGACGCCTCTCTCTACCAGAAGGCGGTCCCGTGGGCGATCCTCTTCGAAGGGTTCTTGACCTACGGCGGCCTGGCCGGCCGGGACCTGGAAGCCATCGCGGTGGGCCTGAGGGAGGTGGTGGAGCAACCGTACCTGGAATGGCGCATCGGGCAGGTGGCGAGACTGGCAGAAGGCATGCGCGCGGCGGGCGTTCCATTGGTCGAGCCGTCAGGTGGACACGCGGTGTTCCTGGACGCGGTGCGGTTCTTGCCGCACGTTCCGCAGACGGCTTACCCGGCGCAGTCACTGGCCTGCGAGCTCTACGCCGACGGCGGCGTCCGCGGGGTCGAGGTGGGCGGCGTGATGGCCGGGCGCGATCCGAAGACCGGGCAGGAGCGCTTCCCCCGCCTGGAGATGGTCCGACTGGCGGTGCCGCGCCGCGTCTACACCGATGCCCACATGGCGGTTGTCGTGGAGGCCGCCCGCCTCACGCTGGCCCGTAGCGCACGGATTGGCGGTCTACGGATCGTCCATGAGCCCCCGGTGCTCCGTCACTTCTCCGCGCGCTTGGCCCCGGTGCCGCTCTCGGATCTACCTCGGAGCCCGGAAGCGCGCGCGGCGCGGGGTTCTTGACACCCCATGTTCGAGCGGATACGCTGGCGTGGGTCTGAAGGATAATGATGCTTCTAGACTGGCTTTACGTCGCAGCGTTCGCGGTGATCGGCCTGCTGCTGGCCGGTCTGTCGCTGGCCATAGTCTGGGTGCTGTCCCCGCGGTCAGCGTACCCCGAGAAGCGCATGACCTACGAATCAGGCATGGTGCCCTTCGGCCAGGCATGGGCTCAGTTCAACATCCGTTACTACCTGTTCGGGTTGGTCTTCGTGATCTTCGCGGTAGAGGTCATCTACCTGTACCCCTGGGCGATCGTGTTCCGGCAGCTCGGCAAGTTCGCGTTCGTCGAGATGCTGATCTTCCTGGTAGTGCTGTTGATCGGCTTGGCCTACGCCTGGCGGAAGGGCGCGCTGGAATGGGTCTAGGGCGTCCGCCCCGCCGCACACCCGAGGGGTCCGGCGGTGAGCTGGGGAGCTGAGATTGCCAAGGCCGTATTGGCCGCGGTCGGGATGTTTACGTTCCTGGCCATCGTGGCGGCGATGTTCGGCGTTCTGCTCGAGCGCAAGATCGGCGGGTGGATTCAGTCCCGGCTGGGCCCCAAGCACGTCGGCCCGCAGGGCGTGCTGCAGACCCTTGCCGACACGCTCAAGCTGCTGCAGAAGGAGAACGTAACCCCCAGGGCCGCGGACGCGCTGATCTTCAACACCGCCCCCCTGGTCGTCGCGACCGCCGGGCTGATGGGCTGGCTTGTAATTCCGTTCGGCAAGATCGGCGAGACCGTGCTGGTCGTTCGCGATCTCAACATCGGCATCCTGTTCTTCGCGGCGATGGCCTCGATGACCGTGATCGGTATCCTGGCGGGCGGGTGGGCGTCCAACAACAAGTACTCGCTGCTCGGCGCGCTGCGCAGCGCCTCGCAGATGATAAGCTACGAGCTCCCCCTGGGGATGGCGCTCGTGGCCGTGGCCATGGAGGCCGGGACGCTCTCCACCGTGGGCATCGTCCGGGCGCAGGATGGCTGGATGGGGTCCTTCATGTTCCGACAGTTTCCCGCCTTCGTCATCTTCATGATCGCGGCCGTCGCGGAGGTCAACCGCATCCCGTTCGATCTTCCCGAGGCGGAGTCCGAGTTGGTGGCGGGATACATCTCCGAGTACTCGGGCATGCGCTTCTCCCTGTTCATGCTGGGCGAGTACGCCGAGATGTTCGCCATGGCCGCCATGACCACAACGCTCTTCCTGGGCGGGTGGAAGGGGCCGCTGCTGCCGCCACTCGTGTGGTTCTTCCTAAAGATGTACCTGGTGGTGTTCTTCATGATGTGGGTACGGTGGACTTTCCCGCGCTTCCGGCTGGACCAGCTCCTCAACCTGAGCTGGAAGGTCTTGCTGCCCGCCGGTCTCATCTGGATCCTCATCTCCGGTTACAGGATCACGTTCTAGCCCATGGGTACGCTGGCGGCATTCCTCATCCTGTCCGCGGTCACGCTGATTCCCGCGGTCGTGGTGGTGACCTCCAAGAACATCGTGCGCAGCGCCCTGGCGCTCGTCCCGACGTTTTTGGGGATCACGGGCCTCTACGTCCTGCTGCAGGCGGAGTACGTTGCCGGCATCCAGGTGCTGATCTACGCCGGCGCCATCACGGTGTTGATCCTCTTCGTTATCATGCTCACCGAAGGCGGGACCGGCATCAGGATTCGCCAGGTCAACGAGCAGGTGGCCGTGGGCGCGCTGGCAAGCGCCACGCTCGCGGCGCTGTTGATCTGGGTGTTCCTGCGTACGCCCTGGCCCCGTGGGCCCGGAGCGCTGCCCGAGCACACCGCGGATCAGATCGGGAAGACCCTGCTCTCGTCCATGGTGCTGGTCTTTGAGGTTACGAGCCTGGTGTTGTTGATCTCGCTGATCGGCGCCATCATCATCGCGCGGCGCGAGCGGTAGAAGGGGAGGCCGGAGCATCGTGGCGGTTGGACTGACTCACTTCCTGGTGGTCAGCGCCATGCTCTTCTGTCTGGGGCTCTACGGGGTGCTGACACGGAGGAACGCGGTGGCGATCCTGATGGGCATCGAGTTGATGCTCAACGCCGCCAACATCAACCTGGTCGCCTTCAACAAGTACGTGGCGCCCGCGGCGCTCAACGGGCAGGTGTTCACGCTGGTAGTGATTACCCTGGCGGCCTGTGGGGTGGGCGTTGGCCTGGCGCTGGTCATGGCGGCCTACAGAAACCTTGAGACGGTCCAGGTGGACCGGATCAACATGCTGAAGTGGTAGCGATGCGCGACCTGGCCTGGCTGATCCCGCTCTTCCCCCTGGCCGCGTACGGGTTGATCGCCGCCTTGGGCCGGCGTCTGCCCGGAGGGGGAAGCTACGTGGCGGTTGCCGGCATCGGGCTCTCCGGATTGCTCTCGATCGGCATCTTCGTCGAGATGCTGCTGGGCGCACCACCGGTGGAGATGACCGTCCGTTGGATGCTCCTGGGCAACACCCCCCTGGAGCTGGGGTTCCGCGTGGATCACCTCACCACCATCATGCTCCTGGTGGTTACGGTGGTCGGCTCGATGATCTTCACCTACTCGATCGGCTACATGCACGGCGACCCGCGCTACCCGCGGTTCTTCGCCTACATGTCGCTGTTCGCCGCCTCCATGCTCCTGCTGGTGCTGGCGGACAACCTGCTCTTCCTCTACGCCGGCTGGGAGCTGGTGGGGCTGTGCTCGTACCTGCTGATCGGCTTCTACTTCGAGAGGGCGTCTGCCGCACGCGCCTCGATCAAAGCCTTCCTGACCACGCGCGTGGGCGACCTCTTCATGTTCCTGGGCATCCTGATCGTCTTCTTCACCCTCGGGACGTTCCGGTTCGAGGAGATCTTCGCGCGCGTGCGCGAGGGAGCGCTCGCAGGAGCCGCGATCGGCGGGATTCCCCTGCTGACCCTGGCGGCGGTGCTGATCTTCGGCGGGGCGGTGGGCAAGTCGGCGCAGGTGCCGTTGCACACCTGGCTGCCCGACGCGATGGAGGGTCCCACCCCGGTCTCCGCGCTGATACACGCCGCAACGATGGTTGCCGCGGGCGTCTACCTCGTGGCGCGCGCCTACACGATGTTCTTCGACTGGCCGGCCTCCGGCGCGCTCCACGGCAGCGCCGCCTTGCAGGCCGTGGCCTACGTGGGCGGGATCACCGCCTTGATGGCCGCGACGATCGCCGTGGTCCAGGACGACATCAAGCGCGTGCTGGCGTACTCGACCATCAGCCAGCTCGGCCTGATGATGCTGGGCCTGGGGATGCTGGGCTACACCGCCGGCATGTTCCACCTGATGACGCACGCGTTCTTTAAGGCCCTGCTGTTCCTGGGCGCCGGCAGCGTCATCCACGCCATGCACACCAACGACATCAAGGCGATGGGTGGGCTCGCCCTCGCGATGCCGTCCACGTACTGGACGTTCCTGATCGGCGCCCTGGCGCTGGCGGGCGTGCCTCCGTTCGCGGGCTTCTGGAGCAAGGACGAGATCCTGCTGGAGGCATTCCACCACAACACCGGCCTGTTCGTGATGGCCGCCCTGACATCGTTCCTGACCGCGTTCTACATGTTCCGGGTGATCTTCTACACCTTCACGGGCACGCTGCGGAGCCACGACGCGCACCCGCACGAGAGCCCGCCCGTCATGACCCGGCCGCTGTGGGTTCTGGCCGGTTTCTCCGCGGTCGTGGGACTGGTCGGAGCGCCGTTCCTGGGAAGCCCGATCCACAAGTTCCTGCACTTCGAGGGCGTGGCCGCCATACCGTTCAGCGCCGGACTCGCCCTCGTCTCCACCGTCATCGCCGGCGCAGGCATCCTGACGGCAGCGGTTGTGTACCGCTGGGGAATCGTCCCGTCATCCGCGCTGCGCCGCGCCGCCGGCCCGCTGTACACGCTGGTGGGCCGCAAGTACTACTTTGACGAGTTCTACGCCCTGGCGTTCGTGCGGCCCACTCTTTGGATCGGGCGCTCGCTGCGGGTCTTCGATGTCTACGTGATCGACCTGCTGGTGAACCTGATCGGGTTTGGCGTCGTCGCCCTCGCCCGGCTGTACCGGGTGTTCGATTTGTACGTGGTGGACGGCGCGGTCAACCTGGTGGGCTGGACGGCCAAGGCGCTTGGTGGAACGCTGCGCTACGTCCAGACCGGCCGCATGCAGAACTACCTGCTTGCGATCGCGCTCGGCGTGATCGTGATCGTGGCCGCGGGGCTGTTCAGGTAGCGCCGCGGGCCGGGCGTCGTCTGGGGAAGAGGGGGAAGGGACACGAATGGAACGCTACCTGCTGACGATCACGGTGTTCCTGCCGCTGCTCGGCGGGTTGATAATCCTGCTGATACCGAAGGGCCGGGACGAGCTGATGAAGTGGGTGGCCGCTGCCGCCGCCGGGCTCGCCTTCCTGGCGTCGCTGTGGCTCCTGGGGCCGTTCGAGATCGGCAGCGCCGGCATGCAGCTCCAGGAGCGCTACCTGTGGATCCCGGGGATTGGGATCAACTACCACCTTGGCGTGGATGGGCTGAGTCTCCCGCTGTTGATCATGACCGCCCTGCTGTCCCTGCTGTCCGTCGCTTACTCCTGGCGCATAGATCTGCGGCTCAAGGAGTACCTGTTCCTGTTCCTGCTGCTGGAAACCGGGACGCTGGGCGTATTCGTGGCGCTGGACTTCTTCCTGTTCTTCGTGTTCTGGGAGATCACGCTGGTGCCGATGTACCTCCTGATCGGCATCTGGGGCGGCCCGCGCCGCGAGTACGCGGCGATCAAGTTCTTCCTCTACACCCTCGTGGGCTCGCTGGCGATGCTGCTGGCGATCATGCTGCTCTACTTCAACACCGAGCCCCGCACGTTTGGGATCCTCGAGATGATCCAGCAGCAGCCCCTGGCCCGGGCGCCCGCGCTCGCTGCGCTGGCGTTCTGGGGCTTCTTCTTGTCGTTTGCGATCAAGGTGCCGATGTGGCCGTTCCACACATGGCTTCCGGACGCGCACGTGGAGGCGCCTACCGCTGGCAGCGTGATCCTGGCGGCCGTGTTGTTAAAGATGGGAACGTACGGCTTCGTCCGGATCAGCCTGCCGATGCTGCCGGAGACCTTCAAGCTCTTCGCCTTCCCTATCGCGATCCTGGCGCTGCTGGGGATCGTCTACGGAGCCCTCGTGGCCATGGCGCAGACCGACCTCAAGAAGCTGGTCGCCTACTCCAGCGTCAATCACATGGGGTACGTGATGCTGGGCATCTCTGCCGCCGCGGCCGCGGTGGGCGTCCCCGAGAAGGCGCACGCCGCCACGATCGCGCTCAACGGGGCCGTGTTCGAGATGATCGCGCACGGCATCATCACCGGGGCGCTGTTCCTCATCGTCGGGGTGATCTACGACTACCGGGCGCACACCCGCGGGGTAGACGAGTTTGGAGGGCTGGGCGCCCGGCTCCCCGTCTACACCGGCGTCACCATGATGGCGATGCTGGCATCGTTGGGCCTGCCGGGATTGATGGGGTTCGTGGCCGAGTTCCTGATCTTCGTGGGATCATTCGGCGTGTTCCCTGAACTGACCGCCGTGGCGGTCACCGGCGTCATCTTCTCGGCCGCGATGTTCCTGTGGACCATCCAGCGCATCTTCCTGGGCCCGCTCAACCCGAAGTGGACCGATCTGCCTGATCTCGACCGGCGCGAGGTTATCTCGCTGGCGCCGCTGGCCGCGCTCATGCTGGTCTTCGGCGTCTACCCGCGGCCGCTACTGGACATGATCAACGTGGCGATGACGAACCTGGTGGCAGTGTTGCGGTAGGGATTCCAGATGCCGATACCGATCGAAGATCTCTGGTCGCTCGTCCCCGAGTTCTGGCTCGCCGGGCTGGGTCTGCTGCTGGTGCTCCTCGACCTGTTCCTGCCCGCTGACCGCAAGCGCCTGGTGGGCTGGGCGGCCGTCGTAGGGCTGTTTCTTGTCCTGATCCCCGTTCTCGGGATGCTGGGCACCCCTGCCCGCACCGTCTTCTTCGACGCCTACGCGGTAGACGGCTTCGCGATCTTCTTCAAGCTCATCGCCGTGGTTGCCACCATTCTGGTCATCCTCTCGGCCATGGACGCTCTTCGAGGACAGACGAGTTTCGAGGGCGAGATGTACATGCTGCTGACCTTCGCGGCGCTGGGTGTGTGCCTGATGGCGGCCAGCGCCGACCTGATCCTGCTGGCGCTGTCCATCGAGTTCGTCAGTCTCTCCTCGTACGTCATGGCCGGATACTTCAAGTCCGATGTCCGGAGCAACGAGGCCGGGATCAAGTACTTCCTGTTCGGCGCCGCCTCCTCGGCGGTGATGATCTACGGCTTCTCGATCCTCTATGGTCTGACCGGGGAGACCAACCTCTACGCCATCGCCGATCGGGTTCGGACCGCGCCCCAGCCCGCCCTGATTCTCGCGGTGGGCATGGCGCTGGCCGGATTGGGCTTCAAGGTCTCGATGGTTCCGTTCCACCAGTGGACGCCGGACGTCTACGAGGGCGCGCCGACGCCGGTGGCGGCGTTCCTGTCCGTGGCGTCCAAGGCGGCGGGGTTCGCGGCGCTGGCCCGGTTCCTGATGGTCGCCATCGAGCCGGGTCCGGTGGACTGGGTCACGCCGGTCGCGGCCCTGTCCGCGGTGAGCATGACGCTCGGCAACCTGCTGGCCCTGCCGCAGCGCAACATAAAGCGGATGCTGGCGTACTCCAGCATCTCGCACGCGGGGTTCTTGTTGATGGGGGTTGCGGCCCACCAGGGCGACTTCGGGGCCCCTGGTCTGCTGATCTACCTGCTGGCGTACACGTTCACGAACCTGGGCGCGTTCTTTGTGGTAACAGCCGTCGCCGGAAGGTTGGGTTCGGACGAGATACCGAGCTACGCCGGCCTGGCGCAGCGCTCGGCCGGCCTGGCCGCCGTCATGGCGCTGTTCATGCTATCGCTGACCGGCATACCGCCCACGGGCGGGTTCTTCGGCAAGTTCTACATCTTCGGCGCGGCGATCAACAACGGGCTGCTGTGGCTGGCCGTGGTGGCGGTGGTCAACAGCGTGGTGGCGCTATACTACTACGTGAACGTGATCCGGGTGATGTACCTGCTCCCGGTCCCATCGGTAGGATCGGCGACCGGGCCCGCGCCCCTGCGCCTGGCCCTGGGGATCGCGGCGCTGGGTACGCTGGTGATAGGGATCTTCCCGCAGCCGTTTGTCACCCTCGTGGGGGCGGCGGCGATGCTGTTGCGGATGTAGTTCTGCGGGTCAGACCGAACGCCGGAAACCCGCGCGGTGGCTGGATCCTGCCCCGTCTTGACGGGTCAGGGGGGGTCTGCTAGTCTGAACTGTGGAGTGAGCCCCCGGGGCGCCGCGTCCTGGGGGTTTCTTGCTGGCGAAACGCCGGGGAGCCGGGGGATCATGGGCGGAGGAAACCCAGCACGTCACAAGGACGACCACCGCACCGGCGACAACTTCCTGAAGGTCATCGCCGACCGGGAGCGCGAGCTCGAGGTTCAGATTGCCTCCGCCCGCGATGAGGCCGCGGCAATCCTGGCCCAGGCGCGGGATGCGGCCGAGCGGATCGCCCGCGATGCCCGCGCCGAGGCAGGCCGGTTGGCCGGCGAGTCGGAGAAGCGAGTCGCCGACGAGGCCCAGCGGATCCAGCGCGAGGCGCAGGTCCGCGCCGAGCGCGAGGTCGAGAACCTGCGCGCACAGGCGGCGGGCGGGCTCGAGGCGGCTGTGGCAAGCGTGGTTGAGCACGTGGTTACGGGCCACGTGATCACGGGCGGCGAATGATCGTTGAGATGCGCCGGGTGCTGGTCTTTGGCCCCAAGCGGCTGCTGCGCGGGGTCGTAGAGGAGATACAGCGCCTCGGCGCGTTGCACATCGAGCGAGTTGAGACCGAGGGGCATGCGATCGGCGCCCTGCGGCTCGATGAGGCTGCTTCGGTGGCTCAGGCATCGCTCGAGCGCACCCGTCTCCGCACTTCTAGTCTGCTCGGCCTGCTCCCGGCTGCCCCCCCAGTACCGGAGGGGGCAGGCGATCTATCAGACCCTGAGGCGCTCGACGCGGCGCTGGCCGGCATCGAGGCCGAGGTGGCGGTCCTCACCCGGCGGCGGCTCGAAGCCGAGGAAGAGTTCGAGATGATCAGGACGTACGAGGGCGCGGTCCGCGTGCTCTCCCCGCTGCTCGGTGCGCTGTCGGGCAGCCGGGCCCTGGAATCCGTGGGATTCATCCTGCGCGGTAAGGACCTTTCGGTGGTTACGGCCCTGCGCAACCAGCTCAGCGAGCTGACAGGTGGCCGCATCGAGGTGGTCAGCCGCACGATCGAGGAGGGCAAGATCGGCGTGGTAGTGGCGTTCCTGCGCCGCGACGCCGAGGCGGTCCGCGGATGGCTCACCAGGGCGGGCATCAGCGAGTTGCGCCTGCCCGCGCGCTATGCCGGCGAGGGGCCGGCTGATGCGGTGCGCCAGATGGAACGCCGGCGCGCCGAGTTGCCGGGCGAGACGGCGGCGATCGCGGCGGAACTCGCCGAGGTCGCGCGCCGGTACCGGTCTCGGGTGGAGGCGGTCCTGGCCCTGACCGCCGACCGGCTCGCGCAGCTCCGAGCGCTGCCCCACCTCGCGCAGTCGCAGTACGCCTTCATACTCCACGGGTGGACGCCGCGTGCGCGCGTGCGCGAGGTCCGCGAAGCCCTTCGGGCGCGCTTTGGCGGCGAGGTCGTCGTCCACGATCAGCCGGCCGACCCGCATCACGCCGAGGGGGTCCCGGTGCTGCTCGACAACCCCCGGGTGATCAGGCCGTTCCAGCGGCTGCTGGGGCTGTTCCGGCCGCCGAGGTACGGAACCCTGGACCCCACGGTCTACCTGGCCATCTTCTTCCCGATCTTCGTCGGCATGGTCATCGGCGACGTCGCCTACGGGGCGCTGCTCTTTGCCTTCGGCTGGTGGATGCGCAACAAGGCCCGCCGCGGCAAGGCGTGGGACGTCGCGCTTGGGAGCATCAAGATAGGGATGAAGGTCAGGCCAGCCCCACTGGCCGACATGTCGTGGATCGTCCGCACCATGGCGGGTTGGACGGTGCTCTTCGGCGCGCTCTACCTCGAGATCTTCGGCAACCTGATCGAGCACCACCTGGGCCTGCACCCCATCTTCAACCGCGTTCATCTCACGACCGCGTTCCTGGGACTGACGATCGCGATGGGCCTTGTCCAGGTGATGCTAGGCTACCTGCTCCATTTGGTGATGGCGCTGCGCCACCGGCACGCTTTCGGCGCTCTCGAGTCGCTTGCCATGATCAGCGGCGTGGCCGCGCTGTTCGCCCTGTTGGGCGCCATGGGCAACGTGCTGCCAGCCAGCTTCCTCACTCCGGGCGTCGCGCTGCTCGTGGCCTATCTGGTCTTTGTCCTGATCGGGATCGCGACGAACCGATACGCCGCGATGTGGCTGCTGGAAGCGATCTCGGGCATGGGCAACGTGCTCTCCTACGCACGGTTGTTCGGCGTGGGTCTGGCCGCGGCCGTGCTGGCTAACGTCTCAAACGAGCTGGGCGGCATGATGGGGCCGATCTGGATCGGCGCCTTCGTCGGAGTCGGCATCCAGATGGTGTTCTTCATCTTCACTCTGCCCGGTCACATCATCCAGCCCGCGCGGTTGAACTGGGTCGAGTTTCTCACCAAACTCAAGTACCACGATGAGAGTGGCAACTCGTACCAGCCGCTTCACAAAACAGGAGGTGGACTAGGGTGAAGAACATCCTGAGGGTCATGAGCTTGCTGGCGGTGGCCCTGCTTGTCATCGCTCCGGTCGCGTTGGCGGCCGAGGCGCCGGCTGCGGGGGCCCGGCAGATCACGATGGCTCACGCGCTGCTGGGTCTGGCAGCCGCGCTGGCCGTGGCGTTCGGCGCGATCGGCACCGCGTGGGCGCAGTCGCGCATCGGCGCGGCCGCGGCCGGCGCCGTCGCGGAGCGCCCCGAGATCGGCGGACTGATGCTGATCTTCCTGGTCCTGCCGGAGACGCTGATCATCTTCGGCTTCCTGGTGGCGTTCTTCATCATCGGGAAGATCTAGGCCGGATCGTCGTGGCGACCGGTTCGGAACTAATCGCCTTGCTCGAGCGCGAGGCCGCGGCCGAGCGCGAGCAGCTCCTGGCGGAGGCCCGGGCGCAGGCAGAGGCCATCCTGGCCGAGGCCCGACGCGCGGCCGACGAGGTGCTGGCCGCCACGCGGGAGCGGCTCGAGGCCGAGGCACGCGCGGCGCTGGTCAAGGCGCAGAGCACCGCGACGCTGAGGGCCTCGTCGCTGATCCTACAGGCCAAGGAGGACGAGATCGCCCGGGTGTTCGCGCAGGCAGAGGCCGTCCTGGCGGCGCTGGCCGCCGACGCCCGCCGCTACCCCGGGGTCCTGCGCCGGCTCATCGAAGAGGGGTTGCGGGACCTGGGCGGAGCGGGCGTTGTGTCCGTGGCGCCGGCTGACCAGGCGATTGCCGAAGCGCTGATCCGGGAGCGCGGGTGGGAGGCGACGGTGCGCGCCGACTCCTCGATCAACGGAGGGGCGAGCCTCTCCTCTACCGACGGGCGCCTCTTGGTGACCAACACCCTTGGCTCACGGCTCGGCCGCGCGCGACCAGCACTGGCGGCCGGGGTGGCCAGGACGCTGTGGGGGTAACGGTCCGGCAGGATGCCTGACTTCCCGTACATAAACGCGCGCGTACGCGCGATGCACAGCCGGCTGTTGACCGGCGCGCAGCTCGATGAGCTTCTGGGGTCCCCGACGCTGCCCGCGTTCCTGCAGGCCCTGGCGGCAACGCCCTACGCCGGCGATATCCAGGAGGCCCTCGTGCGATTCGAGGGCGTCCGGGCCGTGGACGAAGCGCTGGCCAGGAACCTCCAGCGCACCACGCGGAGGATTCTGGGGTTTGCCGACGGCCGGCCCCGGGCGCTGATCGAGGCGGTCCTGCTGCGGTGGGACCTGGCGAACCTCCGGGTCATCGTGCGCGGCAAGCACGCCAGCCGGTCTGCCGACGAGGTGATGGAGGCGCTCCTGCCCGCGGGCACGTTGGGTGAGGCCGTCCTCAAGGAGATGGTTGCGGCGCCGGACCTCGCCGGCCTAGCCGGGACGCTGGAGGCGGTGGGGCATCCCTTCGCGCCTGAGGTGGCCGAGGGAGCGGCGGCGTATGGCAGAACCCAGGATCTCCTCGCGTTCGAGCTGCTGCTGGACCGTGCCTACATCGAGCGCGTCCTGCGGCAGACCCAGGGGCGCAGCGGCGACGCGGTGGTGCTCCGCGAGGTGCTGCGCGCCGAGATAGACGCGGCGAACGCCAAGACCGCTTTCAAGCTGGGCTCGGCAGGACCGCTGGACGAAGAGCAGCGGCTGCGCTTCTTCATTCCCGGCGGGGCGCTGCTCCCCGCGGACCTGTTCCTGGCCCTGTCCGCACCGAGCACCCGGGCATCCGCCTGGCAGAGGTTGCGGATCAACGGCTTCCCGGTCCGCGACCTTCCGGAGACCCCGATCGAGCTAGAGCGCGCCCTGGACCTTGCGACGGCGCAGGCGCTGGCCGGACGCTTCAGGGGTGACCCGCTAGGACTGGACATCGTGATCGGATACCTGGCGAGGAAGACCGCGGAGGTCGCCAACCTCCGCCTGATGGCGCGGGGCGCGTTCCTGGGGCTGCCGCGCGACGCGGTGCGGCGGGAAATGCTCCGTGTTTAGGTTGGCGGTTATCACCGATCCTGAGACGGCGACCGGCTTCCGGCTGGCGGGTGCCGAGGTGCGGGAGGCCGCTACGCCCCAGGATGCGTTGGAGCACCTGCGCCACTTCGTGACGCTGGACTACGGGGTGGTCGCCGTGAACGAGACGCTGCTGGAGGGCGCCAAGGAAGAGCGCGCGCGCCTGCTGCGCGACCGCGATCTCCCCATCATCGTCCCGTTTCCGGCGCCCCACGCGCAGATCGAGGGCGGCGAGGCATACGTGGCGCGCCTGGTGAAAGAGCACATCGGTTTCTACGTGAAGCTGCGCTAGAGGGCGGCCGGAGTGGATGGAGGGACTGCCATGACGACCCAGGGCACCATCATCAAGATCGCCGGACCGGCGGTCATCGCCCGGGGGATCCCCGGAGCGCGCATGTACGATCTGGTGCACGTGGGCCACGAGGGATTGCTCGGCGAGATCATCCGCCTCGACGGGAACACCGCGTTCATCCAAGTCTACGAGGACACCTCGGGGCTGCTGATTGATGAGCCGGTGGCAACCACCGGGGCCCCTCTCGCGGTTGAGCTCGGCCCCGGGCTGCTGACCGGTATCTTCGATGGGATCCAGCGGCCGCTCGCCAGCCTCCGCAGCCAGAAGGGCGACTTCCTCGCGCGCGGCGCCGTCACTGAGGCACTGGATCGCTCGCGGCGGTGGGCGTTCTCCCCGTCCGTGGCGCCCGGGACGCGGGTGGGTCCAGGCGACGTGATCGGCACCGTGGCGGAGTTCGGATTCGAGCACAGGGTCCTCGTGCCGCCGACCTCGCGTGGGGGCGAGGTGGCTGAGATCAAAGAGGGCGAGTTCACGGTGGACGAAGTGATCGGACGGCTCTCGGATGGCGCCGAGCTGCGCCTGATGCACCGCTGGCCGGTGCGGGTGCCGCGGCCGGTGGCGCGGAAGCGCGATCCCCGTGAGCCGTTCATCTCGGGGCAGCGCATTATTGATGTCCTGTTCCCGGTGGCGATGGGCGGGGCGGCCTCGATCCCAGGCCCGTTCGGTTCCGGCAAGACCGTCATGCAGCAGACGCTGGCCAAGTGGTCCAACGCCGACGTCATCATCTACGTGGGCTGCGGTGAGCGTGGCAACGAGATGACCCACGTGCTGGACGAGTTTCCCGAGCTGGAGGACCCGCGCACCGGACGGCCCCTGATGGAGCGCACGGTGATTATCGCCAACACCTCCAACATGCCGGTGGCGGCGCGTGAGGCCTCGGTCTACACTGGCATCACCATGGCGGAGTACTGGCGCGACCAGGGGTACAAGGTGGCGGTGATGGCGGACTCGACCAGCCGCTGGGCCGAGGCGATGCGCGAGATCTCCTCGCGACTGGAGGAGATGCCCGCCGAGGAAGGCTACCCGCCCTACCTGTCCAGCCGGCTGGCGGCTTTCTACGAGAGGGCCGGCCGCGCGGTCTGCCTTGGGCAGCCCGAGAGGGATGGCTCGGTGACGGTTGTGGGCGCGGTCTCCCCGCCCGGTGGCGATCTGTCCGAGCCCGTGACGCAGGCGACGCTGCGCATCACCGGGACGTTCTGGTCGCTGGACGCCGGGCTTGCCAACCGGAGGCACTTCCCGGCGATCCACTGGCTGCGGTCGTACAGTCTCTACACCCCGTTGTTCAAGGAGTGGTACCGGGAGAACATGCCCGAGGATTTCGAGGCACTGCGCGCCCGGGCCTCGGCACTGCTACAGAGGGAGGCGGAGCTGCAGGAGATCGTGCAGCTCGTCGGCCCCGACGCGCTGCAGGACGACCAGCGGTTGGTGATCGAGGTCGGCAAGATGCTGCGCGAGGACTTCCTGCAGCAGTCCTCGTTCTCTGAGACCGACGCCCACTGCCCGATGGACAAGGCTTACGGCATGTTGAAGGCGATCCTCTCGTTCTACGACGAGGCCGCCACGGCCCTGCGGCGCGGCATGCCGATGGACGATCTACTTAACCTCAAGCAGGTTGAGGAGATCGCCCGCCTTAAGGAAGCGCCCAAGGACGAGTTTGGGGCCTACATCGAGTCCTGGCTCGAGAAGTTGGCCGAGGCCTTTGGGGCGAAGGCTCCAGCAGGAGGTGCGTAGCGCCATGTCGCTGGCTACCAAGCAGTACCAGTCCATCTCCTACATCTCGGGCCCGCTGCTGTTCGTCGAGGGCGCGCGCGACCTGGCCTACGGCGCCATCGTGAACATCCACATGCCCGAAGGCGGCGTGCGCGGGGGCCAGGTCATCGAGATCTCGGAGAAGAACGCGGTGATCCAGGTCTTCGAGGAAACTGCCGGGCTGGATCTGGCCCGCACGTCCGTGAGCCTGCGCGAGGATGTGGCGCGAATCGCGTGCTCGCGTGACATGATAGGCCGGCGGTTCAGCGGGCTGGGCAACCCTATTGACGGCCTCCCGCCGATCATTCCCGAGAAGCGGTTGCCCATCATCGGCACGCCCATCAACCCCGTGGCCCGGGAGCGGCCGCAGGAGTTCATCCAGACCGGCATCTCTTCCATTGACGGGCTCAACACGTTGGTGCGCGGGCAGAAGCTCCCGATCTTCTCGGGCGCTGGGCTGCCGCACAACGAGATCGCCGCGCAGATCGCGCGTCAGGCCAAGGTGCTGGGAGGGGGCGAGGAGTTCTCGGTCGTCTTCGCGGCGATGGGGATCACCCAGCGTGAGGCGGCCTACTTCATCGAGCAGTTCGAGGCAACGGGCGCGCTGGCCCGCAGCGTGGTCTTCCTCAACCTGGCCGACGACCCAGCGATTGAGCGGTTGATGACCCCGCGCATGGCGCTGACCACCGCCGAGTTCCTGGCCTTTGATCTCGACATGCAGGTCCTGGTCATCCTCACGGATATGACCAACTATGCCGAGGCTCTTCGCGAAATCGGCGCGGCGCGCGAGGAGATCCCGGGCCGGCGTGGCTACCCCGGCTACATGTACACTGACCTGGCGATGATCTACGAGCGGGCAGGCCGCGTGCTCGGCCGCAAGGGGTCCATCACGCAGCTCCCGATATTGACCATGCCCGATGATGACATTACCCACCCCATCCCGGACCTGACCGGCTACATCACCGAGGGGCAGATCGTGCTCAGCCGCGCGCTGCACCGCAGCGGCGTCTACCCGCCGATCAACCCGCTGCCCAGTCTCTCGCGCCTGATGAACGACGGCATCGGTCCCGACCGGACCCGCGCCGATCACGCCAACGTCAAGGACCAGCTCTTCGCCTCCTATGCCAACGGCGTGGACCTGCGCCGGTTGGTGGCCATCATCGGCGAGGAAGCGCTCACCGACCGCGACCGGCTCTACCTCAAGTTTGCGGAGGAGTTCGAGAGCCACTTCCTGGGCCAGGGTGAGACCGACCGGACGATCGAGGAGACGCTTGCGATGGGCTGGAAGCTGCTCTCGGGCTTTCCCCGCGGCGAGCTGAAGCGCGTCAAACAGGATCACGTGAACAGGTACTACGGTGAGCAGATGGGGAAGATCTGGGAGGACAAGATCACCCGGATATAGTTCGGGCAGGGCGAGGACGGAGAACCCACGGCATGGCAGAGGTGATCAGCCCGACCCGGATGAACCTGCTGGCGCGGCGCAACCAGTTGCGCGTCGCGCAGCAGGGCGTGGACCTCCTCAAGCGCAAGCGGGACGCGCTGGTCGCCGACTTCTTCAAGATCGTTCGCGAGTCGCTCGCGGCCCGCGAGTCACTTTCCGCCGCCTGCCGCCGGTCGTATGTCGCGCTCTCTCTGGCCAAGGCCTGGGAGGGCAGGGAGGCGCTGGAGGCGGCGGCGCTCCCGGCGGGCCGCGACATCCTGATGGACATCGAGGTTCGCAGCCTCTGGGGCACCCGGATTCCCGAGGTGACGCGGCCCGAAGTGCGCCGGCCTTTGTTGGAGCGGGGGCAGAACCCCGCTGCTACGAGTGCTCGGACCATCGAGAGCGCCGCCAACTTCGAGGAGGTGCTCGCGGCCATCCTGGCCGTGGGTGCGACCGAGGTCAAGCTCCGCAGAATAGGCGAGGAGATCAAGAAGACCACTCGCCGCGTCAACGCGCTGGAGCAGGTGGTCATCCCCCGGCTTGCCGCCGAGACCCGCTACATCTCATCGGTGCTGGAGCAGCGCGCCAGAGAGGACGTCTTCCGACTCAAGCGCATCAAGAAGAAGCTCGAGGCTAGGGAGACCGGTGCCTAACGCAACACGGAGCGGTCGTATCCCGCCGCTGCCGGTCGCTCGCTGGTCTGCAGCCTTGGGGCTCGTGTTGGCGCTGGCGGGCTATCTCGTGGTGGCGCAGGTCCGAACCGAGTGGCAGATCCGGCGAACCCTGCGCATCCCTTCCACTCAGTTGGAGGAACTGGCCTTTCTCCTCCGGGATCAGGAGCGCGGCCGCGCGGCGCTGGAGTCCCAGGTCGGCGAGTTGCGCGGCCGGCTGGCGGCGTACGAGAAGGCCGCGGCCGAGGGCCGGACCGCGGCCGCGAAGATGAGTCGCGACCTCCAGGAGCTTCGGACGCTGGCGGGCATCACGGCGCTGATCGGCCCTGGGATCGCCGTGGAGCTGAACGACAGTACGCGGCCGCCCCGGGCCGGCGAGGATCCTAACAAGACCATCCTGCACTACTCGGACATCCAGGGCGTGGTCGCGGAGCTGTGGGCGGCGGGCGCCGAGGCGATAGCGCTCAACGGCGAGCGGATTGCGGGCACCACCGGGATTTCCTGCGTCGGCACCACGATACTCGTCAACACCAAGCGCATGGCACCACCCTACGTGATCACGGCGGTGGGCGAGTCCAGGCAGTTGGCCCGTGCCCTGCGACGGCCAGGCGGAGCGGTCGAGCTGCTGACGGCATTCGGCTTCCCGGTGAAGGTGACGCTCCACGAACTCGTGGAGGTGCCGGCCTACCGCGGCACCTTCCGGTTTGAGTACGCCTCTGTCGAGGGGAAGGAGTAACAACGATGTGGCTGCCGATTGTCGGCCTGGCTCTGGGTATCGCCCTGGGCTTTCTGTTCTCGGTGGAGATCCCGCTGGGGTACGTCAAGTACACCGCGATCGCCATCCTTGCGGCGATTGACACCACCCTGGGCGGGCTGCGAGCGCAACTAGAAGACCGGTTCGATCTCATGATCTTCCTCTCGGGGTTCGTGGTCAACGCCTCGTTCGCCGCGCTGCTGGCGGGGATTGGCGACCTGTTGGGGCTCGACATCTACCTGGGCGCGGTCATCGCGTTCAGCATCCGGATCTTCGACAACATCGGGTTCATTCGGCGCGATCTCATCGCGCGCCACATGAAAGGTGGGAGATAGCAATGACTGTTCGCGTCGGCATCAACGGGTTTGGCCGCATCGGCCGTCTGGCGCTTAGGGCGATGCGGGAGCGGTATCCTGATAGGGTGCGGGTGGCGGCGATCAACGACATAGCCGATCTGGAGACCAACGCGCACCTGTTCAAGTACGACTCGAACTATGGCACCTACTCCGGCGCGGTCTCGTCGCGCGACGGCAAGCTGGTGGTGGACGGGGCCGAGATCGCCGTGTTCGCCGAGCGCGACCCCGGCGCGATTCCCTGGTCGCAGGCCGGCGTCGAGGTCGTGATCGAGTCCACCGGCCGCTTCACGGCCGCCGACAAATCGCGGGGTCATCTTCAGGGTGGCGCCAAGAAGGTCGTCATCAGCGCCCCGGGCAAGGGCGAAGACGTAATGATCAACATGGGCGTCAACCACGAGCGCTACGACCCCAAGCAGCACGTGATCGTCAGCAACGGCTCGTGCACCACCAACGGGCTCTCCGTGACCGCCAAGGTGCTCAGCCGCCAGTTTGGGATCAAGCGGGGATTCATGACCACGGTCCACTCGTACACCAACACCCAGCGCATCCTGGACGTGGTCAGCGACGACCTGCGCGAGGCGAGGGCAGCGGCGCTGAACATCATTCCCGCGAGCACCGGCGCCGCCAGGGCGATCTTCCTGGTGCTGCCGGAACTGAAGGGGAAACTAACGGGCATCGCGCTCCGCGTCCCCACGCCCACCGTGTCCGTCGTGGACCTGGTGGTCGAACTGGAGAAGCCGACCACCGCGGAGGCGCTCAACGCCGCCTTCAAGCAAGCGGCCGACGGCGAGATGAAGGGCTACCTCGGGTACAGCGAGGCCCCGCTGGTCTCCGTGGACTTCAAGGGCGATGCGCGGTCTGGGATCGTTGACGGCCCGCTCACGATGGTGATGGGCGACACCCTGGCCAAGGTCATGACGTGGTACGACAACGAGTGGGGGTACGCCTGCCGGCTCGCTGACCTGGTGCACTACATGGCGGAGCGCGGCCTGTAGTGGGAATCCCAACGATGAAGAAGACGGTGCGTGACATTGATGTGTCCGGGCGGCGCGTGCTGGTGCGCTGCGACTTCAACGTGCCGATGGAAGCCGGCCGGATCACCGACGACCGGCGGATACGCGAATCGCTGCCGACCATGCGCTACCTGCTCGAGCGCGACGCGCGCGTGATCCTGGCCTCCCACCTGGGGCGGCCCAAGGGACGCCCGGACCAGGCCTTCACCCTGGCGCCGGTGGCCGAACGCATCGGGACACTGCTGGAACGATCAGTTCCCCTGCTGCCGGACTGCGTTGGGCCGGCGGTTGAGGACGCGGTCGCGCGCATGCGAGCGGGGGAGGCGGTCCTGCTCGAGAACCTGAGGTTCCACGCGGAAGAGGAAGCCAACGATCCCAGCTTTGCCGCCCGGCTTGCCCGGCTGGCCGACCTGTACGTGAACGACGCTTTCGGGACCGCCCACCGGGCGCACGCCTCCACGGCCGGCGTTGCCGCGTACCTGCCCGCGGTGGCCGGGCTGCTGTTGGAGAAGGAGCTGACGCACCTCGGCCAGGCGCTGGACGCGCCGGTCCGGCCGTTCGTCGCCATCCTGGGCGGAAAGAAGGTGTCCGACAAGATCGGGGTGATCCGTCACCTGCTGGATCGCGCGGACACGCTGCTGGTGGGCGGGGGGATGGCGTACACATTCCTGCGCGCGCAGGGCCGCGAGATCGGCGCCTCGATCTGCGAGCACGACTCCCTGGCACTCGCTTCCGAGCTGCTGGCTGAGGCCGGGCGGAAGGGCGTGGGGTTTGAGCTTCCCGTGGATGTTGTTGCGGCAACGGCGGTGGAGGCCGGCGCCGACCACCGGGTAGTGGATGCAGATGCGATTCCCACGGGTTGGGCTGGCGTGGACATAGGCCCTCGGACTGCGGCGCGGTTCGCGGGAGTTATCCGGGACGCCGGCACCGCGCTCTGGAACGGACCGATGGGTGTCTTTGAGATCCCTGCGTTCGCCGCCGGCACGCGGGCCGTGGCCGAGGCCATGGCAGACTCCTCCGCGGTCACCGTGGTGGGCGGCGGTGACACCGCGGCCGCGGTTGAGGCGTTCGGCCTGGCCGATCGCATGACCCACATCTCCACCGGTGGCGGGGCATCGCTCGAGTTTCTGGAGGGCCAGGAGCTGCCGGGAATCGCGGTGCTGCAGGATGCGTGAGGGGATGCGCACGCCGCTCATTGCCGGCAACTGGAAGATGCACACGACAGTGCGCGAGGCGCGGGATCTGGCCCTGGGCGTAGCATCCCGCCTGACCGGCGTCACCGGGGTGGACGTGGTCGTCTGCCCTCCGTTTACGGCGCTGGCCGAGGTCGGTCGCGCGCTTGTTGGATCGCAGGTCGAGCTTGGCGCCCAGGATCTGCATTGGGATCCCAAGGGCGCGTACACGGGCGAGATCTCCGCGGGGATGCTCTGGGACCTGGGGTGCACCTACGCAATCGTGGGCCACTCGGAGCGCCGGCGGCTGATGGGCGAGGAGGACGAGGCCGTGGGCCGGAAGGTCGCGGCGGCCGCCTCTGGCGAGCTCATCCCGATCCTCTGCGTTGGTGAATCCTTGGAAGAGCGCGAGGCCGGTCGAACCGAGCGGATCATCCAGACCCAGGCACGCATCGGGACGCTGGGCCTTGCGCCCGGGCAGGCGGCTCAGCTCGTGGTGGCCTACGAGCCGGTGTGGGCCATTGGGACCGGCGTTCCAGCCACCGGCACCGAGGCCGGCCGCATCGCGAATCTGTTGCGGGGGTGGCTCGCCGAGTGGTTCGGTGACGCCGCTTTGGGGATCCGCATTCTCTACGGCGGCAGCGTTACGCCAGAGACGATAGGCGAGTTCGTGAGCCAGCCCGAGGTGGACGGCGCGCTGGTGGGAGGCGCCAGTCTCAACGCGGAGACCTTTGCTGCGATCGTGCGGGCGGTCGCCATCTGACCGCCCGACCGCCCGCTATCTAACCACCCGCAATCTGGCTTACCGCTTCGCCGGGTGTTGCTACTCCACGATCACCTCGTAGGTAATGCGCGCCGCGTGCCGCAGCATTGCGGCCACCGAGCAGTACCGCTCCTCCGACAGGTTTGCCGCCTTCTCGACCTGCTCTTTCTGTAGTCCGGGCCCGGAGGCACGGTAGCGCAGGTGGATCGCCGTGAACACCCTGGGATGGTCCGCGGCGCGCTCAGAGCTCACCTCGATCGTCAGCGCCTCGAGGGGGGCGCGCATCTTCTTGAGGATCGAGACCACGTCCATGCCGGTGCAGCCGGCCAGGGCAGCCAGCAGCGTCTCCATCGGCGTCGGTCCTGCCCCACTCCCGCCGAACTCGCGGTGCGCGTCCATTGCGATGTGCGTGCCTTCCGGCGCGGTGGCGTCGAACCGCATTCCGGGAGTCCACGATACCGAGATGTTCATTGCGCCTCCCTTTGGCTGATCTGTGCTGCAGTGCGCGGTGTCGTCTAGAGTATGTTCACGGCTGGGTATCGGTTCTGTCAAGGCAGGGCGACCCGTTGATTTGGCTAGTCCCGGGTGCTACCATGAATGTTGTTCCGGGGCCGCCGGCCCCGGGACAGTTGTCTGGAGGTGAACGGGTTGAACGACGTCCTGATAATTGTTCACCTCATCGTTTCGCTGTCCCTGGTCGGAATCATCCTGCTTCAGGGACCGAAGGGTGAGGGGTTGGGCGCCATCGGCGGGAGCGCCCGCATGTTCCATGGCCCACGGCCGCGGGAGTCACTGATGACCCGCGTCACGGCCGGGGCCTCTTTGCTCTTTGTGATGACAGCAAGCATCCTGTCCTTCTGGCGCTAGAGGGGCAGGGCGGTCCCGCCGCCCTTGCCTGATCGGTTCGTGTTGTTGTGCCTGCCGGGATGGCGGAATTTGGCAGACGCGCACGCTTGAGGGGCGTGTGGGGTTTCCCGTGGGGGTTCAAATCCCCCTCCCGGCACCA
>CAYLKW010000013.1:0-1887 GCA_964384245.1 uncultured bacterium
TCTTCATCCCCAACGGCGACGGCAGCGTGCGCAGCGAGGTGTGGGTGGCGGCCTCGGCGCTGCGGTTCTACCACACGCTCGTGTGGGCGAAGGTCGGCGCCAGCGTGCCCCTCAATGAGGGCGATCGGGAGTGGATCCGCCAGGCCCTGCAGAGGGCGCGCGACACCTGGGCCACCGTCCGGGCGGCGCTCGCATCCGCGGCATCAAACGGGGATCGCCAGGACCACGCCGGGGACAGGGCGCACTTCGCCGTCGCGCGGTAGCCGCACGGAGGAATCGGAGCGCGCCGACCTGAAGAGTACCGATCGGCGAGAGCAAGATCAAGCTCGTTGACCAGCTAATAGCGCAGTTCGAGGCCCAATACCCGGGCGTCAAGGTAGCCCACGAGCACTTCCCCTACGACGCCTACAACCAGAAGGTGGCCAGCGCCGTCCCGGCAGGAGCGGGGCCGGACGTGATCAACCTGTTCTACGGATGGGTGCCACTCTACGTGGACAGCGGCTATCTGCAGCCGCTGCCGCCCGATGCGTTCCCTCCCGTGCAGCTCGAGCGCGACTACGTCCCGATGATCAGGGCGTCGAAGCTCGACGGCAAATACTGGGCGATTCCGACGGCGGTGCGTAGTCTGGCAATGTTCTATAACGCCGACCTGTTCCGCGCGGCCGCGGTTGTGCGGCCGCCGGTCACCTGGGAGGAGTTCCAAGCCGGTGCCGAGCGCATGACCGCGCGCGACGACCGCGGCCGGATCACCACCATGGGCTTCGGCATGGCTCCCTCCGGGCAGGATCACCACTTGCTCCGCGAGGTGCTGTTCCGGCAGTGGGGCGCCGCCCCGTACAGCGCGGACAACCGGCGCGTGACCTACGCGACGGCAGCAGGCGCCGAGGCGCTGCGCTGGTACACCGACTTGATAACCAAGTCCAAGGTGGGCGCCATTGACTTCTTTCCCGGTGCCGGTGGGTATCGCAACGCCTTCATGGCCGGCCGGGCAGGAATGATCGTGGATGGTTCCTTCGCCATCGGCGCGATCCGGCGCGGGACACGGGCTTCCTGGGGGGTGGCGCCGCTGCCCGGACGCACGGTGGGTGGGGCGCCTTCCAACTTCGGCTCGTACTGGGTCCACGGCCTCACCACGCGCGCTGTGGGGCCCCGCCGCGAGGCGGCGATCCAGTTCCTGAAGTTCCTGGTCTCGGCGCAGACCCAGCGGCTGTGGCTGGACGCGGTGGGCGAGCTCCCGGCCTACAAGCGGCTCGTGGATGACCCGCGCCTGGCCGCGGATCCGGCCATGGGCCCGTTCGTCTCCGCGCTGCCCTACGCGCGCGCCACCTTCTTCGTGGACGAGGCGGCGCAGCGACAGGTGCTGGTGGACGCGGTCAACGAGGTGGTGCTGAACAACAAGCCGCCCAGGCAGGCGCTCGAGGAGGCAGCGGCCAAGGAGCAGAAGGTCCTCGACGAGTTCTGGGCCAAGCGCAAGCGGCCGTAACCCGGCCGTAGGGCAGACAGGATGGCTTCGCAGGTCGCCGTGGCGCGCCTCCCGCGACGCGGGTTGCGCATAGGACAGCAGCGGGCTCTGTGGGCCTACCTGTTCCTGGCCGTCCCACTGCTGTTCTTCGCGGCCATCCGGGTGCTGCCGGCAGTCTCTTCGCTCTACATCAGCGTTCACGAGTGGAACATCATCTCGCCGAGCCGTCCCTATGTCGGCCTGGCCAACTTCCATGCACTGGCCGCCGACCCCCGGTTCGCGCGCGCCGCGGTCAACACGGTGCGCTACGTGCTGGTGGGGATCCCGGCGCAGATGGTCCTAGGGCTGGGGCTTGCGCTCCTGTTGCAGCGGGTTATCAGGTTCCGCGGGCTGTTCCGGGCGCTGTACTTCATGCCGTTCATCAC
>CAYLKW010000013.1:1987-7912 GCA_964384245.1 uncultured bacterium
TTCCAGCGGTTCAAGATGGGCGAGGCCGCGGCCGCAACCGCCATCCTGTTCGTTGTCATCCTGACGATCACGCTGCTGCAGATGAAGCTCCTGTCCAAACCGGTGGAGTACTGATGGCCGGGCGCGCGCGGGGTGACCCACGGGTCGTGCTCAGCTACCTGATCCTAACCGCGGGCAGTCTCATCGTGGCCTTCCCCTTCTTCTGGATGGTCGCCAGCTCTCTGAAGCCCCTGGCGGAGATCTTCGACGTGCGCTTCCTCCCGGCGCAGCCCACGATCGAGAACTACGCGGAGGTGCTCACGCGCACGCAGTTCCCGCGGTGGTTCGCCAACAGTCTGATCATCGCCGCCATCACCACGGCAAGTGTGGCCTTCTTCGATTCCCTGGTGGGCTACGCGCTGGCCAAGCTCCGGTTTCCCGGCCGGGACGCGATCTTCGTGCTCATCCTGGCCACGCTGATGATCCCCACCGAGATGCTGGTGATACCCTGGTACATCATGTCCAGCGCCAACGGGTGGATCAACACCTACTGGGGCATCATGTTCCCGGGACTGATAACCGCCTTCGGCATCTTCCTGATCCGGCAGTTCATGTCGGGCGTGCCCGATGAGCTGCTGGACGCCGGGCGCATGGACGGCGTGAGCGAGTTCGGGCTCTTCTGGCGGATCGCGCTTCCTCAAGTCAAGCCAGCAGTTGCGGCGCTGTGCATCTTCACCTTCCTGGGGAACTGGAACGCGTTCCTGTGGCCGATGATCGTGATTCAGACCCCCAATATGCGCACGCTGCCGGTCGGGCTGGCGCTCTTCTCGGGTGAGGCGGGCTCGTCATGGAACCTGATCATGGCCGGATCGGCCCTGGCGATCATCCCGGTCCTGCTGGTGTTCATTGTGTTGCAGCGGCAGATCATCGAGGGGATCGTCCTGACCGGGCTCCGCAGTTGACGGGAGGAGCAGACCAGATGCCTGGTTCAGCAACCGGACTGCCGGTGCCGGTTCTCGACTTCCACGCCCACTTCCCGGCCAGGCCGGCTCTTCCCCACGCCGATCCCGTGCGGGACGAGTACGTTCGGCGCCACGGCGAGGCCAGGTGGGCCGTTGCCCAAAGATGGCTCGATGCCGACCAGGCGGCATGGCGCGCTGCCTGGGGGTTCCCTGCGCCCGAGCCCCCAGGCAGCGACGCTGAGATGGCGGCGCGGTGGGCTCAGGAAGTGGTCACCCGCCTGGGGTTGCGCGGGTACAAGATCATCGCCCCGATCCACAAGCAGCGCCTGGACGACGATCGGCTCGCGCCGCTTTGGGAGACCGCGGAGCGTCTGGGAATACCAGTGCTGGTGCACTTTGGCCCGCTCCGGTATCAGGGCATCGCGGCCGGGCCCAACATCAGCCCGCTCGTGCTGCAGGAGGTGGCGCGGGGGTTCCCGGGCATCCCCTTCGTCGTCCCACACCTGGGATGCCTTACGACCTGGATCTCAACTCACTGCTCCGGCGGTTCCTGGACACCGTGGGCGCCGGGCGTATCATCTTTGGCTCGGACTCGTCATGGTTCCCGCGGGGGTTCGCACGCCAGTACCTCGACGAGCAGTTCAGGGCGTGCTGCGATCTCGGGGTCTCGGATGAGGACATGCGTCTGACCTTCTTCGGCAACGCCGCCAGACTGCTGGGCCTGGGGCAGGAAGCCTGGGGGTAGCCGGCTAAACCTGCGATAGCGAAGCCGCCGCCACCACAGTGCCGGCGGGCGGCAACAAGGAGGCACGCCATGCGGTCACGGCTGGAGTTCGGTCGGGCCATCGAGACCCTGCGGGCATCCAAGAACCTCTCGCGCGAGGAGGTCTCCACGCTGGCCCGGATCTCACACTCGCACCTCTCGGAGATAGAGCGGGGGCTGAGCCGTCCGTCCTCCGACATCGTCGCCAAGATCGCGCGGGCGTTCGGCATGAAGAGCAGCGCGTTCCTCCAGTACGTGGAGGAGCTGTCCTCTCCCATGCCGGAGGAAGAGCCCCTGGCCAGGGCGGTGCAACTCCCATTGAAGCGCGGCCGGCCCCTGCCGCTCTTCTCCAACGAGCAGGCGGGCGCGGCCGGCTCTAGGCGGCGGAGGCGAGCTTCGCCGGCCTCCCAGGACGTGGGAGACCTGGCGATCAACGAGTTGCTGGTCATCGCCCGACGCCTTACCGAAGGCGACCGCACGGCGCTGCTGCACCTTGCCAGGCACCTGCTGCAACGCAAGGCATAGGGGGCGGCGCAGGGCATGGGATCATTGGCCACGGCCGGGCCTCCCGAGGTCCTCGTCGCCGGCGGCATCTACTGCGACCTCATCTTCTCAGGGCTGAGCGCCACCCCAACGCTGGGCGAGGAGGTACGCACGCAGCAGTTCACAATGACCGTGGGCGGCGGCGCGTTCATCACGGCGGCCGGGCTGGCGCGCCTGCACGTGCGCACGGGCCTGATCGCCTATGTCGGCGGAGACCTGCTGGGTCGCTATCAACTAAAGCGCCTGCGCCGGGCCGGCTTGAACACGTCGCGGGTCACGCGGCATCCGGAGTTAGGCGCCGGTATCTCCGTTGCCTTCTCCACCACAACGGACCGTGGCTTCTTGACATACCCGGGATGCGCGGTCAGGACAGGGGAGTTGCTGGATGCCTGGCCGTGCACCGAGAGCACGCCGGTCAGGCACGTGCACTTCGCAGGCATGCCGCCTCCGTTCGCGGCCAGGCTACCGCTGCTCGACCGGCTGCGATCTGAGGGAACAACCACGTCGCTGGACATCGGCTGGAACCCGGCGCAGTACGACTCGGCGGAGTTCCGCGAGGTCGTGCGGCACACAACGATCTTCATGCCCTCCTGGCGCGATGCCCGGTGGTTCACCGGGCGCGAGGAGCCGGAGGCCGCCCTGGAGGCGCTGGCTGGCTTCGTGGAAGTGCCGGTGATCAAGCTGGGACCCGAAGGCGCCATCGCGATGCACGAGGGGCGCGCGGTGCGGGTCAGCCCGCCCGCGATCAACGCGGTGGAGACCACCGGAGCAGGCGATGCCTTCGATGCCGGTTTCCTCTGGGCGTACCTGCGCGGCGAGGCGGTTGCCCGGTGCCTGCTGGCCGGGAACGTCTGCGGCGCGCTCTCGACCCGGGCGCCAGGTGGAACCGCGGCCTTTCCGACCCTCCGGGAGCTGCGCGCCGCGCTGAAGGAAGCGCCACGATGACCCTCACCGTGATAGGCGGAGGGGGCATGCGCACCCCGCTCTTGATCGGCGGGCTGATCGAACGCCGCCCACGCCTCCCGGTGGAGAGGGTCGTCCTGCACGACGTGGATCCAGAGGCCCTGGCGCTGGTGCAGGCGGTTGCCAGCGCGATGCTGAGCAGAGCTGGGCACCCCTTCAAGGTCCAAACAACCACCTCCGTGGAAGAGGCGCTCGAGGCGCCCTCCTGGATTGTCACCAGCATCCGGGTGGGCGGCCTGGCAGGCCGTGCGATTGACGAGCAGGTGCCGCTGGCGTGGGGCGTCGTGGGTCAGGAGACAACCGGCCCGGGCGGATGGGCGATGGCGCTGCGCACGATCCCGGTGTTGCTGGATCTGGCCGCCCAAGCCCGCAGCCTCCGGCCGTCCGCGTGGATCATCAACTTCACGAACCCGGCGGGATTGATCACACAGGCCCTATCCGCTGAAGGGCATCGGGTGATCGGAATCTGCGATGGCCCGCCAGCCCTGGGCGACCGGATCGCCGCCGCGCTGGGCGTGCCTTCGGGAGAACTCCGGCTGGACTACCTGGGGCTCAACCACCTGGGATGGGTGCGCAGCGTGCGAACCGGCCGCGCCCAGGCTGGCGGCATCCAGACCGGCGGCGTCGAGCGCCTGCCCGACATCCTTGCCAGCGACGAGTTGATCCGGGCGATCTACGGGAGACCGTTGTTCGAGCCCGATGAGGTCAGACACCTGGGGCTGCTGCCCAACGAGTACCTGCACTACTACTACCACCACGCGAAACTCGTCGAGCGCCTGCGCGCCTCTCCCCAGACGCGCGCAGAGGCGATCGGGGGAGTTGCCGCCCAACTGCGCAGGTCGGTCATGGAAGCCGTGGAGAACGGTCAGGACCCCCTGCCCCACTACCAGGCCGCCATCCTGGCGCGGCGGTCATCGTACATGGCCGCGGAGACCGGCCGGAACCGCGACCTGGCCATGATGGGCGGGCACGTGGAGGGTGGGTACGCCCGCGCCGCCCTCAGCGTCATCGAGGCAATGGTCAAACCAGAAGCCCGCGAGTTGATCGTCAACACGACCAACCGGGGAGCCATCGAAGATCTGGCGCCAGGGGACGTGGTCGAGGTTCCGTGCAGCTTCGGCGCCGGCGGTCCCACGCCACGTCCGATGGGCCGGTTGCCAGAGGCGGTGCGCGATCTGGTGATCCGCGTCAAGGCCTACGAGCGCGCCACCGCAGCGGCAGCGGTGCAACGCTCATGGCGCGCCGCGGTTGAAGCCCTGACCATGCATCCGCTGGTCCCGTCGTCCGAGATCGCTTCCAAGATCGCCGAGGAGTATCGGCGGCGGCACTTCCCCCACCTGAACTACCTCTCTTAGCCGGCCGAGCCCCCTGAACCTCCCCCGCCCCCTCCGCCTCCTCCTGAGAACCCGCCGCCTCCGCCACCGCCGGAGGTCGCCGATGAGGTCGCTGCGGCCAGCGCGGTGGTGAAGCCCGCAAAGGAGGCCAGAGCGTCCCTACGGCCTCCAGAGGGCGGCCGGGACCAGGTGCGCAGGCCTGTGAGGCGGTCCAGCTCTTCCGCCGGATAGACCGTCCTGAGCTGCGCAATCACCCGGTCGGCCACACCCAATGGCACCGCGTAGACCAGGTAGTGCTCCCACACGGCCACGGCCGGGGGCTCGGCATCGCGCAGCGTGGAGAAGTCCAGCAGGAATCGCCGGAACCCCTGCCACCTTCGCAGGTCGTCTGCCCCGCGCTGCGACCTACGCCGGATCGCGCCGCTGCCCGGCATCAGGAGCACACCTGAGGCCATCGTGGCCAAGCCCACCCGGAGCAGACGGGACGCATCGCTCTCTGCCAGGGAGTAGACCACCTCATACCATCCACCAAACACCAATAGGATCCCGACTCCCAACACCACCCATCGCATCCTCATGCTGGCCAGGTCGAAAAAGGCGTGGGCCTCGGCGGCCTTGTGGACGGCAGCCGTCCACTTCTGGTACCCTCTTGCGATCCGGGCCTTGACCTCCTTGGGCAGCCCCGTGCGACGCTCGATGGCAAGGCGACTCCCTGGTTCCATCGGATTCCCGAAGAGCAGTGCCAGCACGCCGGCCTCTAATGGGAGAAGGCCTTCCGCCTTGTCGGTGCGCTCGATCGTGTAGCCGGAATCGCCCGAGGCCACGCCGCTCGAGGCCTCCTCAACGGTGCCTCCGATCTCAATGGTCAGGTAGCCCCGGCGCACCAAATCCAGGACCGTGGCCACGAGATCAGCCGGCTGCACCAATCCGAACCGCCAGAGTACCCCGAGTTCGGCCGGGGTGTAGTCCGCGGGCAGCTCACGGTAGTAGCCCTCGGGCGGTCCGGGCTCCGGCTCACGGCCGAAGCGCAGGTACAGGAAGAACCACGCTGCGATTGCGATCAAGGGAACGGCCCCGAACCCGACCAGCAACAGACGCTGCACGAGGCGCGTGCGGTTGGCCTGATCCGCCCATGTTCCCTCCTCCCGCATGATCCGCTGGAGGGCTGCGCCGGGCCTGCGGTTGCGCGCCCCGGGCACTACCTCCTTGGGGAAGACGATCCGGCCTTCCACCATGGTTGCGGCAGGCAGACCGCGCACGGTCAGCACGGCGCCTCCGTCCACCGGGCGGGCCTCGCCGTGCAGCGGCCCGTGCCCCCAGACGCGGATGCGGTCCGGCCTAAGATCGCCAGGCAGATGAACCCTTACGCTAACCTCCGCGC
>CAYLKW010000013.1:8012-23504 GCA_964384245.1 uncultured bacterium
GTGACCTCGAAGGTCCCGGGGCGCCCACTGGCGGATCGGGCGTACGCTCCCTTCTCGTCCGCCACCTTGACTTCGCTGATTCCGCTTGTGCCCGCAAGAGGCAGCCGGTAGGTGGCCCACCTGAATTGCCCGTCGAACGCGTATGTCCGGGCCTCGACGATGCGCAGGCCACCGTCCGGCGTCACCGCGGCGTCAATGGCGACGCGCGCAAAGGTGAAGCTCTTGGCCGCCGCTGGCGCGGAGGCTAGGCCCAGCACCATCAACATCAGCGCAGCCAGAAGACCTGTTCGGATCGCTTTCATCAAGACCTCCTACCACCGCTCCATGTTCGGCCGCGCGAGCGCCAGCCCTATCAGACTCAGCACGCACAGCACACTCAGGACGGTGCGGTCGGCGAACATGGCGAAGTGGGCCACGCCGAGGAGCGCGGCCGTGACCGACATCGCCACCGCCAGGAGCGATGGCACGAAGATCCCGGCCAGGATCTCCCCGCTCGAACGGGCGCCCGAGTGCCGGCCCGGCGAGAGGGCGCGTGCCTTCATCCACAAGCCGAATGCGATCTCGGTCAGTCCTACCGCGTAGAAGATCAGCGCGAAGAGCCCCCCTCCCACAATCATGCGCAACGGCGCACTCTGTAACGGAGCACTCTTCTTCACGGAGATAGGCCATCCTTCAGGCACGCCTGCCCACCCCTGAAGGAACTCCTGCATCCCGCGTCGAAATCACATAATGTGCAGAAACCGCTGCACCCCCGCCCGTTCCCCGAGGCCATTGACGCGGTGTACGCGCGCCTCTCGCCCTCCCAGCGACGGTTGGCCGAGTACCTGCTCGCAAGCTACGATGACGCGGCCTTCCTGACCTCCACTGAACTCGCGAAGCGCATCAAGACCAGCGACTCCACGGTCGTGCGCTTCGCCCGGGCCCTGGGTTACCGGGGATATCCTGCCATGCGCGCGGCGCTGGCCGACCTGCTCCGGGCCGGCAGGGTGACCCACAGTGGGCGCATGGCCTCAGCCCTGCATCGCCTGCGCGGGGATGCGGCCCCGCTGGCCAGGCTGCTGGATCAAGACCTGGCCGCGTTGGGCGAGCTGCGCCGCACGCTGTCACCCTCCCTGATCACCGAGATTGCCCGTCGCCTGCGCGCGGCCCGCACGGTATACGTGCTCGGCCTCGGCATTTCGCGATCGCTGGCGCACTTCGTCGCCTTCAGACTGCGCCGCATGGGAATGGACGTGGAAACCATCACGCACGGCGGGACCGAGGCTTGGGAGGTGCTGTTCCGCATCTCGCGCAGGGACGTGATGCTGGCGGTGGGTTTCTTCCGAGGTTACCAGGACATAGTACGCGCCCTGCGCTACGCCCGGGGCAGGAGAGTGCACACCATCGTGTTTACCGACACGCCTGATTCGCCGTTGGCTGCCCATGCGGCGCGCCTGGTCGTGGCCCGGCGCGGGGATCTGGCGGTCGTCAACTCGCTGGTCGTGCCCATGGCCATCCTCAATCTCCTGACCGTGGCGGTGGCCCTGCAGACGCCCGGCGAAGCCGTGGGCAAGCTCCAGGCCTGGGACCGCCTGCGGGCGGTCTTTGAGGATTCCCCCCTGACGGCGGACGAAGGCCGCCACGGGAGCGAGTAGTAAGAGCACGACACCGGTGGAGGTGAGTCGGATGCACAGATTGGGTGTGTTGGCAATCGCCCTGCTGGCCGTCAGCATGGGCGCGATGGTAGTGCCGCCCGCGGGCGCCCAACCTGCTTCGGGAACCATCGTTCTCTACACGTCGGTTCCGCAGGAGCTGGCCACCGAGTTCGCTGGGGCGTTCATGCGGAAGTACCCGCAGATCAAGCTGGAGGTCCTGCGGTCGGGCAGCACCGAGATCGAGAAGCGCATCTTCGCAGAGCTCGAGACCGGTGGCATCCGGGCAGACCTGTTGTGGCTCGCCGACGCGCCAGTCTTCATCACCCTGCGCGACAAGGGGTTGCTGTTGGCCTACCGCTCCCCCGAGGCACGAAATGTGCCCGCCGGGTTCCGCGACCCCGGCAACCACTTCATCGCCGGACGACTGATAAACATGATAATCGCGGTGAACACCACCCTGATCCCGGTGCGCGCGGCGCCCAAGACCTGGAGCGACTTCCCCAAGTACGGCAAGACCGCGGCCATGCCCAACCCCCTCTTCTCCGGCTCGGTCTTCGTGACCGTGGCCGCCTTCGCGCAGAAGTACGGCTGGGCATGGTTTGAGCGCGCGCGCAAGGAGAACATCCAGGTGCTGCGCGGCAACACCGAGGTGGCGCGCGCACTGGCCGCGCGGGAGTTCGGCGTGGGGATGACCCTGGACTTCATGGTCTACGGCATGATCCAGGACGGCGCGCCGCTGGCGATCATCTGGCCCGAGGAGGGCGCGGTCTCGGTTCCCAGCCCGGTTGCCATCGTGAAGTCGAGCAAGAACCCCGAAGCCGCGCGCCGCTTCGTGGACTACGTTATCAGCGTGGAAGGTCAGAAGTTCCTGGCCTCACAAGGCGTGGTGCCTGTGCGCGAGGATGTGGATCCGCCCAAGGGCCAACCCCGGGCCTCGGAGATCAAGTCGCTGCCGATCCCGTTCGAGTGGGCGGCGAAGAACGCGGCCGACATCCGCACGCGGTTCGAGCAGATCATGATGCGCTAGATGCGGGCGCCGCAGGTGCCACCAGACGCCCCCCTCCCCCCACCGGCGCAGGTCCGAGCGCCCGGCCGCGCGCTGGACCCGCGCGTGCCCCTGCTGGCCCTGGTCGCGGCCGCGATGGCGTTCATCGTGGTCTGGCCCGTGGCGCAGGTGGTCTACCGCAGCCTGGTGGTGGAAGGCGGGTTGGGGCTGAACCACTATCATCGGGCCATCGTGCAGCCGGGCAATCTCCGGGCCCTGACCAACACCGTGTGGGTGGGAGTTGCCTCCGCGGCCGGAGCCATGGTCGCGGGCGCGGTGTTGGCGTTCCTGGTCATGCGCACCGACATTCCGGGAAAGGCCGCTCTGCGCACCCTGCTGATCATGCCCTACGCTGTCCCGCCGTTCTTCGGGGCCATCGCCTGGGCCCAACTGCTGGGGCCACAGGGCTACCTCACGCGCCCGCTCATAGCCCTGCTGGGCCTGGAGCAGGCCCCATTCTCGATCTACAGCGGGTGGGGAATCGTCTTCGTGATGGCGATCCACGATTTCCCCCTGGTCTTCCTGACCGTCACCGGCGCGCTTGAACGGATGGATGCCAGTCTGGAGGAGGCCGCCCGCACAGCCGGCGCCGGCAGCCTGCGCGTGATGCGCGACGTCACGATCCCGCTGGTGCTCCCCGCGCTGCTGGCCGGGGGCCTTTTGGCCTTCATCTCCTCGATCGCCAACTTCGGGATTCCCGCGCTGCTGGGACTCCGCGCACGGTTCTACGTCCTCACGACCAGCATCTACGCCTCGCTGAGCATCCCCGACTTCCCGCTGGCCACGGCCAAGTCAATGCTGCTCGTGGCGGTCGGCGCCGCCGCGCTGGCAGTCCAGTGGCGACTTCAGCGCGGCCAGCAGCGCTACACGGTCATCGCGGGCAAGTCCATCCATCCGCAGATCATCCGACTCGGACCGCTGCGCCGCGTGGCGTTCGCCCTGGCTGTCGCATTTGCCGTGGTGATCTCGGTCCTCCCCCTCTTGGCGCTGCTGTTGACCTCCCTGCTGAGGTACTACGGCGCGCCCCTGGCCGTTGCGAGTCTTACGCTGAAGCACTACGCGTACGTCGCGAACCAGGAGACAATCCGCCGCGCGCTCACAAACAGCGCGCTGCTGGGCACCTCCGCGGCCACCATCACCATGGTGCTGGGGACGTTCGTGGCCTACGCCCGGATGCGCGCCAAACTGCGCGGGGCCGCTGTCCTTGACACGCTCGGCATGCTGCCCTACGGCATACCCCACACCGTCATCGCCATAGCGATGATCCTGGCGTGGGCCCGACCTCCGCTGGCGCTCTACGGCACCCTCTGGATAATCCTGCTTGCGTACGTCATGGCGTACATGCCGCTCTCGCTGCGGACGACCTCGGCCACGCTACAGCAGGTGCATGAGTCGCTGGAGGAGGCGGCCCGCGTTTCGGGCGCAGGACCGCTCCGGGCAATGCGCGACGTCATCGTGCCGCTGGTGCGGCCCGGCATGGTGGCCGGCTGGATCTTGGTCTTCATGCCAGCGTTCCGCGAACTGACCATGTCAATACTGCTGTTCGGGCTTCGGACAGAAACGATAGGCGTAATCATCTTCAACATGCAGGACTCGGGATACACGCAGATCGCGGCGGCGCTCTCGGTGCTCGTGCTGGTGTTGATTCTGGGGAGCAACCTGATCGTGCGCAAGGCCACGCGGGGCCAGGTGGGGTTCTAGGAGGTTGCCATGGACGCGGTGCTGGTTTCGGATCTCTGGAAGACATTCGACGGTGTGGTGGCGGCACGGGCGGTCTCGTTCTCCATTGGGCCGGAGGAGTTCTTCACGCTGCTGGGCCCAAGCGGGTGCGGCAAGACCACGACGCTGCGCTGCGTGGCCGGCCTTGAGCTTCCCACGCGCGGCCGGATCACGATAGGGGGGCGCGTCGTCAACGACCTGGACGCGGGCCAGTTCGTCCCGCCGGAAGGGCGCCGTCTGGGCATGGTCTTCCAAAACTACGCGGTCTGGCCGCACATGACCGTGTTCGATAACGTGGCGTACCCGCTGCGCGTGGCCGGCGAGTCACGGTGGGCGATCGCCTCGCGGGTGGCCGAGGTGCTCGACCTGGTGGAACTGCGTGGTCTGGGCGGGCGCTACCCGCACCAACTCTCAGGAGGCCAGCAGCAGCGCGTGGCGTTGGGCCGCGCGCTCGCCGGACGCCCGAAGATCCTGCTGCTCGACGAGCCGCTGTCAAACCTGGATGCCAAGCTGCGCGAGCAGATGCGCTTCGAACTCAAGGAACTTCAGCGACGGATGCGCATCCCAGTCCTCTACGTCACGCACGACCAGGCAGAGGCCATGGCGCTGTCGGACCGCCTGGCGGTCATGGCGGACGGGCAGATCGCGCAGATCGGCCGGCCGACCGAGATCTACAACCGTCCCGGGACACGGTTCGTTGCCGATTTCATCGGACAGATGAACTTCCTTCCAGCGCACATCATCGCCGCCGCGCCGGGTGTTGCGAGCGTGCGGATTGATGGCTACGAGTGCCGCGCCGAGAACCCCTCCGGCATCTCGGGCCCAGCGGCAATGGCGGTACGACCGGAGGACATGATCTTGGGCGCAAGCGAGGGGCTGCCCGGCCGCGTCGGGGTCCGGAACTTCCTGGGCAACCTGGTAGAGTACAGGGTCAAGCTGGAGGGGGGGCTGACGGTTCGCGTGCAGGCCCCGCCCGGGGATTACTACGAGGAAGACGCGGCGGTGGTGGTAGGGATCCGCCGCGCGTTGCTCTTCGAGCCATGAGGATCGCGGCCTCCACGGCGACCACGCGCGAGATGCCCCTGCTAGAGGTCCTGGACCTCGTGCGCGACCTGGGATACCCGGCGTTGGAGGTGTGGGCCGAACACGTCTGGGACCAGGGTCTTGCTCCTGCGCGCCTGAAGGACGAGGCGGCCGCTCGGGGTCTGACCCTGACGCTACACGGCCCCACGCGCGACCTCAACGTAACCTCGACCAATTCCGGGATCCGCATCGAGTCTCAGCGACAGTATCTGGCCGCCCTCGATGACGCCCGCGAGATGGGGGCCGAGGTCGTGGTCCTGCATCCCGGCGCGCTCTCCTCCAACGGCGATGACCCGGCCGCGTTCTGGCCCCCCATGGAAGCGTTCTTCGGCCGGGTGGCCGAGAGAGCCGCGCTGCTCGGGTTGCGCGTGGGAATCGAAAACATGGAGCGCAAACACCTGGAGCTCGTGACGGACCTCGATCTGGCCGCGGGGCTCGTGCGCCGGATCGGCGCGGCTTCACTCGGGCTGACGCTGGACGTCGCGCACGTTCTCTACAACGGCGATTTGGTTGCGCTCGAGGGATTGGAGCGGCACGTCTATCACGCCCACGTCTCCGGCTCCACGCACGAGAAGGCCCACGTTCCCCTGGCTCAAGGCGTCTTCGATCTGCGGCCGGTGATGGAAGCCCTGCGGCGGTTCTACGACGGGATCGTCGCGATCGAGAGCTTCGTGCGCGGCCGAGCCCGGGAGGTGCTGGCCGAGAATCACCGGGTGATGACAGCGTGGCTGGATCGCGCGCCGATCGGCTAGACCCCCACCGCCTCCGCCACCGGATCAGGCCCGCGCCGCAGGCTTGTATTGCGGCAGCGCCTCGCGCATCCTGCGCATCCCCTCGCGGATCTTCTCCTGGCTGTTGGCATAGGAGAACCTCAAGTACCCCTTGCCCCACTCGCCGAACGACGTCCCTGCCAGGCACGCGACACCGGCCTCCTCCAGTAGGTAGGTGGCCAGGCGCTTGACGTCGGTGTCAATTGCCGAGACGTTGGGGAAGGCATAGAAGGCGCCGCCGGGCATGCGACAGCTTACGCCGTCCATCGCGTTCAGTGCCTCCACGATGATTTCCCGGCGGCGCCGGAACTCCGCGACCATCTTCTCCACCGAATCTTGAGAACCAGTCAGCGCCGCGATGGTCGCCATCTGCGCAAATGCGGCCGCGCACGAGCTGGAGTTGATCATCAACTGCGCCATCCGCTCGATCAGGTCGGTCCGCATTACGCCGTACCCGATCCGCCACCCGGTCATGGCATACGCCTTGGACATGCCGTCCATGATTATCGTCCGATCCTGCATGCCCGGAAGGCTCGCTATGCTCGCGTGCTGCCCCTCGTAGATTATCCGGCCGTAGATCTCGTCGGTCAGCACGAAGGCGCGCGTGGGCAGAACGGCCTCGGCCACGGCCTCCAGATCGGCGCGCGTCAGCAGTGAGCCGCACGGGTTGTGGGGCGAGTTCAGCACGACCAACCGTGTACGGGGAGAGAGCAGCGCACGGAACTCGTCGAGGTCAAACCGGAAGTCGGCTTCCTCGCGAAGGCGGATGGGCCGGAGGGTCGCGCCGGCGAACTGGGCGGCGGACTGGTAGATGGGATACCCGGGATCCGGGTAGATCACCTCGTCGCCGGGATTCACCAGGGCGAGCATGGCGAAGAGCAACACGTTCTTGGAGCCCGGGGTGATGACGACCTGGGACGCGTCCACGACGATACCGCGCTCGCGGGCCACGTGGTCGGCCACCGCCTGCCTGGCCTCCAGTATTCCGGCGGCCGGCGTGTAGTGCGTGTATCCGTCGTGGAGGGCCCGAACGGCTGCCTCGATGATGTGGGCCGGGGTGTCAAAGTCAGGCTCGCCGATCTCGAGGTGGATTATGTGGCGACCCTTGGCCTCGAGTTGCCGGGCCCTGGCCAACATCTCAAACGCCGTCTCGGTTCCCAGCGTGCTCATGCGCGCTGCCAGATCAAGGTTCACGGACTACCTCCTTCGTGGTGCGGCAAAAGGTTCGTGCGCGGTTATCTTCTGCAAGAGCGAATGCTCTCCTGCCCTGATTGGCCGGCCGCGGTGCCTCTGCTACAATTGGGGCCGCTCGCGCACGGCACATTCTACGAGAGGTGGTTCTCCAGGGTGAACACCACAGCAGCGACGCACGCCACGGTTGTCTCGTACGGGCTCGGACCCATAGGAGCCGGCATCGCAAATCTGGCGCTCGACCGCGGGTACCGGATCGTCTCGGCGGTTGACATCTCTCCTGACAAGGCAGGGCACGACCTCGGCGCCCTGCTGGGCCGCCCGGAACTCGGGGTAACGGTTACGGCGGATGCCGCCGCGGCCCTTGCCCTCAGGCCCCAGGTGGTCCTGCACTCGACCCAGTCGCACATGCCCCAGGTCATGTCCCAACTGCTGGCGTGCATCGAGGCAGGCGCCTGCGTGGTTTCCACCTGTGAGGAGCTGGCGTTTCCCTGGTATCGGCACGCCGCCGAAGCCAGGAAGCTCGATGAGGCGGCGAAGGCCCACGGCGTCACCGTGGTGGGCGTGGGCGTCAATCCTGGATTCGTGATGGACCTCCTGCCCATTGTGCTGACCGCGCCCAGCCGGACGGTTCGCGCCATTCGCGTTACGCGGGTGGTGGACGCCGGGCTCCGCCGCAAGCCCCTCCAGCGCAAGGTGGGTGACGGTCTCGACCGGGCCGCCTTCGAGCAGGGCGTCGCAGAAGGTCGAATTGGGCACGTGGGCCTGGCCGAGTCCGTGGCCATGATCGGTGAGGCCCTGGCATGGCCGCTGGACTCGATCAGCGAGATGATCGAACCGGTCATGGAAGGGACCACGGTGCGCGGCCTGCACCAGGTTGCGAATGGGCTGCGCGGTGGGGAGGCGATCATCTCGCTGGACCTGACGATGGCCGTGGGCGCCCCGAACCCGCGGGATGCCGTGACGATCGAGGGCGAGCCCCCCATTGCCATGACCGTGGCAGGCGGCATCCACGGCGACATCGCAACTTGCGCGGTCACGGTGAACGCGATCCCGATCGTGCTGGCGGCGCCCCCGGGCTTGACCGCGGTGCACCGCCTACCGGCGATCCACCGCTGATCCGAGCGCAGGACGGAGAGCGCGGACTAGCTGGGTGAGCAGGTAGGCCCCATCGGTTTGGGGCATCGGTAGAAGGTTCCATGCGGCGCGGAGGAGCGCTGCGGCTGCAACCACCGCCGCGGCCTCCCCGCGCGCTGGCCAGAATTGCCCCAACAGCAGGGCTCCTGAACCCACGGCGGCGTCCCAGAGCGGGCCCGAGGCAGCGATCCAGACCCGAGCACGGCTGGGGAGCAGCGCCAGACCCGGGAGTTCTACGAAGAAGGTCACGCGCCAGGGGGCAACCGCCACGCCCAACGCGGCCGCCCGGCTGCCAGCCATCAGCGCAACCAGAGCGTGGGCAGCCTCGTGGCCCAGCCCGAGGAGCCAGATCAGGACCGCCAGCGCCACCAGGCGCTCCGGGCTCGACAGGGCGGCGATCGGCAGGTCGGCGTAGGCGGCGACAAGGTGATCGCCGCGCACCGCGATCCCGGCCGCCCCGGCGATGAACAGCGCTGCGAGCCCGACCGCACCCGCCCGCGCCGGCACCCGGCGCAGAAGCCGGCATAGGGGCAGGAGCAGCAGGCCGGCCTCCGCGATCACCAGACGCGCCGAGAAGGACAGATGCAATCCCGGCGATTCCTCGCCGTCTGCCAGCAGGCCTGCGCTGCCCAGGCGGCGCAGGAACTCAGCGGCGCCAGCGGGGTCTAGGCCCGACAGCTCCTCCCACCGGCGGGTGCCGTCCATCAGCGCCAGGAGCGCTGCCTCAGATTCGCCGGTCAGGAACCAGCGGCCCCCAGGGGCACGGACGATCCAGCGGCCGCTGCGCTGCCCTGCATCCTCCCTTAGTAGGGTGACCCCTGGGCGCAGGCGAGGCCGTGCCTCGATCAGGTCGTCCACTTGAACCGCCGCACGGACACGACCGCCCCAACTACGCCCCAGAGTGCAAGCACGGCCAGCTCCGTGGCCACCGACGCGGGATCCCCTCCCCCCGCGGCCGTTCTGAGGCCACGCAGGAAGTACGTCAGTGGAAGCGCGCCGGAGAGGGGCTGCAGCGCGCCCGGCAGCATCTCCACCGGGAAATACGCCCCGCTTAGGAAGGTCATGGGGAAGAACATGAAGGCGGCGATGGAGTTGGCGCTCTCGACAGAGCGGGCCAGGACTCCTACCGCGAATCCGGTGGCCAGGAACGCGGGCACTCCCACCCCCATGACTACTACGAGCGTAAGCGCCTGCGCGGACAGACGGACATGGAAAAGCCCGGCGCCTATCGCCAGGAGTTCGGCGCCTACGGCGAGCACAACCGCGCCGCGCACGAGCATCTGCGCCAGGACGAACTGCCACGCCGGGATGGGAATCAGGGCCAGCCGCTTCAGAAAACCGGTGCTGCGGTAGTAGGTCACAACCACACCGATGCTGTAGTACGCGGTGGAGGCCAGCACCATTCCAAGGATTCCGGGGATGAGAAAGACCATCTGCCCGGGTTGCCGCGCGAACACGCTGCCCAGCAGCACCAGCAGGAAAGCTGGAAAGAAGAACGTCCAGAACACCACCTGCGGCGTACGCCAGAACAATCTGGCTTCCATCAAGCTGAGGCGCCACAGGCCCGTCACGACAGGCTCTCCGGCGGTGCCGTATCGCAGGTCAGCACCAGAAAGGCCGCCTCGAGGGAGGCGTGGCCCCCACCCACCACCTCGGACGGGGCGCCCTGCGCCAACAGCCTGCCGTGATGGAGAATAGCCACCCTATCGCACAGGCTCTCAGCTTCGTCCAGGTGGTGCGTGGCCAGGAGCACCGTGCGGCCTTCGGCCCGGGCTTCCCGAATGAGCGCCCATAGATCCGCTCGCGCGTGGGCGTCGAGTCCTGCCGTGGGTTCGTCCAGAACCAGCAGCTCGGGCTCGCCGACCAGGGCGAGCGCCAGCAGAAACCGCCGCCTCTGGCCACCTGAGAGCTGACCGTACATCACCCCGGCCTGATCGGTCAGCCCGGTTCTGGCCAGCAAACGCCGCGTCTCGGCCCGCCGCGGGTAGAAAGCGCCGAGGAACTCCAGCGCCTCGCCCAGCTTCAGATAGGGGTGGAAGACCGCCTCCTGCAGCTGCACCCCGATGCGTTGCTTCAGGCGCAGCCCCTCCTTGCGGGGATCGAGCCCCAGTACGCGAGTCCAGCCGGCATCGGGGCGCTGCAACCCAACCAGGGTCTCGATGGTGGTGGTTTTGCCCGCGCCGTTGCGTCCAAGGAGCCCGAACACCTCACCCGTTCCAACCTCCAGGTCGAGCTTGTCCAGGGCCACGACCCGGCCGTACCGTCTGCATAGACCTTCCACCTGAATCGCCGCCGCGTCAGCCATTTGCCCTGCTTCCCTGCCCCTCTGGGCAGCCCCCGGGGCTTCGCCCCACGGCAACCGCGTAGAGAACGCTGGCGTGCGCCCCGTCGAGTCCCAGTAGCGCGTCCAGCATGGCGTCGTCAAGCCCACCCAGTGCGACCGCGCCGAGGCCCAGCGCCGCGGCCGCCAGATAGATGTTCTGAGCGGCGTGCCCGGCCTCGAGGAGCACAAACCGGTAGCCCCTGGCCCCGTACCTGTCCGTGGTCCGCGCGAAGACGCCTGCCAGAACGATCAGCAGGCCGGCGTGCTCAATGAGAGCCGGAAAGGCAGAGGCGGTCAGGAGATCGCTCAGGCTCGACCCTGGGGGGTCAAGGGCCACCAGTGCAGCGCCATGAGAGGAGGTGTCGTAGTGGTAGGGACCAGGATGGACCCCTCCAGGGGGAATGGGGAACCAGAAGTACGCGTCAATTGGATAGCATGCGCCGGCTGATGGAACGGTCCGCCGCGCGTGGAAGCCGCTCCCACCGACGCCACTCCCACCAACGCCGCCCCCACCAGCGCCGCTCCCTTCGGCGGCGAGCATGCCGGCCGCCGCCCAGAGCAATGTCCCGGCCTCCTCCAGGTCGAGCGGGAGTCCGGCGAACTCGCGGGCGGACCTGCGGCGGCGCAGTACGGCATCCAGCCCGACGCCCAGGCGGGCTCCGAACGACGGCGCCGGCAGAGCCAGCAGCGGACCGCGGCGCGGCCGCGCAGGCGCAGGCCCTCCTGCCCTGGAGTGGGCCGCGGCACGCCGCGAGACCTCGGCCCAATCCGACGGCTTCCACTTGCTGCTCTCGTGAAAGACCTCCCATAGGGGATGGGCAGGTATCACGCAAGGTTCAAGCGCCATAGCCGCTCCTCATGGAAACGGATGTGGGTAGGGGTTGAGCGCCCTCCCTCCCACCAATCCCAGGCGCTCCGGCACCTCCCAGAGGCGCGAGTATCCCAGGAACCGGTGGGCGTGCGAGGGTGCGATGTCCAACAGGCCGGGCACTACCACCCTAACCACCACGAACCCGCAGGCCGCCAGATCCGGCGTGGTCAGGTCCACTGCGAGCGCCTGCAGGCCTTGCCGCTCAAGGCGCCCCAGGCAGTACCCAAGATCCGCTTCGGGAAAGCGGCTCGCGTCAGGGAGATCCTCCAGGCCGACGGGAGCCGTGGCAGAGTCCACCAGGAAGTCCAGGTAGTCCAGTGATTGCGGTTGACCGTACAGGCGTACGTGATCGGAAAACCGCCTGACGTTCGTGAAACCGGGTCCGGGATCGAAACCTGTGCCGCCGCCCATCTGTCGAAGCCAGGTACGAGTTTGAACCGCCTCCAGGAGCGCCTTGAGCAGCGCGGCCGCCGGGTCCAGGCGTGCGGCCGCACCGACTGCCGCAACACTGGAGCCGGCATTGGGATCGAGCGCGATGACCAGAACAACGCTGATCCCAAGGTCGGTCGGGAGAAGCCTACAGATGAACGTGAGCCCGCTGCGATCGAACCGATCACGCACGATGGAAGCCAGGGAGCCTGATCGCGGCAGGATCAAGGGAACCGTCGGCAGGCGCCGCCACCAGGTGAGGGCGAAGGCGTCCCGTTCCACGGCCTCCAACAGGGCCGCCAGTATGGCACCGCTCCGGGTGCGGGAGCACGCCAGTCCGGTTGAGATCGCCGGGCCGATGTTCGCAGTCCACGGCTCCTGACTCTCTACAAGGAACACCCTCTTTGCCGGCACCCATGCCGCACCGCCTCCCATCAGATCCTGCGCGGCCACCCACTCAAGGACGGTTTCTTCCTCGAACCTGGTATAGGGCAGATCGGCCCGCCACTGCTCGGCCGAGAACTGCGTGTAGGCATCGGGGTGCGGACCGCCCATCTCGCGCCAGGTGGCCTCCACAAGATCAGCCCGATCTGGAAACGACGCGGAGTACCGCTCGAGCACCTCGCCGACGGCCCTGGCCGCGGCGAGGTCGCGTCCGAGTCCCACGCCGCTGGCAGAGATGGCGAACGAGAGGTGACGGTCGGGCAGCGCGGTGCGGGCCGCATCAGTACCGGCCGCGGCCACGCAGGCCACGTCCGGCTCATCAGGCGGCATGGGAATCGCAGCCAGCGCTCCGACGACGCCTGCCAACGGGGTCGTCAGGCGGCCGGCACTCTCCAGGGTGTCGGCGGCGTCCGCCTGGTCGAGTTCGGCTACAACTGCACTGAGCATGGAACCGACACCTGCCGGCGGCCGGGCCGAACCGATGCGCAGGCCGGGCAGCGAGGGAGCCGGAGCACATCGGCCCGGGTCCACGCCAGGGTGCGCAGGTGAATCTTGATCAGCCTGTCCTCGAGTGTTGGCCTGTCGGCGCCGAGCAGGGCCTTGAGCACCTCCGCCGCTGCGACGCCTGCCGCGACCTGGACCGCAGCGGGAAGCATCGGCCGGCTGCCCGCCCGAATCAGCCGAACAGGGCCCGGCGCCAGGGCCTCGGCCCTGACCCGCAGGCACACCAGGCAGGCGGAGCGCCCGGGCACGATGAGCGGACCCAGCGTGATCTCCGCCGCGTCGCTTATAACCGGCAGCCAGGGTGTCCCGGTGGCGAGACTGAGGGCGTTCAGCTGCAGGAGCGACGCATCGCGCAGGCTCGCCCCGCATCCCACGAGGAGCGACGCACGGCCGACCAGATCTGCTGCGGCTTCGGTGGCAGGCCGCTCTCCGCTGCACGGAAGCCTATGGGTATTGACACGGCAGTCCATCAACAGCCCCTCGATGGACCGGGAGATCCGATCATCTCCCCACAGGCAGACCGTGGCGCCCTCAAGCCGGCCGCTCAGATGCCCTGCTTCGCCCGGAGGAACCAATGCCTGGAGGAACTCAATGACCCCTGAGCCGGACGCCTGAGATTGCCCCAGGCGCCCGCCGGCAACCAGCAGGCCACCGGCGGCAAGCTGGGCGACCAGACGCTCAACCATCTCTGCGGAGCATCCGGCAAGCTCAGCGCATATCTCGTCTACGGTGTGCTCGCCGTCCAGCACCGGGAGCAGGTCGGGAAGGAGCGACCCGACTCCCAAGCCGGAGAGGCGAACAGATCTTCCCAGGGATCTGAGCTCCACGTCGCTCTCCCCGACAGCGTACACCGACCAGAAGTCCGGCAGGAGCGGCCTGTAGGGTCCAGGTGCGTCCACGCGCGCCTCCTCGAGAACACCGGGCGGGCCTCTCACGCCGCTCTCATGCGCCGCGCCCGATCACCGTTCGTGGGGGCTGTGACCACAGCCCCCACGGACTGCCCGACCTACATCATGTCTCCGCCACCGCCGTAGCAGCAACAACAGCAGCAGCACCCGGCAAAACCTTCACCTTTGTCTCCGCGATCGAACAGGGTGACGCTCTCCAGCTCAACAATCTGCAGTTCCATTGTGGGTCACCTCCTCCGGCGCCAGGATGCGCGCCAGAGCAACCCCGGTGCGCCCGGCCCGTGGTCCGCCCATTCTATCGGCGCGACCCAGTTGGCGTTGCGGTGCGGGATCGCTTCACCGCCCGGGCCAGCGTCAGCACAACAACCCGATCCGCCCCGGCGTCCCGGAGCGCCAGGGCGCACGCCGCAGCCGTGGAGCCGGTTGAGAAGACGTCGTCAACGAGCAGCACTGTCCCGGACACCGCGCCCTCTCCCGGCGCAAATGCGTTCCGCACGTTGCCCACCCTGGCGCGGGCGCGCAACTCCATTTGAGGACGATCCTGGTGAACGCGGCGTAGCGCCCGAGCGGCGCAGGGCACGCCCAGCGTGACGGCAACCGGCCCGGCCAACAACTCGGCCTGGTTGAAACCGCGGGCCCTAAGCCGGGTGGGATGAAGGGGCACAGGAACGACCACGCCAACGCCGCGGGTGATCTCAGGGGGAGCCATCGCGGCCAGGAGACCGCCCAGGATGCCGGCCGCGGCCTTCCGGCCGTGGAACTTCAGGCCGGCAATGGCCCGGCGAAGCCTGCCTTCGTAGACGGCCAGCGAGCGGGCGGCATCGAACGGGGGCGGCGAGAAGTCGCAGGCGGAACACCGAACGGCAGGCACGGGAGCAGCTCCTGGTGGATGCCCACTCAGCGCGGGCAACGGGACCCCACAGCACCCGCAGGTGGGCGGCAATACGCGTTCAATCTGATCGCAACACTCGGCGCAGAAAGCCGACCCCAGGGCGCCGCAGCCCTCGCACCTGATTGGGATCAGCAGTTCGAGCAGGCCTGCCCACACCCGTCACATCGGCGGGCGCCGACAGGGATTGCAGGCCCGGCGTCCGTTAAGCCCTAGGTGCCTTCCTGCCAGGACTCCAGGTAGAGGCGCTGAGCCTCGGTCAGGGTGTCAATGCGCACGCCGGTGGCTTCCAGTTTGAGCCGTGCCACGGCCTCGTCAATGACGGTCGGCACCGGATGCACAACTGGTTCGAGCCGGCCGGCATTGGCGGCCAGGTGGGCGACCGACAGCGCCTGGTTGGCGAACGACATGTCCATGACCGCGGCAGGGTGGCCCTCGGCAGCGGCCAGGTTGAGGAGCCTGCCCTCGGCCAGCAGGTGAATCCGGCGGCCGTCGGCCAGGGTGAACTCCTCCACGTGCTCGCGTACCCGCCGCCGGCTCGTCGC
>CAYLKW010000014.1:0-17231 GCA_964384245.1 uncultured bacterium
GGTGACAGAGGCGGCCGCGACGAAGCGGTTGTCAGGAGTGAACATCCTGGCGGTAGGGTCGGTATTGATCTTCACCAAGTGCGTCGGTTCGTCCGCCTCGTACTTGCTGCGGACAACGGCGGCGTTCTGCACAATGTTCGGCATGTGGCAATTCGTGCAGGTGATCGCTGCCCGTTGGTGTTTGCTGCCGCGGAAGTCCGCGGCCTGTCGCGTGTGACAGGACTCGCAGGTCCCGGCCGGCTTGATCTCCCGGGCGCGCCGGTGCGGGTCGTGACAGGTCACGCAGGTCAAGGTCTTGTGGGGGCTGGCCAGGAGTTCCATGTAGGTCGGCCGGTGGTCGATCCAGGGACCGGCTTTGGCCGGGATGACGCCCATGTCGGTCCCGCGTCGGTGGCAGGTGCCGCAGAGGGCCGCGCTGCGGTCGATCTTGATGTTGGCCTTGCTTGGGCTGGCCGCGTGGACGCGACCAGGCCCGTGGCAGGCCTCGCACTGGATGCCGGTGAAAGCCCAGGTGCCGATGAAGCCGGGTTTGCGGAACTGGTTCCCCACGGTTGAATAGCCCGTGGTGTGGCAGGAGCCGCAGTCGTAGGGGACCTTCAGGCCGGCGTTCCAGTTGGTCCAGGTGCCGGTCTCGTTGTTGTACTGGTTCCTGCCAACGATCCTCCCATCGGGACTCCCCGTGTAGAAGAAGCCCTCTTTGTCGACGTACCGGCTCTTCCATCGGAACCCGCCGACGACGAAGCTGATGTCGTCCCAGGCGAGCCAGTCGGGCTTGGGAATGCCCGCGGCCCTGGCCTCGGCGGCGGTCCGGATCTTGACGGGATGCCCGGTGGTGCGGAACGTGTCGTAGTTGCGCTGGTGGCAGCCGGCACACGTCTCAGACCCCACGTAGCCGGCGCCGAAATAGCCCGGTGGCCGCTGCGCCTCTGCAGGGCGTTGCGGTTTGGCAACGAACAGCAGGCCAAGGAACAGGACCCCGGCGACCAGGGAAACCAGGATCGAGGTGCGACCGTATGCGGAGCGCAAGAACCCCATGGCCCACCATCCTCCGCGGAACTGGCGTCAGCTCTTGGCAGATATGGTACGCTTCCCACCGGCAGATTCCTGCCGGTGGGCCGGACGCGGCTGTCAGGGTCGCTTTTTGGGCTTGGACTTCGGGTCGCCCGGATGCGTGCCCGCCTTGATCTCGACGATGTTGCTCGCCCCGTCCTTGTCCGAGTCGAGCTTCTCGATGGCGCGGAGGGCCTTCTCGTCCACGGCCTTGCCGGCCGCGGCCTTGGCCAGGTCCGCGCCGTAGGCGTTGAGGTCGGTCTTGGTCACCGGCATCTTGGAGTGGCAGACCAGGCACGGCAGGGCCTTGGCCAGGTCGGTGCCTTCCTTGGGAGCGTAGAGCTGCTTGAAAATCGCTGTGTCAGGTGCCTTGGCGCTTGCCCAAACGGTCATCCCCACGACCAGCGCTATGGCCAGGCCGACCCAGAGCACTCCTCTTCTCGCTCGCACTAGAACCCCCCCATTCAAGTACCCATGTGGCATACGAACTCGCTGACGAGTCTATTCGACAAGACGCCCGGGTGCAATACGGTGTTCCCCTGATATGCGAGACCGAGAAGCGTGGCCTTCGGCCCTGCCTGAGGCGCGGTACCGGGATCCTGGCGCAAGAATCCACTCCACACCCGATGCCCCCCCAATGGGGGGTTAAGGATAATGCAGGAGAAGATGGCGCCTAGTGCACCCATGAAGCTAGCGATCTCTGGAAAGGGCGGGGTTGGCAAGACGACCCTGACGGCCCTGCTGGCCACCTCTCTGGTGGATCGCGGTTACCGCGTGACCGCCATTGACGCCGACCCGAACCCCACCCTGGCGGCAGCCCTGGGGCTTCCCTCCCAACCGATCACGCCCCTGCTGGATCTGCGGGAGGAGATCGAGCAACGGGTCGGCGGCACCGATGGCTTTGTGCGGTTGAACCCGCGGGTGGACGATCTCGTGGAGCGGGTCGCCGTCGTGCACCGTGGCATCCGGCTTGTCGTGGCCGGCGCCATTACCCGCGGCGGTGCCGGGTGCGCCTGCCCCCAGAGCGTGCTGCTGCGCCGCGTGCTCGAGTTCCTGGCCCTGGAGCGCGATCAGGCCCTTCTCGTTGACCTTGAGGCCGGCCTGGAACACCTGGGCCGGCGCAGCGCGCACGCGGCCGACGCCCTGCTGGTGGTGGTGGATCCCAGCCGGGCGAGTATGGAGACCGCGGGCCGCATCAGGCGCCTGGCCGCGGAGATCGGGATCGCTCAGGTGCTGGGAGTGGCCAACCGGGTCCGGGGTTCCTCCGATGAGGCCTACATGGCTGCCCACCTGGACGGCCTCGAACTGATCGGGACGATTCCCTACAGCGAAGCTCTCATCGAAGCCGAACGTACAGGAAGGCAGGCGGCAGCCGTTGATGACGCCGCTTCCGGCGCCGTGGCTCGACTGACAGACGCACTGCAAACCAGATTTCGGGGGAGGTCAGGGAATGAGTGACACTGTCCAGCAGCGGGACCGGACGGATCCTGCCAGCGTGGAGATGCGCGAGCGCGCCAAGACCGAGGGCATCGCCACGATCTGGGATCGCTACGCGGCTCTGGGCTCCCAGTGTCGCGTGGGCGAGTTGGGGATCTGCTGCACCATCTGCCATCTCGGGCCGTGCAACCTTGGGCTGCCCGGCAGCAAGCGGCCCCAGATAGGCGTCTGCGGAGCAAACATAGATACCGTCGCCGCGCGCAGGTTGGCCCGCGACATGGCCGCCGGATCGGCTGCCCACTCCGACCACGGCCGGTCGGTGGCCCAGCTGTTGCTGATGACCGCCCGCGGGCAGGCGCCGGGGTACAGCATCAAGGACGAGGGCAAGCTGCGCGCGCTGGCCGTTGAACTCGGGGTCGCCCTGGATGGCCGCAGCGCGGCTGAGATCGCCGAGGAAGTGGCCCAGGCCTGTCTCGCGCAGTTCGGACAGCAGGACGGCGAGTTGGCCTTCGTCCACCGCGCGCCGGCCAAGCAGCAGGAGATCTGGCGCAAGCTCGGGGTGGTCCCGCGGGGAATGGACCGCGAGGTCGTGGACGTAATGCATCGCACCAACATGGGCGTAGACACCGACTACCAAAGTCTCATCCTGGGCGGGATCCGGAGCGCGCTGGCAGACGGGTGGGGAGGTTCGATGGTCGCCACCGACCTCCAAGACGTTCTCTTCGGAACCCCCACACCGGTCCGGGCCCAGGTGAACCTGGGCGTGTTGCGGGCCGACCAGGTGAACGTCCTGGTGCACGGTCACGAGCCGATGCTGGCAGAAGCCATCGTGGATGCCGCCGCCGACCCTGCGCTGCTAGAGCGGGCCAAGGAGTTGGGCGCGTCGGGGATCAACGTGGCCGGGATATGCTGCACGGCCAACGAGGTGCTGATGCGCCGCGGCGTCCCGATAGCCGGCAACTTCCTACAGCAGGAGCTGGCGATGATCACCGGGGCCGTGGACGCGTTCCTGGTGGACGTTCAGTGCATCATGCCCGGGCTGGTCGAGGCGGCCTCTTGCTTCCACTCAGAGATCATCGCAACCTCGGAGAAGGCCCGCATTCCGGGCACCAGGCACATGCCGTTCCACGAGGATCGGGCCGCGGCTTCCGCGCGCGAGATCGTCGGCCGGGCGGTGGAGAACTTCGCGCGCAGGGATCGGTCCCGGGTGGTCATCCCCGACCACAAGATGGACGTGGTGGCCGGGTTCACCACGGAGTCCATCACCCACATGCTGGGAGGCACCTTCCGGGGCGGCTGGCGTCCCCTGAACGACGCGATCATCTCCGGCCGGATCCGGGGCGTCGTGGGGGTTGTGGGATGCGATAGCCCGAAGCAGATCCAGGACCAGTGCCATCTCGACCTGGTCACCGAGCTGCTGCGGAACGACGTCCTGGTGGTGCAGACCGGGTGTTCTGCCATCGCCTGCGGCAAGGTCGGGCTCCTGCAGCCGGAGGCGGCCTTCAAGTTCGCTGGCAAGGGGTTGCAGGAGATCTGCGAGACCGTGGGAATCCCGCCGGTGCTGCACGCGGGGTCCTGCGTGGACAACAGCCGGATCCTCACCGCCTGCATCGAGATGGTCAAGGAGGGCGGGATCGGCCGCGACTTCTCCGAGCTGCCCGTGGCCGCGGCTGCGCCTGGCTGGTGGTCGGAGAAGGCGATCACGATCGGGTTCTACGCCGTCGCCTCCGGCATCCTCACGGTGCTGGGCTCGTCGCTGAACATCCTGGGAAGCGACGCGGTCACCCGCTTCGTCACCGGGGAAATCGAGGGAGTAACCGGCGGCCGGTTCGCGTTTGAGTCCGATCCGGTCAAGGGGGCGCAACTCATCGTGGCCCACCTGAACAAGAAGCGCGAGGCCCTGAAGCTGCGGCCGATGATGTACGAGATCGTTCCGGTCGGGGCGTAGCCCCGCCCCGGTGAGGCTGGACCGCTGGTACAAACATAGGTAGGAGGGGAAGAATCTATGTCGCGCATCATCGCCACCGCCGCGATCAAAGGAGCGCACAAGTACGTGGCCGAGGCCGAGGCCAAACTCGTGGAGGCCGTCGAGTCCAAGGGCGCCGGCCATCGCCTGGAGTTCCCTAACACCGCCTTCAACCTGCCCCTGATCCTGGCCCTGACCGGGATCAAGGTGAAGACGTTCGAGGATGCATGGGAACCGCTTCGGATCGCGCGCAACCTGCTACCGCCGGTTCCCACGGACCAGATGTGGCTGCCCTACCTGGGCGCTGCCCTGGATGCCGGAACCGCGACCCTGATGGCCCAGGAGATCATCGAAGCCCTGCGTTACGCCAACGGCGCCCCGCACAACGGCATCTACCTGGGGTTTACCGACGACGCGATCCTGCGCACCCAGGGTATCAAGCTGGTGGACGGCCGGATGCCCGGGTTCGCCGCGTGCGTTGGCGCCATGCCGACCACCGAGGCCGCGGTCAAACTGGCCCGCGAGTTGCAGGAGCGCAACATCCTGGTCTTCCTGGCCAGCAGCACCAACGGGCGCAGCATGGCCGAGCAGTTGGCCGAGGCCGGCGTCGAGATGAGCTGGGACACCTACCTGGTGCCCTACGGTAAGGAAACCAGCGCGGCCGTCCTCGCTTTGAACTTCGCGGCCCGTGCAGCCATGACGTTCGGCGGCATCGCCCCAGGCGACCTGGCCCGCGGGAGGCAGATCCTGCTCTACAACAAGGAGCGGGTGTCCGCCTTTGTACTCGCCCTGGGTGAGGTTGACGACGAGAAGTACGCCACTGCCGCGGGGGCCATCAACTTCGGTTTTCCCGTCATCGCGGACACCGACATCCCCCAGATCCTCGCCACCGGCATCTGCACCTACGAGCACGTGGTGAGCAACGTCCCGCACGATCGCTTGGTAGCCAAGGCGGTGGAGGTCCGGGGGCTGAAGCTCAAGATCACCAAGATTCCGATCCCGGTCTCCTACAGCGCGGCGTTCGAGGGCGAACGCGTGCGCAAGGAGCAGCTCCACGTGGAGTTCGGCCGCCAGGTCTCGCCTGCGTTCGAGTTCCTGCGCGGGCGGGAGCTGCACGAGGTCGAGGACGGGCGGATTGATGTGGTCGGGCCCGATCTGGACACGGTTGAGCCCGGCGGGGTGATGCCGCTCGGCATCCTGATTGATGTCGCCGGCCGCAAGCTCCAGAAGGATTTTGAGCCAATCCTGGAACGGCAGATTCACCGGCTCATCAACGGGGCCATGGGCGTGATGCACATCGGCCAGCGCGACATGCCCTGGATCAGGGTCAGCAAGGATGCGGTGGCCGCCGGGTTCCGGCTCCGGCACTTCGGCGAGATCCTTCACGCCAAGTACCTGGAGGAGTTTCCGGCGCTGGTGGACAAGGTCGCGGTCACAATCTACTCGGAGGCTGAGCAGGTTTCGCAGATCATCGAGGAAGCCCGCAAGGTCTGGGACGAGCGCGACGCGCGCGTTGCGGGCATGACCGATGAGACGGTGGACGTCTTCTACTCCTGCACCCTGTGCCAGTCCTACGCGCCCAACCACGTCTGCGTAATCTCGCCCGAGCGGTTGGGGCTGTGTGGGGCCTACAACTGGCTCGACGGGAAGGCCAGCTACGAGATCAACTCCGCGGGTCCCAACCAGCCGATCGAGAAGGGCGCGTGCCTGGACGCCAACCTTGGAATGTACGAGGGCATCAACGCCTTCGTCTACAACAAGACCAACAAGACGGTCGAGCAGGTTAGTCTCTACTCGATGATTCACTCGCCGATGACGTCGTGCGGGTGTTTCGAGTGCATCATGGGCCTGGTGCCCGAGGCGAACGGTGTCATCATCGTCAACCGGGAGTTTGCTGGCCTCACACCGCTGGGTATGACCTTCAGCACGTTGGCGGGCATGGTCGGTGGAGGCGTTCAGACCCCGGGCTTCCTGGGGGTTGGGCGCCTGTACATGGCCAGCCGCAAGTTCATCCCGGCCGACGGCGGGCTGCAACGCCTGGTGTGGATGCCCAAGGAGTTGAAGGACGCCCTTCGCGAGAAGCTCGCGGTCCGGGCCAAGGACATCGGCGACGAAGGCTTTGTGGACAAGATCGCCGATGAGACCGTGGCCACGTCGGTCGAAGAGCTCGTGGCGCATCTGGAGCGAGTGGGCCACCCGGCACTCCGGATGCCAGCGTTGCTCTAGGGGGATGAGAGATCATGCCGCTGACAGCGCTTGACATCTACAAGATCCTGCCCAAGACGAACTGCGGGGAGTGCGCGTTTCCCACCTGCCTGGCGTTCGCCATGCAGCTCGCCACCAAGAAGGTGGCCATTGACGCCTGCCCGTACGCCAGCGACGATGCCAAGGCCACGCTGGCAGGCGCGGCGGCGCCGCCCATCCGGCTGGTCAGCGTCGGGCCCGCGGAGCAATGCATCGTCATGGGGAAGGAGACGGTGCTGTTCCGGCACGAGGAGACGTTCTACCATCCGACGGCCGTTGCCGTGAGGATCCGCACCAATCGCTCTCCGGAGGAGTTGCGCGCGGCCTTTGAGCGGGTCAAGGCGCTCCAGTTCGACCGTGTCGGTCAGTACGTGCGCGTCGAGCTAGTGGCGCTCGAGGACGCCACCGGGGAGCCCGAGCGGTTCGCGTCCGCAGCGGCGTTGGCGGCCGAGATGGGTCTTGCGCTGGTCCTCGTGAGTTCCTCGATTGACGCGTTGAGCGCGGCCGCGTCGGCCGTCAAGCAACACCGCCCTCTGCTCTACGCCGCGACCGCAGAGAACTGGGAAGCGATGGCGCAGCTCGCCAAGAGTTGCGGCTGCCCGCTCGCGGTGCGGGGGAAGAACCTCGACGAGCTGGCCGACCTGACGGCGCGCATCGCCGCCTTCGGCGTCACCGACCTGGTCGTTGACAGCGGCGCGAGGACGCCGGCCGCAACGCTGCAGGACCTGACGCAGATCCGGCGCCTGGCTCTGCGCAAGACCTTCCGGCCACTGGGATATCCGGCCATGGCGTTCGCCACTGCGGGCGAGGCGCTGGATCATGTGGCGCAGGCGGCCGCGTACGTCTGCAAGTACGCGGCCCTGGTCGTGACCGACGAATTGGAGCCCTGGCAGGCGCTGGCGCTGGTTACCGCTCGCCAGAACATCTACACCGATCCGCAGAAGCCGATCCAGGTGGAGGCCGGGATCCACACGGTCGGGGCGCCTGACGAGGCCTCGCCGGTGCTGGTGACGACTAACTTCTCGCTGACCTACTTCACCGTGGAAGCCGATACCGAGGCCAGTCGCACCCCGGCATGGCTGGTCGTGGTGAACACCGAAGGCATGTCCGTGATGACCGCCTGGGCCGCGGACAAGTTCAACGCGGAATCCATTGCCAAGGCGATCGGGGAGTCGCAGGTTGCCGAGCGTGTCGGTCACCGTCGCATCGTGATTCCCGGCGGGATCGCTGCCCTCAGTGGCAAGCTGGAGGAGCTCTGTGGCTGGCAGATCCTGGTGGGGCCGCGCGAGTCCGCCGGCATTCCGGCCTTCATGCGCACGCAGTGGAAGCAGGCGAGCGCCGCGGCCAGCAGTTGAGGGCACGTGAGGAAGTGGTGGAGTAGTGCCCGGACCGACCGTCACGTTCCAACCGGATGCGCGGACCGTCGTGGCCGAGGCGGGGCAGACCCTCCTGGACGCGGCCTTCGCGGCTGGGATCGCGCTGAACAGCGTCTGCGGCGGGCGCGGCATCTGTGGGAGGTGCCAGGTTCGGGTCGTTGCCGGCGCGGCAGAGGTGGACGAGGGTGGCAGAGTCCCTGGCGGGGGGGAGATCCTGGCCTGCCTGAGTCGCATATCCGGCGATGTCACCGTGGACGTCCCGGAGCTCTCCCGGCTCGAAGGCGAGCAGATCCTGACCGGGGCGGAGCGAAACGGCCCGTTTGTGCCGATTCCCGAGGAGGCCGCGGGCGAACGGCCAGATGCTGCCGCCCTGGCCCCTCGGGATCCTTTGGTGTTTGCCCTTCCCCTGCAACTGCCGCAGCCAACCATTCATGACTGCCTGAGCGACCTCCAACGCCTGACCCGTGAGCTGCGCCGGGCCGGCGGCGTCCAGGATCTCGTGGTTCCCCTCGATGTCCTCCGCACGGCGCCGCAGGTGCTGCGCGACGCCAACTGGGAGGTTAACGCGGTGCTCGCGCGCACGAACGGTGCGCACGAGCTCGTCGCGCTGAGGCCCGGTACCGCCACTTCCGGGCTGTACGGCGCGGCGGTGGACGTGGGCACCACGACGATCGTGGCGCACCTGGTGGACCTGGCGACCGGGAGCACGCTGGGCGCGGCGGCCGCGCTCAACCGGCAGGCAACCTATGGGGACGACGTTATCTCACGCATCATCCACGCCGGCGAGCCCGGGGGACTTGAACGGCTGAGGGACGCTGCGCTGGGCGTCACCAACGTCCTGATCGGCGGGCTCGCGCAGGCGCATGGCGTGGCCCGGGACGACATCGTCGGCGCTGTGCTGGCGGGCAACACCACCATGCTGCACCTCTTCTTTGGGCTTCCTCCGGCGGAGATACGCCGGGAGCCCTACATCCCGGTGATCTCCATGCCCCCGGCCTACCGCGCCGGAGAGGTGGGGCTGCGCGTGAACCACCACGCAACGGTGGCCTGGATGCCCGGGGTCAGCAGCTATGTCGGCGGGGACATCACCGCTGACGTGCTGGCCGCGGGGATGGATGGCACCGATGAGCTCTCCATGCTCATTGACGTGGGAACCAACGGCGAGACGGTAGTTGGGAACCGCGACTTCCTGGTGTGCTGCGCGTGCTCGGCAGGCCCGGCGTTCGAGGGAGGCGGCATCACCTGGGGGATGCGTGCGGCGCTGGGAGCGGTGCAGCGCGCCACGATCACCCCTGACGGAGGGATTTCCTGGTCCACCATTGGGGGCGGCAGGCCCCGGGGCATCTGTGGCTCAGGTCTGGTTGACCTCCTGGCGGAACTGCTGCTCGCGGATTACCTGGACCGCGCAGGCCGGTTGCGGCCCGACGCGCCGATGGTCCGCCAGGGCCCGGACGGCCTCGAGGCGGTGGTCGTGCCGGCGGGAGAGAGCGCCTCTGGCCGTGACATCGTTCTCACCTCGGCGGACATCGAAAACCTCTTGAGGGCAAAGGCCGCGGTCTACGCCGGCGGCGCGCTTCTTACCCGGCGGCTGGGCATTGACATCCGCGACATTCAACGCATCTACGTCGCGGGTGGTTTTGGGACCTACCTGGACATCACCAAGGCCATCCTCATCGGCCTCCTTCCCGACGTGCCCGTGGAACGGGTGACCTTCATCGGCAACGGGTCCGTGGCGGGCGCCAAGATGGCCCTGCTCTCCCAGGAGACATGGCGCCGGGCCGCTCTGGTCGCACAGAAGATGACCTACCGGGAGCTTAGCACCGACACGGGATTCATGGAGGAGTACGTCTCCGCCACGTTCCTCCCGCACACCGACTGCGCCCGGTTCCCCCGCGCGTGCGCGCAACTGGGCAGGCAGGACTGAGGAGGGCGTGAAGATGCCGTTTGTGGTGGCGGTGGCTGGCAAGGGTGGAACGGGCAAGACCACCACGGCCGGGCTCGTCGTTCGGTCCCTGCGCCGTATGGGGAGGACCCCGATCCTGGCTGTGGACGCGGATCCCAACACCAACCTCGACGCCGCGCTGGGGCTGCGGCCGGACCGGGCGATCTCCGACGTTCTGCACGAGACGCGGGGAATGCGCGACGTGCCCGACAACCTCCCGCGGACGACCTACCTCGAGTATCACCTCGAGGACTGCCTGGCCGAGGGTAAGGGCGTTGACCTGATCGTCATGGGAAGGCCGGAAGGCGCAGGATGCTACTGCGCGGCCAACCACCTGCTGCGTGATCACCTGGACCGGCTGATGGGCAGCTACCCCTTCGTGGTGATGGACAACGAGGCAGGGATGGAGCACCTCAGCCGGCGGACCACGCGCGACGTCGGGCTGCTGCTGATCGTGAGCGACCCCAGCATGGCCGGGGTGAAGGCGGCGCGACGCATCCAGGACCTCGTGCGAGAACTCGCCCTTTCGGTCAAGGAGATCGCGCTGGTGATCAACCGGGCATCCGGGGTTCCCGCAGCCGTGGATCGCGTCTTCGGCGAGGGCGGCATCCGCGTGGCCGGGGTGGTGCCCGAGGACCCGCTGGTGGCCGCCTACGAACTGGAAGGACGGCCCCTGCTGGACCTTCCCGATGAATCCCCGGCTGCGCGGGCGGTGACGGAGATCCTGACGGCGGTGGGTCCGCTGGCGGTGGTGCGAGGATGAGCGTCTATCAGGGAACCTACGACGGGCTGCGCGCCAAGATAGGCGCGCACGCCCTCGGCCCGCTCGTTGCGCGCAGCGGCGCAACGCTGCTCGGCCCGAACCGGATCGGGCTGCGCTGCATCGGCCGCGACTACACGGTTGCCTACCCGGAGGGGTTGGTGCTGGACGCCGATGGCCAGCCCGCCGAGGTGAACGTGGGCATTCTCCTGCTGCTCTACTTGCTGGAGTCCACCGGCAGCCCTCGCGAGGGCCGGTGGATATCGTTCGAGCAGCTTCCCGGCGGAGCGGGATACCTGGCTTCGTTTCGCGGCCGGGTCATGGCGCCGATCCTGAGGGTCTTCGGTCCAGAGCCGTCGCTGCTGATGGAGGCAGGCCGGGAACTGGACGGCGAGCCGCTCGACCAGGGTGATTTCTCGGTGTGCATCCCGGCGCTCCCTCGGGTGCCGGTGGCCTACCTGATGTGGAGAGGCGATGAGGAGTTTGCACCCAGCGCCTCGGTGGTGTTCGACGCCTCGGTCCAGGGATACCTGGATGCCGAGGTGGTGACCGCGCTAGCAGAGCTAACGACCCGGCGGCTGGTGGCTGCCGCCAACCGCACACGCAAGGAGGGGTGATCAAGTGACCGTTGAGCTGGTGCGAGAGACCTGGCCGGGCAAGATCTTCACCGTCACGATCGGCGCCACGGCTTCGGAGGGCGGAACGCGCGCCCGTACCGTGACCGTGGGCGGGCACGCCGCGCTGCCGTTCCTTCCTGGGGATGCCCCCAGCCCCAACCGCCCCGTGGTGGCGATGGAGGTCATGGACGCCGTGCCTCAGGACTGGCCCGAGGCCCTCAAGTCGCAACTGGGTGACGTCATCGGCTCGCCCGCGGATTGGGCGCGCAAGTGCGTTGAGGCCTACGGGGCAGAACTGATCTGCCTGCGCCTCAACAGTCCCCATCCCGACTGGGAGGACGCCTCGCCGGATGCGGCTGTCGCCACCGTGCGGTCGGTGCTGGAAGCCGTGCCCGTGCCGCTGATTATCCTGGGCTGCGGCCACGCCGACAAGGACAACGAGGTCTGGCCGCGCGTCACCGAGGCAACCAAAGGAGAGCGGTGCCTGGTGGGTGTGGCCACTCCCGAGAACTACAAGACGCTGGTGGTTTCCTGCCTGGCAGACGGCCACTCGGTCCTGGCCGAATCGCCGATTGACGTCAACATCCAGAAGCAGCTCAGCATCCTCATAACCGAGATGGGGATCTCCCCTGACCGGATCGTGCTCCATCCGGGGAACGCGTCGCTGGGCTACGGGCTGGAGTACGAGTACTCGATCATGGAGCGGATTCGCATAGCCGGCCTGCAGGGCGACAAGATGCTGGCGCAGCCGATGCTCACGCTCTCGGGCGAGGAATCCTGGAAGGCCAAGGAGGCGAGGTTGCCGGAGGCCGCGCAGCCTGTGTGGGGTTCGGAGGCGAGGCGCGGACCGGCCTGGGAGGCAATCACCGCAACCTCCTTCCTGCACGCCGGGGCTGACATCCTTGTGCTATTGCATCCTGAAGCGGCAGCCGCGGCCAGGCGGGCAATCGCCGATCTGAGCGCGGCCGCTGCGACCGCATAGGAGGAAGCAGATGTTCATAATAGGTGAGCGGATCAATGGGATGTTCCGGTCGGTGGCCCGCGCGATCCGGGACCGCGATGCGGCCGCGATTGCCGACCTGGCCAGGAGGCAGGTGAGCGCCGGGGCCAGCGCCCTGGACCTCAACACCGGTCCGACCGGGGATGACCCGGCCGAGGTCATGGCCTGGCTGGTGCAGACCGTCCAGGACGCTGTGGAAGTGACGCTCTCACTGGACAGCCCCAAGCCGGCGGTGATTGAAGCGGGGCTGCGCGCCTGCCGGGGCCGCGCCGTAATAAACTCCACGACGGGCGCCGCGGAGAAGCTCGACGCGCTGCTCCCGCTGGCGGTGCAGTTCAACGCCGGGTTGATCGCGCTGACCATTGACGAGCGCGGCATCCCGCGCAACGCCGAGGCACGGGCCGAGATCGCGCTGACGATCGTGGCCCGCGCCATGGAGGCAGGCCTGTCGACCGACCGGCTCTATCTCGACCCCATCGTGCTGCCGGTCAGCGCCGTGCAGGCGCAGGGGCCCGAGGCCCTGAACGCGATCCCGTCGTTCCTGGCGCTGTGCGAACCTACGCCGCACATCGTCGTGGGGCTGAGCAACGTCTCCCAGGGTGCGCCCAACCGCGGGCTGATCAACCGGACGTTCCTGACGATGGCCATGGCCATGGGTCTGGACGCGGCCATCCTGGACCCGCTGGACCAGGAGCTGATGGACGTGTTGCGAACGGCCAGCGTGCTCCTCAACAGGGAGATCTACTGTGACAACTACCTTCAAGTGCGGACGGCCTAGCCTTCGGGTGTGGGGATGAACATCGAAGAGTCGCTTGCCTACCTCAACGGGCTGATCGCCGGCCGGCCCTCTCAGCCGGCGCCGTACTCGCCCATCAAGATGGACCGCATGCGGCATCTCTGCGGCCTGCTCGGCAACCCGGAAGGGAAGTTCCCGGCGGTGCTCGTTGCGGGGACGAAGGGCAAGGGCTCCACCGCGGCGATGATCGCCTCCATGGTACAGGCCGCCGGTTACCGGGTGGGCCTCTACACCAAGCCGCACCTGGTGGACTTCCGCGAGCGAATGCGGATCAACGGGGAGTTGATACCGCCGGAAGAGCTGTCCGCCTTCGTCGGCGAGGTGCGCGATGCGATCGCCCGGGGAGAGGGCGGGCCGGGTTGGCCCCCGACCTACTTCGAGGCCTCGGCCGCGATCGCGTTCATGTACTTCGCGCGCCGGGCGGTGGATCTCGCCGTCGTCGAGGTCGGCATCGGAGGGCGCCTGGACGCTACCAACGTGGTGAATCCGATAGTCTCGGTAATCACCACCGTGGGGTACGACCACACCGATCTGCTGGGCAACAGCCTTCGCCGCATCGCAGAGGAGGATACCGGCATCATCCGACCGACCGGCCGGGCCGTCACCGTGCCCCAGCCGGCAGCGGCGTCCGAGGTGATCGAAGAGGCAGCCGCATCCAAGGGCGCCACGCTAACCAGGGTGGGCCGTGAGATCCGCTACCGGACGCTGCGGTCCAGCCTGGGAGGGATCCGCGTCACCGTGTGCGGGCAACGCCGCTCCTACCGGGACCTGGTAGTGCCCCTACTAGGGCGGCATCAGGCCCTCAACGCCGCTACGGCCGTCGGGGCGGTTGAGGGGGTGGAAGCCGCGGGGTTTGTGGTCTCCGAGGCGGCGGTGCGGGCAGGCCTTGCCGGCCTGCGCTGGCCTGCCCGGATCGAGGTGGTCCGTCACTGCTGCCCCACCCTGATCGTGGACGTGGCCCACAACGCCGTCTCGTTTCAGGCGCTGCGCAACGTGCTGGACGAGGTCTTCCCTGGACGCCGTGTCGCGTTGGTGATCGGGGTGCTAGGCAACAAGGACCTGGTAGGCATCGCCCGCATCATCGCCCCTCGGGCCTCGGTCGTGATCGCTACCAGGGCCGACGACGACCGGGCGCTGCCGCCTGCTGACGTGGCCATCGCGTTCTGCCCGGGCGTTGCCGACATCCGCATCGTCGAGGACCCGGTGGATGCGCTCGAGTGCGCGCTCGACGCCGTTTCCCCTGAGGACGTGGTCTGCGTGACGGGCTCGTTCCACGTGGCCGGCCCGGTGCTCGCCCACCTGGCCGCCGCTCCCGTGCTGCAGGCGAGATAGGAGGGCGCCATGATCGTAGCCGAGCAGAAATCCCTGGAGACCGTTCTCAAGATGATGGCGCCGTACCAGCGGGTGCTGGTGGTCGGCTGCGCGAGCTGCGTGTCGGTCTGCCTCGCCGGTGGGGAGCGTGAGGTTTCAGTCCTCAGCTCGCTGGCCCGGATGGCCCGAGGTGTGCAGGGCGCACCCATCGAGATCGCCGAGGCCACGGTGCACCGCCAGTGCGACCAGGAGTTCCTCCTGCCGCTGGCTTCCCAGGTGGAGGCAGCCGAGGCGGTGTTCTCGATGGGGTGCGGGTGCGGGGTGCAGTTGATGGCGGAGGCGTTTCCCCATCGCCGCATCTTCCCGCTCCTGGACACCAAGTTCATGGGGATCACGCTCCAGCCCGGTGTGTGGGCCGAGCGGTGCCGTGGCTGCGGCGAGTGCGTTCTCGACCGCACCGGCGGCATCTGCCCGATCGCGCGCTGCTCGAAGGGGTTGCTCAACGGTCCCTGCGGGGGATACCGCGACGGGAAGTGCGAGGTGGACGCGGCTGTGGACTGCGCGTGGTTGCTCATATTCAACCGGCTTCGGGCATTGGGGGAGTTGGAGTCCCTCCGCGCCATCATGGAACCCAAGGACTGGTCAGAAGCCGCGGTCGGCCGGCCGCGGCAGGTTGTGCGAGAAGACGTCAAAGCACCCACCGAGGAGGTAACCGCATGAGCAGCAAGATCAAGAGCGACCTCGACATTGCCCAGGAGGCCAAGCTCCTTCCAGTGCTGGAGATCACGAAGCGCATTGGACTGACCGAGGACGACCTCGACATGTACGGGAAGTACAAGGCCAAGATCCACCTAGACGTGATGGAACGCCTGGCCGACCGGCCCAGCGGCAAGTACATCATGGTTACCGCCATCACCCCCACGCCGCTGGGCGAAGGCAAGACCACGACCGCGGTCGGCCTGGGGATGGCACTCAACAAGCTGGGCCACAAGACCATCAACGCCCTCCGCCAGCCCTCGATGGGGCCCACATTCGGCATCAAGGGCGGCGCCGCCGGCGGGGGCTATTCGCAGGCGATCCCCATGGAGGACTTCAACCTGCACTTCACGGGTGACATCCATGCGGTTGGCGTCGCACACAACCTGCTCGCGGCGATGATTGACAATCACATCTCGCAGGGCAACGAGCTACGCATTGACCCCTACTCGATCACCTGGCCGCGCGTGGTGGACATCAGCGACCGGGCGCTGCGCAACATCGTCATTGGACTGGGCACGAAGGATGACGGTCGGCCCCGGGCGACCGGGTTCGACATCACCGTGGCGTCCGAGGTCATGGCGATCCTGGCGCTGGCCAGCGACATGCGCGACCTGCGGGCCCGCTTGGGCCGGATCGTTATCGGAACCAACGAGGACGGCAACCCGGTGACCGCCGAGGACCTCAAGGCTGCGGGCGCCATGGCGGTGCTGCTCAAGGACGCCTTGATGCCGACGTTGATCCAGACCCTGGAGAACACCCCGGTCATCGTGCACGCCGGGCCGTTCGCCAACATCGCCCACGGCAACAACTCCATTGTGGCGGACAAGATCGCCCTCAAGCTGGCGGACTACGTCGTGACCGAGAGCGGGTTCGGTGCGGACATTGGCGCCGAGAAGATGATCAATGTGAAGTGCCGGTACAGCGGGCTGAAGCTCAACGCCGCGGTCGTGGTGGCGACGATCCGGGCCCTGAAGATGCACGGAGGAGTGGGCCGCGTGGTTCCCGGCCGGCCGCTGCCGCCCGAGCTGGTCAGCGAGAACGTCGAGGCGGTCGCGCGGGGCTGCGAGAACCTCCAGAAGCACATCGAGAACATGCGGCTGCACGGCCTGCCTGTGGTCGTGGCCATCAACCTGTTCCCCACCGACACCGAACGCGAGATCGAGACGGTCCGCAAGGCCTCTCTGGCCGCAGGAGCAGTGGACGCCGTGACCAGCGATCACCATGCCCGGGGCGGTGAGGGCGCGCTGGAACTGGCCAAGGCAGTGGTCAAGGCCGCGCAAGGCACCAGCAAGATGGAGTTCCTATACTCGCTGGAGATGCCCATCCGCGAGAAGATCGAGACCATAGCCACCAAGATCTACGGCGCCGACGGGGTGGACTTCGAGCCGGCCGCCGAGGCCAAGCTCAAACTCTACACCAAGCTGGGCTACGACCATCTGCCGATCGCAATGGCCAAATCGCACCTGTCGCTATCCGACAATCCGGCGCTCAAGAACCGGCCGAGTAACTTCCGCGTGACCGTACGCGACATCCGCGCCTCGGTAGGCGCCGGGTTCCTCTATCCACTCTGCGGACAGATGCGCACCATGCCGGGCCTACCCAAGACCCCGGCGGCCACCAAGGTGGACATTGACCTGGAAACCGGGAAGGTGGTGGGGCTGTTCTGACCCATGCCCGCACCGCGCTCGTGGTGGGGGCCGGACCCGCTGGTTTGACGGCAGCGCAGGCCCTGGCTGCCAGGGGGATTCCTGTGCTGTTGGCCGAGCAGGGGCCGGTGGTCGGCGGATGGGCGGCCTGCTATGCCTGCAAGGCCGGGACCGATTGCAGCCTTTGCGGGGTGTGTCTGGCTGCCCGGGCCTCCAGGGTCGTGCAGCCAGGCGAAGGCATAACCCTGCGGGTGGACACGCGGGTGCTGGGGATCGAGGGTGGGCCAGGCAGCTTCGCCGTTCGCCTGGCCCGCAGGCCCAGGGGCG
>CAYLKW010000014.1:17331-23086 GCA_964384245.1 uncultured bacterium
ATCGAGGGTGGGCCAGGCAGCTTCGCCGTTCGCCTGGCCCGCAGGCCCAGGGGCGTGGACCTGTCGCGCTGCACCGGGTGCGGCCTGTGCGCCGAGGCGTGCCCGGTCGCCGCGATTGCCCAGCCGCATCCCCAGGCGCTGCCCCTGGCCTATGTCCTGGACCAGGAAGCGTGCCTGCGCGCCAGGGGCGAGGAATGCGCAATCTGCCGCGACGCGTGCCCATTCGGCGCCGTGCTGCTGGACGATGCCCCAAGCGAGGAGACGATGCAGGCGGGCGTGGTGGTGCTCGCCACCGGGTTCGAGCCATATCCGGCGGCTCGCAAGGGCCAGTTCGGCTATGGCCGTCACCCGGGCGTGATCACAACCGTGGATCTGGAGCGGGGATTGTGGCAGCACGGCATGGGATACCTATCGCGCTTGATGCCCGACAACCGGCGCGTGGCCGTGGTGCACTGCGTGGGCTCCCGTGACCTGGCTGCTGGCAGGGGCTGGTGCTCGCAGGTCTGCTGCCCCACCGCGCTGCGCCTGGCCAGCCGCATGGTGCGCGAACTCCCGGGCCTGGGGGTCACGCTCTTCTTCATGGACCTGCAGCGGTGCGCACCGGGGATCGCCCGCCTCTTCGATGACCTGCCTCCGGAGATTCGTCTGGTGCGCGGCATCCCAGCGGATGTCCTTTCGGAGCCAGGGGGCCTGCTCTTGACGTACGAGGATGTGTCCACGGCTACCAGGCGCCAGGAGCTGTTCGACCTGGTGGTGCTGGCGGTGGGCATGGATGCTCCCGCTTCTGCTGCGGGCGTGCGGTCGTCAGCGGGCGGCTTCGTGTCCGACCTTCCGCCAGGGATCGTGGCCGCGGGCGCCTGTGGGGGCCCGGTCAGCATCCCGGAGGCCGTTGGTGAGGGCCTGAGGGCCGCGGGCGCCGCCCTCAGGGTTCTGGAGGGCCTGTAGTGAACGGTTCTGGGACGGCCCTGGCGGTCTGCACCTGCGGCGGCACGCTGTGTGGCCGCCTCGACATCGAGCGCATCGCCGCGTCATCGGGCTTTGTGTCGGCGCTGGTCAGCCCCGATCTCTGTCTGCCCGCGGGACGCGCGCGCGCGGCGTCATGGCTTCGCGAGACCGCGGCCGGCAGTCTGGTGGTGGCGGCCTGCGGGATCCCTGCGGCGGTGCAGGCGGTAGCCGAGGTGGCCCGCGCCGCAGGAGTCGCAGGGCACCGCACCAGCCTGGTGGATCTGCGGGAAGGGTGTGCCTGGGTTCATGCCCGACCGGATCAGGCCACTGCCAAGGCCCTCAGGATGGTGGCCTCGGCCGCGGCCGGCATCAAAGAGGGCATGCCTCCGGCACCTGAGGCCGAGGTAAGGCCCTCCGGGCGGGTGCTCGTCGTCGGAACCGGCCCGGGTTCCCTGGCAGCGGCCGCCCGTCTCAATGAACTGGGCTGCGAGGCAGTTCAGGTCACGGGGAAGCTGGAGCGGCTTGAGGGGCAGGCCGGCGAGTTCGAGGCAAGGATCCGAACCGATCAGGGCGTCGAGTGTCTGGCGGTGGGCGCCGTGATCGCAGCAGGCCACGCCCCCGTGAGCCCGCCCGTGGCCCAATCCGGCCAGAGGGTGGCCTTCATGCTGGAGGGCGATCCCTGTCCTTCGGTTGCCGAGTCAACGCTCTCTGCGGCCCTACACCTGGTGCGGGACCGCGGGTGCCGCGTGGTTGTGCTCTTTCGCGACATGGGAGTCGCCGGGCGCGGGCTGGAGGAGCTCTACAGGGAGGCGCGCGGCTCAGGGGTCTCTTTTCTCCGGATGGAAGCCGGGCCTCTGGCACTGGTTGAGACAAGCGGCGGGTGGACCATCACGTTGGACGTACCCGGCCTGGGACTCATCACCGAGACCGTTGACGTGCTCGTGAGCGGCGCCACCGCTGAGCAGGAGGGGACGCGGGGTCTGGCAGAGGTGCTCGGCGTGGTCCCCCGCAAGGGAGGCTGGGCGCCCAGGGAGCGCGCTCTTCTGGAGCCCGTTGCAACCGAACGCAGCGGTGTCTTCGTTATCGGACCGGCCCGCGGCCCGTCCACCGCCGACCAGGCAGTTCGCCAGGGAGAGGCTGCGGCAATGGCCGCGCTTTCGGTGGCCGCGCCCGGTACGATCGCGGTTTCTGCTCGGGCCTCGGTGGACACCGAGCGGTGCGCCTTCTGCCTGACGTGTCTGCGCGTCTGTCCTCACCAGGCCGTGACCACCGCCATGGGTCAGACCATGCGGGTGCTGCCCACTGCCTGCCAGGGGTGCGGGGTGTGCGCGGCCGCCTGTCCTGCCGGCGCGATCCAGATCACGGAGAGCCCCAACCGCCGGCTCCTGGCTGAGATGGATGCTCTGATGGATGGGCCGCCCCTTGGCGGTCGGCCCACGGTCGTTTTCGCCTGCGCGAACTCGGCGGTGCCAGCCCTTCAGGCGCTGGGCAGACTGCGCCTGTCCTACCCGGCAGCGGTGCTCGTGGTTCCCGTGCCCTGCCTGGGCCGGCTGGAGCCCGTGCACTGCGTGCGGCCGCTGGCGGCGGGAGCCGGCCGGGTCCTGCTCTGCGGCTGCTACGACCGAAGTTGCGAGCACCTGGTGGGGCCCACCTCGGCCCGCAGGATGGTGGAGCGTGCCTCCGCGCTGGCAGGGGAGCTGGGCCTGGATCCCGGCGCCATCCATGTGGCGTCGCTGGCTCCGGTTGACTGGCACGGGCTCTACCAGCTACTCAACGTGCCGTGCGATACCGAGGTCTCGGAAGAGGTGGCGGCGCATGCAACCGCGTGAGGCGCCGGCGCAGCCGGTCCAGAGGGACCCGGCCTGGCCGCTGGCCATAGAGGCGGCCAGCGGAGAGCGTGTGGGGCTCTGCTTCGGCTGCGGGATCTGCACCGGGAGCTGCCCCCTGGCTTCGGCGATGGACTTGCTGCCGAGCCGTCTGATGAAGGCGGTTCAGCTTGGACTCCGAGAGCGGGTGCTGCAGGCCACCGCGCCGTACCTCTGCGTCGCCTGCGAGACCTGTGCCGTCCGGTGCCCGAACGGAATAGACGTGGCGCGGGTGATGGACGCGGTGCGCCAGGCATCCCTGACCACGGGCAGGCCGGTTCCCAGGAAGGACATCCAGAGGTTTCACCGGTGGTTCCTGCGCACCGTGTGGATGTTCGGCCGCGCCCACGAGGGGTTGCTTTCGGCCGGGTACAGCCTGCAGCAGGGCCGGCTGCTACAGGATCTGTCCACGGGCCTGGCCCTGATGCGGCACGGCAGGCTGGCACTGTGGCCCCATACCGTCCGGCGGCAACGCGAGGTGCGCCGCCTGTTCAGGGCCATCGCGCAGAGGGGTGGGCGGTGATGCAGGCGATGGGGCAGAAGCCGCTCGCGCTCTACCCTGGGTGCTCGCTGCTCAGTACCGGAGCCGCCTACCTGGCTTCCGTGCGAGAGACGCTGCATGCGCTGGGGCTTCAGGTGAAGGACCTGACCGACTGGAACTGCTGCGGTGCCAGCTCGGCCCACTTCGTTGACCCGGAACTGGCGGTCCTGCTGCCTGCCCGCAACCTCGCGATCGCCGAGGCCATGGGGGCAGATGTGCTGACCGCGTGCGCCGCCTGTCACCACCGGATGGTGCAAGCAGAACACGATCTCAGTACCTCGGATAGCATGGCACGAGCCGCTCTGGAAGCAGGCGTGGCCTACCACGGTCAGGTCAGGGTGCGTCACCTGCTTTCGGTTCTGGAAGAGGCCAACCTTTCCGGACGGGTCCGACGTCCGCTGAAGGGGCTCAGGGTGGCATGCTACTACGGCTGCCTGCTGGTGCGGATACCCAGGTCCGGCGGCATAGACGACCCGGAGAACCCGGGCATCATGGAGCGCGTGCTAGGGGCCTGCGGCGCCGAGGTAGCCGACTGGCAGGGCAGGACCTGGTGCTGCGGCGCCAGCCTGGCCGCCACCGCGCCCGAGGTGGCAGGGGATCTCGTCGAGCGCATTCTGGTGCAGGCGCATCGCGCGGGCGCCGACTGCATCGCCACCGCGTGTCCACTGTGCCAGCTCAACCTGGATCTGCTCCAGGGCGCCGCGGCGACCAGGGCTGGCTTCGAACGGCTGCTTCCGGTAGTGTTCTTCACTCAACTGACCGCGCTGGCGCTGGGAGCCAGCCCGCGCCGCCTGGGGTTCGAACAGCATCTGGTGGAGGTCCGGCCAATGATGGCGGCGCTAGCCGGATGAGGAAGGTGGTGCAGCCGTGATCGTTGCGCAACAGAAGCCCCTGGAGGAGATCCGCCAGATGGTGCGCGGGTTCCGCCGCCTTCTGGTGCTTGGCTGCGGGACGTGCACCACCGTCTGCTTTGCGGGTGGCGAGAAGGAAGTTGGGCTCCTCTCCACATCGCTGCGGTTGGTACTGGGCGAGGAGATCGGAATCGAGGAAGCCGTGGTTCAACGGCAGTGCGAGTGGGAGTTCCTGGACCAGGTCGGCGAGGCGGTAGGCCGGGCCGAGGCGGTGCTGTCGCTGGGGTGCGGTGTGGGCGTGCAGGGCATCGGGGAACGCTACCCCGGCGTGGTGGCGCTGCCAGGGCTCAACACCGCCTTCATGGGACTCACCGAGGCGCCGGGGATCTGGGGTGAGCGCTGCATGGCCTGCGGCGACTGCCTCCTGCACAGGACGGGCGGGATATGTCCAGTGGCCCGGTGCGCCAAGAGCCTCTTGAACGGTCCCTGCGGGGGCGCCCAGGACGGACACTGTGAGATCTCGGTGGACAACCCCTGCGCCTGGGTGTTGATCTACGACCGTCTGACGCAGCAGGGCAGAGTCGAGCAACTGGAGGAGATCATTCCGATTCGGGACTGGAAGGCGAGCCACTCCGGCGGACCGCGCCGGATCGTGCGGCCCGACCTGCGCGATTTGGTCGGGGAGGAGGTGTAAGGGCCATGCCCGCCGGCAGTAATCTGGAAGCGGTGCTGGCCGCCGGGCGGTTCGCCGTGACCGCCGAGTTGGGTCCGCCCAAAGGCACCAACCTGGGCGTGGTGGAGCGCAAGGCAGAGATCCTCCGGCACTGTTGCGACGCCGTGAACCTGACCGACAATCAGACCGCCATCGTGCGCATGTCCAGCCTGGCCTGCGCCATCCACCTGCGCCGGATGGGCCTGGATCCGGTGATGCAGATGACGTGCCGCGACCGGAACCGTCTGGCCCTGCAGTCGGACGTCCTGGGCGCCGCCGGAGCAGGGGTGCGGAACTTCCTGTGCCTGAGCGGAGACCACCAGCAGTTCGGCAACCACCCAGGCGCCAAGAACGTTTTCGATCTCGACTCCATCCAGCTTATCCAGGTGCTGGCAGGCATGCGGGACACGCGCAGATTCCAGGGCGGCGACGAGTTCACCGGAGACATCCCGATGTTCATCGGCGCCGCGGCCAACCCATTCGCCGACCCGCTGCCGTATCGAGTCGTCCGCCTGGCGAAGAAGGCGCGCGCAGGCGCCAATTTCATCCAGACGCAGGCCGTTTTCGACCTGGAGATCTTTGGGCGCTGGATGGCCCAGGTGAGGGCGCGGGGGCTCCACGAGCAGGTTGCCATCATGGCCGGAATCGTACCCCTGAAGTCGGTCGGCACGGCCCGGTACATGCGGGACTACGTGTCAGGCGTGGTCGTGCCCGACGCCATCGTCTCCCGCATGGAGGACGCGCCCGATCCCAAGGCCGAGGGGATGGCCATCGCCGTGGAGCTCATTGACGCCGTGCGCGAGATACCGGGCGTCCGGGGTGTGCACATAATGGCTGTGGG
>CAYLKW010000015.1:0-21213 GCA_964384245.1 uncultured bacterium
CGCCAGAAGCCATTCTATGCTTGCCTCCAGTACCTGTCAACGCGCCGTACGGACCCGCCTGCGCTCGAGCGTGCGATGCTTACGGATCAACCCGCAGCGAAAGCGTCAGCGTCGGGCTGTATGGTGAGATCTTCGTGAGGGCTGTGCCCGCAGCCTGCCGGCCCTAGACGTGGAACCGCTTGCGGCGATCCCGGTGGCTAGGCCAGCAGCGCCACGACGCGGTCGCCGAACGCGGCCGTGGATAGCGCTGGGCCGCCGCCGGCCAGGTCGGCCGTCCTGTCCCCGCCTGCCAGAGCGCGCTCTACGGCCGCCTCGACCAGGGCAGCTTCCTCGGGTAGGTGAAGCGCATGCCGGAGCAACAGCGCCGCGCTCAGGATGGCGCCGGCCGGATTGGCAAGCCCGCGACCCGCGATGTCCGGCGCGGTGCCGTGCACCGGCTCGTAGAGCGATGGTCCGGTCGCGCCCAGGCTGGCCGAGGGCAGGAGGCCCAGCGAGCCGACCAGCCCGGCGCCCAGATCGCTCAGGATGTCACCGAACATGTTCTCCATGACCAACACGTCGAACACCGTTGGCCTCCGCACCATTTGCATGGCGGCGTTGTCCACGAGCATGTGGTCGAGCGTCACCTCAGGGTAGTCCCGGGCCACCTCGCTCACCACCTCGCGCCAGAGCTGCGAGGAGTGCAGCACGTTGGCCTTGTCCACCGAGGTGACGCGGCCGCGACGCAACGTAGCGGCCTCAAACGCCACCCGGGCGACGCGGCGGATCTCCTCCTCGCAGTAGACGAGCGTGTCAACGGCCGCCCGCTGTCCGTCCGTGGTGGTCCGGCCGCGGGGCTCGCCAAAGTAGAGCCCGCCGGTTGCCTCTCGGACGATCAGGAAGTCGGTTCTCTCCAGCGTCTCGGGCCGGAGCGGCGACGCGGCGGCGACCCCGCCAAATGCACGAATCGGGCGCAGGTTGGCGTACAGCCGCAGCTCCCGGCGCAGGGCGAGCAACCCGGCTTCAGGCCGGCGGTCGGGCGGCAGACCGTCCCACTCCGGGCCGCCCACCGCGCCCAACAGGACCGCGTCCGCGCGGCGGCACGCTTCGAGCGTCGCAGCCGGGAGGGGCGGCAGGCCGGCGCTCAGCGCGGCCGCGCCGAAGGGGGCTTCTTCAAATGAAAGAACATGCCCGCGCGCGGTCGCGACCGCGCACAGGACCTTGACTGCCTCCGCGGTGACCTCGGGGCCTATACCGTCCCCTTGGAGGACTACGATGCGCGCCTGCACCTGCGCCCCCATGCCCCTAGAGCCCGGCCGGTCGAGGCGCGGCGACCAGCAGCGCGTACTCCAGGCTGCTGGCCAGGGCGATGGCGCTGGCCAGCACGACGTTCTCGGATACGCCCACGGTCCCCCAGTGCCGGTGGCCGTCGGTAGAGGTGATCAGCACGCGCACGCGGGCGGCGGTGGCCGCATCCGCGTCCAGAACCCGAACCTTGTAGTCCACCAGTCGCACGCGCGCGAGCTCTGGGTGAAACCGCTCCAGCGCAGCCCGGAGCGCCCGGTCCAAGGCGTGGACCGGCCCGTTGCCCTCGGCAGAGGAGCCGGCCTCCTGACCGTGCACCGAGACGCGTACGATTGCCCGGGAAGTGCACTCGTCGGTGGCGTGATCCACCGCGATGTGGAACGCCTTGATCTCAAACCCCGGCTCGTGGCCCATCACGGCGCGGCGCAGCAGCAGCTCGAACGAGGCCTCGGCGCCCTCGAACTGGTACCCTTCCTGCTCGAGCCGCTTGAGGTCATCGAGGGCCGCCTGCACCTCGGGTCGTGACCGGTCGAGGCGAAGGCCAATCTCGCTGGCCTTGTGGAGCAGCGTGGCGCGGCCGGAGAGGTCGCTGACCACCACACGCCGCCCGTTGCCGACCAGGTCGGGCGCAATGTGCTCGTACATCACTGGGTCAATTATCACCGCGCTGGCGTGCACGCCGCCCTTGTGCGCAAACGCGTTCGCTCCGACATAGGGCTGGTAGTCGTTGGGAGCCATGTTCGCCAGTTCGGCGACCAGCCGGCTCGTCTCGGTGAGGCGCGCCAGCGCCTCTGGGGCCAGCGCGCGTAGGCCCATCTTGAGGCGGAGGCCCGGGACCACGGAACACAGGTTGGCGTTGCCGCTACGCTCGCCGTAGCCGTTGATCGTGCCCTGCGCGTGGACGCAGCCGGCCCCTACGGCGGCCAGGGTGTTGGCCACCGCCAGATCCCCGTCGTTGTGCGCGTGAATGCCAACCGGGCCGCCGATATCGCGCAGCACCAGCCGCACGCCCTCCTGGATCTCCGCCGGCAGGCCGCCGCCGTTCGTGTCGCACAGCACCAGGCAGCCGGCGCCGGCCGCCCGCGCCGTCCGGAGCGTGGCCAGAGCGTAGTCACGGTCGGCCTTCAAGCCGTCGAAGAAGTGCTCGGCGTCGTAGATCACCTCACGGCCCGCGGCGCGCAGGTGGGCCACGGACTCACCGATCATTGCCAGGTTCTCTTCGAGCGAGGTGCGCAGGCCACAGCGGACGTGCAGATCCCAGGACTTCCCGAAAATGGTCACCGTGGGGGTCCCCGCATCGATCAAGACCCGGAGGTTGGGATCGTCCTGGGCGCGCGTCGAGGCGCGGCGCGTGCTGCCAAACGCCGCGATCCTGGCGTGATGCCACGGCAACGCGCGGGCCCGCTCGAAGAAGGCCATGTCCTTGGGGTTGCTGCCGGGCCAGCCGCCCTCCACGTAGTCGAACCCGAGGTCGTCCAACCGGCGTGCGATGCGAAGCTTGTCCTCAACCGAAAACGCCACGCCCGCGGCCTGGGCACCGTCGCGCAGCGTCGTATCGTAGATTGTAACGCGGTTCACGCGCCCGCCTTCCGATCTGCCACCTGTCGGCGCACGTACTCGATGATTCCGCCTGCGGCGATCAACTGCCGCATGAACTCCGGTAGGGGCGCCGCGGTGTGCGTGGTGCCGCGCGTCTCGTTGATGATCCGCCCGGTCTCGTTGTCCACGCTGAGACGGTCCCCGCTCTCGGTGGCGGCGTGTAGGTCCGGGCACTCCAGCAGCGGCAGGCCGATGTTAAAGGCATTGCGGTAGAAGATGCGCGCGTACGAGCGGGCCACCACGCAGGATATCCCCGCCGCCCTTATCGCAATCGGCGCGTGCTCACGCGATGATCCCTGACCGAAGTTCTCCCCGGCGACCAGAACGTCGCCGGACCGTATCTTCTCCGCCAGGGTAGGGTCCAGGTCCTCGAAGCAGTGTCGGGCCAGCACCTCCGGATCGGTGGTCACGAGATGGCGCGCCGGGATTATTGCGTCGGTGTCCACGTGGTGGCCGACCTTCCACGCCGTGCCGCTGAAGATCATGAGAGCACCTCGTCCGGATGCGCCAGTTTGCCCATCACCGCGGTGGCCGCGGCCACCGCCGGACCCGAGAGGTAGACCTTGCTGTCCCGGTGTCCCATGCGGCCCACGAAGTTGCGGGACGATGTGCTAACGCACACCTCGCCCGAGGCCAGCACGCCCATGTGACCACCGATGCACGGGCCGCAAGTAGGCGCGCTCACGACCGCACCGGCGTCCAGGAAGACCCGAACCAGGCCCTCCTCCATCGCCTGTCGGTAGATCGCCGGCGTCGCCGGGATCACCAGCAATCGGGTCTGGGGGTGCACCGCGCGCCCTGCCAGAATCCGGGCCGCCACGCGAAGATCCTCCATCCGACCGTTGGTGCAGGTGCCGATGAAGCACTGGTCCACCGGTACGCCGGCGGCAAAGCCCACCGGCACCACGATTCCCGGCGACGAGGGGACCGCGACCACGGGCTCGATGTGGGTGGTATCGTACTCGCGCACCGCGGCGTATTCGGCGTCGGGATCAGCGAAGACGGGGGTGAACGGCCGCTGGGCGCGCGGGGTAACCCAATCGAGCACGGCCGCGTCCGGCTCCATGATGCCGTTCTTTGCGCCCGCCTCGATGGCCATGTTGGTGATGCTGAACCGTTCGTCCATGGTCATGTGCCCCAGGGCCTCACCGGTAAACTCCATGGCGCGGTAGCGCGCGCCGTCCACGCCGATGTCGCCGATGACGTGCAGCACCAAGTCCTTGCCGGTTACCCACGGCGCGGGACGGCCACGGAACATGAACCGCATTGTCTCTGGCACCCGGAACCAGAGCCGGCCGGTGGCCATGACCGCGGCCAGATCCGACGAGCCCACCCCGGTCGAGAAAGCACCGAGCGCGCCGTGCGTGCACGTGTGCGAGTCGGCGCCGACGAAGACCTCGCCCGGGAGCACGAGCCCCATCTCGGCCAGCATCACGTGTCCTATCCCCGCCCGTCCGACCTCGTAGTAGTGGACGACGTCGTACTTGCGCGCAAACTCGCGCATGGTCTTACACTGTTCGGCTGAGGCGATGTCCTTGCTTGGCGCGTAATGATCCGGGACCAGCGCCACCCGCTCTCGATCAAAGACGGCGGACAGGCCGATGCGCTCGAACTCCCGGAACGCCAGCGGCGCGGTGATGTCGTTGGCAAAGCAGAAGTCCACGCGGGCCTCGATGAGTTCCCCAGGGAGAACGCGCTCCACACCTGCGTGCGCCGCGAGGATCTTCTCGGTCAGGGTCATGCCCATGCCGGATCACCTGCCCTCGTTGCGTCGCGTGCCGCCACCAGCCGGTTGACCGCGTCCAGGTACGCCCGCACGCTACCCTCCAGCACGTCGGTGCTGCTGGCCCGGCCCACGACCACCGTCTCGCCTTCCCGGACGCGCGCGGTCACCTCGCCCAGCGCGTCCGTACCCCCGGTTACTGCCCGGATCCCGTAGCCAACAAGCTGCGCCTGCAACCCGGTCATGGCGTTGACCGCTGCGCACAGCGCGTCCACCGGGCCATCGCCCGAGGCCGACGCGGTCGCAGGGCCACCTTCGCTTTCGAGCGTTACCGTGGCGGTCGGTGGTACACCGGTTCCCGTGATCACGTGGAACGACCCCAGAACATAGCGTGCCGGCGCGGCGCGGACCTCCTCGTCCACCAGGGCCAGGATGTCCTCGATTGCCACCTGCTTCTTCCTGTCGGCCAGCGCCTTGAAGCGCGCGAACGTGCGGTCCAGGGCGGGATCGTCGAGCCGTACCCCCTGATCTTCCAGCGCCTTGCGGAAAGCATGACGGCCCGAGTGCTTGCCCATCACCAACCGGTTCTTCGGCAACCCGACGTCCTCGGGGCGCATGATCTCGTAGGTCGTCCGGTTGACCAGCACGCCGTGCTGGTGGATACCTGCCTCGTGGGCAAAGGCGTTCTCTCCCACAACGGCCTTGTTGGGTTGCACCGCCACGCCTGTGACCGCGGTAAGCAGGCGGCTCGTGCGGTGCAACCGGGTGGTGTCAATGCCGGTGTGGGCGCCGTAGGCGTCGCGCCGGGTGCGCAGCGCCATGACGACCTCCTCCAGGGCTGCGTTGCCCGCGCGCTCACCGATTCCGTTGATCGTGCACTCGACCTGCCGGGCGCCTGCGGCCACCGCGGCCAGCGAGTTGGCAACTGCCAGGCCCAGATCGTCGTGACAGTGAACGCTCCAGGTCACGCGGTCGCTGTCCTTCACGCGCTCCCGCAGGGACTTGATCAGAGCGGCGTACTCATGCGGTGTGGTGTACCCGACGGTGTCCGGAACGTTGATCACCGTGGCGCCGGATCGGATGACGGCGTCGAAGACGCGGCACAGGAACTCGACCTCGGAGCGGCTGGCATCCTCGGCTGAGAACTCTACGTCGTCGGTGAAGCGCCGCGCCAGCCGCACCGCGGCGGTGGCGGCCTCCACGACCTCGTCGGGCGTCAGCCGCAGCTTGTGCGCCATGTGTATGGGCGAGGTGGCGATGAAGACGTGGACCCGCGGCCTGGCGGCCTGACGCAACGCCTCGACCGCTGCTTCCACGTCCCGTGGATTGGCGCGGGCCAGTGCGGCGATGGTGCTCCCACGCACCTCCCTGGCCACGGTTCGGACGGCGTCCTGGTCGCCGGGCGACGCCACCGGGAATCCTGCCTCGATGACGTCCACGCGCAGCGCCTCCAACTGCCGGGCTAGCTCCAGCTTCTCGGCCGGCGTCATGGAGAAACCCGGCGACTGCTCGCCGTCACGCAGCGTGGTGTCGAAGATGCGAACGACGTCGTCCATCAGGAACCTCCCGGCGCGAGCCAGGACATCATCGCCCGCAGCCGTCTCCCCACGTCCTCAATCGGGTGCTCCCTGGCCTGGCGGGCCAGGGCCGTGAACACAGGCCTGCCTGCCTGGTTCTCCAGGATCCACTCCCGGGCGAACGCGCCGGACTGGATCTCCTTGAGGATCTCCCGCATCTCGGCGCGCACCGCCTCGGAGACCACGCGAGGGCCGCGCGTGTAGTCGCCGAACTCGGCCGTGTTGCTGACCGAGTAACGCATCCGCCCCATCCCGCCCTCGTACATTAGGTCCACGATGAGCTTGAGCTCGTGCAGGCACTCGAAGTAGGCGATCTCCGGCTGGTACCCTGCGCCGACCAGGATTTCGTAGCCCGCGGCAACCAGCGAGGTCACCCCTCCGCAGAGCACGGCCTGCTCTCCGAACAGATCTGTCTCCGTCTCTTCCTTGAAGGTGGTTTCCACCACGCCGGCCCGCAGGCTGCCGATTCCGGCCGCGTAGGCCAGCGCCAGCGCCTTGGCGCCGCCGGTGGCGTCCTGGTGGATCGCCAGCAGCGCCGGCACGCCTCGCCCCTCGGTGAAGACGCGCCGCAGCAGGTGCCCTGGGCTCTTGGGAGCGATCATGAATACGTCCACATCGGCCGGCGGAACGATCTGCCCGAAGTGGACGTTGAACCCGTGAGAGAACGCCAGCGCCTTTCCGGGCCTAAGCGAAGGCGCGATCGCCTCCTGGTAGGCGGCGGACTGCAACTCATCCGGGATCAGCACCTGTACCACATCGCCCCCCGCTGCCGCCTCGGCGGTGGACCTCACGGTGAAACCGTCGGAGATGGCCCTCGCCCACGAGGGGCTTCCAGGGCGCAACCCCACGACGACCCCGACCCCAGAGTCACGCAGGTTCCGGGCCTGCGCGTGGCCCTGGCTGCCGTATCCCAGGACCGCCACCGTCTTGCCCTCAAGCGGTCGGAGGTCACCATCGCGTTCGGAATACACTGTGGCCATCGCTCTTCTCCCTCCGTGCGCCCCTGACTGCGTCATGGGCGCGACATGGGTACCTCAGGTGTTCTGTGGACCCCTCACGAGCGTCACCTGACCGGTACGGGCCATCTCACGGATGCCATGCCTGGTCAGTAACGTCAGAATCGCATCCACCTTCTCGGAGCGGCCGGTGACCTCGATGGTCATGGTCCGGTCCGTCAGGTCCACGACGTTGGCGCGGAACACGCTGGCGATCTCCATGATCTCCATGCGCGTGCCCGGCGTGACGTTGACCTTTATGAGGGCCAGTTCCCGGTCCACCGAGGGCGTACCGTCAATGGCGGTCGCGCGCAGCACCTCGACCAGCTTGCGTAGCTGCTTGGCAAACAACTCCGTGCGCTCGGGAGCCGTGTCAACCACGATCGTCATGCGGGAGACCGAAGGGTCCTCGGTCGGCCCAACCGACAGACTGTGGATGTTGACCCCACGCCGCCGGATCAGGCCCGCGACGCGCACCAGCACACCGGGCGCGTTCCGGACCAGTACCGAGATCGTCGCCGAATGAGGCTCACTCATCGAGGATTATCTCCGCAACGGATTGCCCGGAAGGGATCATCGGCAGGACGTTCTCGTCCGGATCGCAAATCACGTCCACCACGCACGGAACGCCCTGGGTCTCCAAGGCGGCTCGCAGGGCCCCCTCAACTTGCTCGGGCCGCTCGACCCGGATCCCGCGCGCACCGAAGGCCTCCGCCACCTTGGCGAAGTCCGGGTTGCGCAGCAGCGACGACGAGAAGCGCCCCCCGTAGAACATGGACTGCCACTGCTTAACCATCCCCAGCGCCCCGTTGTTAAGCACGATGATGGGCAGGCTCACTCCGTGTTCGACCGCGGTCGCCAGGTCCTGAACGGTCATCTGGAAGCCGCCGTCGCCCACGACGGCCACCACCGCTTTGTCGGGACAGGCGAACTTCGCGCCCATCGCCGCCGGGAAACCGAAGCCCATCACTCCCAAGCCGCCGGAAGTGATGAAGTGTCTCGGCTCTCGCGGACGGTACCACTGCGCCATCCACATCTGGTGCTGCCCGACGTCGGTCGTTGCAACCGCGCGGCCGCCCGTGACCTTGCTGAGCAGATCACAGACGTATTGGCCGCTGATGCGGTCACCGTTCTGGTGGTACCGAAACGGGCGGCGCTCGCGCCACTCCGTGATCTGACGCCACCAGGATTCGATCTGGGGAGCCCGGGCCTGTGCCGCCATCACGGCCAGCACCCGTTTCGCATCGCCCACGATCGGGATGTGAGCCGGCTTGTTCTTGCCGATCTCCGCCGGGTCAACGTCCACGTGGATGATCCGCGCGCGGGGCGCGAAGTCCTTGAGCCTGCCGGTGACCCGGTCGTCGAGCCGGGCACCCACCACCAGGAGCACGTCCGCATCGTTGACCGCCCAGTTCGCGTAGGCGCTGCCGTGCATACCCAGCATCCCCAGGCATCGCGGGTGAAGTTCATCCAGCGCACCCTTGCCCATCAACGTCAGCACCACCGGGATCCCAGTTGCCTCCACCAGCGCCGTCAGCTCAGGGCTGGCGTTCGAGCCGATGACCCCGCCGCCTGCGCAGATGACCGGTCGCTCGGCCTCTGCCAGCGCCTTCACCGCTGCCGCGATTTGATTTGGGGCGCCGTCGAGAACGGGGCGATACCCGGGAATCGAGACCTCGTCGGTGAACTCGGGCACGCACGCTTCCTGCAACACGTCCCGCGGGATATCCACGAGCACCGGGCCCGGCCTCCCCGTCCTCGCCAGGTAGAACGCCTGGTGCACGGCGTGGGGGATCTCGGCGGCGCTCATCAGGAGCGAGTTGAACTTGGTGATCGGCATCGTGATGCCGGTCACGTCTGCTTCCTGAAAGGCGTCGTTGCCTATGACCGCGCGTGGAACTTGCGCTGTTACCACCACGATCGGCACCGAGTCCATGATGGCGTCGGTGATGCCGGTAACCAGGTTCGTGGCTCCCGGCCCGGAGGTCGCGGTGCAGACGCCCACGCGACCCGACGCCCTTGCGTACCCGACCGCGGCGTGGACGGCCACCTGCTCGTGGCGGACCAGGACGTGCCGCAGCGAAGCGGCATCGTAGAGCGCGTCGTAAATCGGAAGCGAGGCGCCGCCTGGCACGCCGAAGATGATCTCCACACCTTCGCGGCGAAGGGCCTCAACCAGTGCTTGCGCCCCGTTAATCGTCCCGGCACGCGGTGCCCGGCGTTGTTTTGGTTGTGTTGATGGAGCCGTTGCCTGCCGCGCCATGCGATCCCCCCCAGTCCTGCCGATCCGGCGCCCCACTCTCTCATCAGCGCCGAGAACGCAACGCGGGAGACATCCTAAGGGCGGATGCTCCCGCGGTACCACCTTAGTTCCCCGCCGGCACTTCACCGGGGGGCCCTCGATCCCGTATCGTGGGCGGACGGCGGATCTTACTCTGGTTCAGATCCGCGGCTCAGGGACGAGATTCGGCGGGCACGAAGACCGGCTCACACCAGATCCGGCTCGCTCTTCTCCGCGAAACCGCCTATTGCTTCCCCTCATCGCGCGCTGTACGGATATGACAAAGCCCGAGCGATAGGTACCGGTGAGGAACCTATCCCTCAGGCTTCTATCCTGAAGGTGTAACGGCGTTGTGCCGTCTGCGCCGCTTGGACCAGGCCGGACCGGGTAGGACCGCGGAACCCTAGGCGCACTCCCTCGCGAGCCGCACGGAAACCGAAACCCACACCGTGCTGCAAGACTTAGGAGCCATACTAGCCCGGAGGGTTGTCGTTGTCAATAACCCGGTGATTCTGTCACCCACACGACTGAACCCGGGGATCTGGGGGAATAACCCGTGTAACTGCGCCGCATCTGGAGATGAGATGACCTCGACCATCAACGGATTGGTGATCAGCCTGGTCGGCCTTGCCGTAGGATGGATCCTGGCGCTGCGGGCCCTCAGCCAGATGGGAGTCTTGGTAGCCCTGACCGGCGTGGCCTTCCTCGCCCTCGTGACCCTGGGCCTGATCCGCGCCGCACGAGTCTAGTCCCACCTGCCCCCACATGGCCTCCCCGAACAGGAGGAGGCTGGCTCCCCGGGTGTCGAACCTATGTTCGTACCCATGGTGACGGAATGACACTCGAGCAGATCCTGGCCGCGCTGCAAACCGAACCTGGGTGGGCCCGGCACATCACCGCCTGGCATCAGGTTCCGGAACGGCCGGGCCGGTACGAGCCGATCCCCACTGACGTGGATGGCCGGTTGGCTTCGGCGCTTCGGCGCGTGGGCATCGAGGAGCTCTACACGCACCAGGCTCGGGCTTTCGAGATCGCCCGATCAGGACGGCACATGGTCGTCGTCACGCCGACTGCATCGGGCAAGACGCTCTGCTATAACCTGCCGGTCCTCAACGCGTTGTTGGCCGCCCCCCAGACCCGTGCGCTCTACCTGTTTCCCACCAAGGCCCTCTCGATGGACCAGGTGGACGAGCTGCAAACCCTGGTCCGCGCGCTGGAGGCGGACATCAAGGCCGCCACCTACGACGGCGATACGCCTGGCGCGGCGCGGCGGGCAATCCGAACCGCCGGGCACGTTGTCGTGACGAACCCCGACATGCTGCACGCGGCGATTCTGCCGCACCACACCAAGTGGCTGCGGCTGTTCGAGAACCTCCGCTACGTCGTTGTGGACGAGCTGCACACCTACCGCGGGGTGTTCGGCAGCCACGTTGCCAACGTGCTGCGGCGGCTGCGGCGCATCTGCCGGTTCTACGGCAGCGAGCCTCAGGTGATCTTCACCTCGGCCACGATCGGCAACCCGAAGGAGCTGGCCGAGCGCCTGCTGGAAGAAGAGGTTGCGCTGGTGGACGACAACGGCGCGCCCTCGGGCCCCAAGGTGATAGCGTTCTACAACCCGCCGGTGATCAACCGCGAGATGGGCATCCGCCGGGACGCGCTCTCCGAGGCCGGCAGGATGGCCGGTGAGTTCATCCGCAACCGGATCCCGCTGATCGCGTTCGCGCGCAGCCGCCGTGCCTCCGAACTCTTGACCACCCGGTTCCAGGCGGTCGCATCCAGCCACCAGATCCCGGCGGAACGCGTCGCCGGCTATCGCGCGGGCTACCTGCCGTCCGAGCGGCGGGCCATCGAGAAGGGGCTCAGAGATGGAACCGTGCTGGCGGTCGCCGCCACCAATGCGCTGGAGCTCGGCATTGACATCGGCCGCCTGCAGGCGGCGCTGCTGGTCGGGTATCCTGGCACGGTGGCCTCGACCTGGCAGCAGGCCGGACGCGCAGGCCGCACGCAGGACCTATCCGCGGCAATCCTGATCGCCACCAGCGACCCACTCGATCAGTACATCGTGCGGCATCCCGAGTACTTCTTCGGACAGTCGCCGGAGGCCGGGCTGGTGAACCCTGACAACCTCTACATCCTGACCAGCCACGTACGCTGCGCGGTGTTCGAGCTGCCGATAGAGAGCGGCGAGCGGTTCGGGCCGAGCACGCTGCCCGAGGTCCTGGACTACTTGGAGAAGCAGCGGATCGTCCACCGGGAAGACGACCGCTGGCACTACGTGGCCGACGCGTATCCAGCCCAGGACATCTCGCTGCGCAGCGCCTCGACCGAGAACGTGGTGATCATTGACACCACCGATCCCGCGCCCCGGGTCGTGGGCGAGGTGGACCTGGCCAGCGCTCCTGGCCTCGTGCACGAGGATGCGATCTACCTGCACCTGGGCCAGCAATACCACGTGGACCGGCTCGAGTGGGAAGAACGAAAGGCGTACGTCCACCGCGTGGAGGTGGACTACTACACCACCGCCCAGATCGCGGTTGACATCCGGGTGCTGACAGAGTTTGCCCCGGGCCGGCCCCAGGCCGCAATGGTGCGCGGCGGCCCGGCCCACGGCGAGGTTGTGGTTACCTACCGGCCCACGATCTTCAAGAAGATGACGCTCGAGCAACACGAGAACGTCGGCTGGGGCCCGATCCACCTGCCTGAATCCACGCTGCACACCACGGCCTACTGGCTAGCGCTCCCCGAACTACCAGTCCCCCAGCACGAACTGCAGGGACTATTGATAGGCCTCTCTCATTCCCTGGCGCACGTCGCCGCGCTGTTCCTAATGTGTGATCCGCGCGACCTCGGTCGCACCTACGAGGTGCACTCGCCGCACACCGACCGGCCGACGGTCTTCCTCTATGATGCCTTCCCGGGCGGGGTCGGCTTCGCGGAGCGGCTCTACCGGATGCACCACCAGGTGATGGTCGCTGCCCGCGACCTGATCGCGGCGTGCCCGTGCGACTCCGGCTGCCCATCGTGCGTTGGGCCGGTGTTGGAAGTAGGTAGCACCGGCAAGGCCCTCGCGCTGGAGATCCTGGATGCCCGGCTCATCCCAGACGCTCGCCAGTAGGCTGGCAATGCTGGGAACCGTCGCCCGGGCGCCAGCGGCGCGGACGGCCGGGTGGGACGGGTCGGCCTTCGAGATCCGCCGCAACAGGCGCGACGCCGGCGAGTTTTTCGGCCGGGAGCAGCCGCATCCGGCGGATGCGAGCGCCCTGTATCTCGACACCGAGACCACGGGCCTTGCGGGTGGCACCGGCACCACGCCGTTCCTGGTGGGCCTGGCCTTTGTTGCGGACGGCGAGATGGTCATCGAGCAGTACTTCCTGCGTCGTCTCTCCGGCGAGGCCGCCATGCTGGAGGCGCTGCGCGAGCGCCTGGCCGCGGCGGAGACGCTCGTTACATTCAACGGCCGGAGGTTCGACTGGCCGATCCTGGAGGCGCGGGGGATCGTCAACCGGACGCCGCTGGAGGCTCCTCCCGAGCATCACGACCTGATCGGCGCGGCGCGCAGGTTGTGGCACCGGCCGCTGGGCACCTACCGGCTCTCGGTGATCGAGCGGCAGGCGCTTGGCATTGACCGCGTGGATGACGTTGACGCGGCCCAGATCCCAGGACTCTACCTCGACTACCTGCGCACCGGAGATACCGCGTCGCTGGAGCCGGTTTTCGAGCACAACCGCCACGACGTTCTCTGCCTTTTGCACCTGCGCCGGAAGGTGCGCCGGTGGGTGGAAGACGGTGTGGATCCTCCACCGCCGGTGGACTGGGAGGGTCTGGGCGTGTTACGGCTGCGGGCCGAGCGCGAGGCCGATGCCGAGGGTGCGCTGCGCTACGCGCTGTCCGCCGAGGAGGAACCCGCCGCGCGCTGGCGCATCGCTTCGCGGGTGGCCCGGCTGCTGCGCCGTGGCGCGCGCTGGGAAGAACTCCTCGCCCTATGGCAACGCGAGGTCCGGGGGAGAGGGATCTGGCACGCGCGGGCGCTTGTTGAAACGGCGAAGGTTTACCAGCATAGGCTCCGGAAGCCCCACCAAGCGCTCGCCGCACTGGAAGAGGCCTCCAGGCTGGTCGAATGGCTGCTTCTAGCGGGAGACCCGCTTGCTCCTGTGCTTGATGGACAACTCCGCGTACGTGTGGCGCGCGTCTCCAGGGCACTTCCTGGCCGTTAACCTGAACCGTGGTCGAATGGCGGGCGGCCTGCCCGGCCGCCCTGCGCGAGGGCGGCTAGTCCTCCAGGCCTGCCAGCGACTCGACGAACCTGGCGATCCCGGAATGATCGAGATCCTGGTGTCCCTGCGCCACGAGCGATCCCAACACCTCGTGCACCAGCCCGGTCGTGAGAAGGGGCACACCGTAGGCCTTGCCTGAGGCCATCGCGATCCCCAGATCCTTCTGGTGAAGCTTGATGCGGAAGCCCGGCGCGAAGTTGCGGTCAATGATCCGCTGCCCGTGGAGGTCGAGGATCCGGCTCTGTGCGAATCCTCCCAACAGCGCCTGGCGGACCTTCGCCACGTCCACGCCGGCCTTGCGGGCCAGAGTCAGCGCCTCGGCAACCGCCATTATCGTGATGCCGACGACGATCTGATTGCAGGTCTTGGTTACCTGGCCAGAGCCGGGCTCCTCACCGATGTGCACGATGTTCTTGCCCATCGCCTGGAAGATAGGCAGCACCCGCTCGAAGGTGGCGCTGGGCCCGCCCACCATGATGGAGAGCGTCGCCTCGACGGCCCCTTTCTGCCCTCCGCTAACCGGGGCATCGAGCGCGGTCACGCTCTTGACCGCCAGGGCCTGGGCAACCTCGCGGCTCGTGAGCGGGGAGATGGTGCTCATGTCCACAACGGCCTGGCCTGCTCGCACGCCCTCGATCACCCCGTCAGGCCCGAGGATGACCTGGCGCACCTCCGGGGAGTCGGGAAGCATCGTGATGACGATGTCGCTCTGCTGTGCCACCGCCCGCGGTGATCCGCCGTCGGTGGCCCCTGCCGCCACCAGCTCGTCCACCGCCGGGCGGCCGAGGTCGTGGACTACCACGGGATACCCGGCCTTGAGCAGGTGGAGCGACATCGGCTTGCCCATGATTCCCAGCCCGATGAATCCAATCCGTTCTGCCATCGCGTTGCCTCCTTCTCGGATCCCGCTCTAGGAGCGCGTGTAGCCCAGCGCCTCGATCCAGCCAAGCGACTCATCGGTGGTGCCAACCGGGCGATACTCCAGCCCGACATCGCCCGCGTAGTCGGTGCGGTCTAGGATGCGGAAGAGGTAGCCGAAGTTTATCTCTCCTGTGCCTGGCTGGTTGCGATCAGGGGAGTCGGCGACCTGGATGTGGCCGATCCGGCCGATGTTGTTCCGAAGCGTGTGGGCCAGGTTGCCCTCCATGCGCTGCGCATGGTAGACGTCGAACTGCACCTTGAGGTTGGCGGCGCCGACCGCTTCCTGAAGCTGGAACGCCTCGGAGGTCGTGCGCAGGAAGAACCCGGGAATGTCGAAGGTGTTGACCGGCTCGGCCAGGAGGACCAGCCCTACCTCTTCGAAGGCCGCGGCCGCGCTCTTGAGGTTGTCAACCAGGCACGCCCACTGCTCGGCCAGCGGCACGCTCTCCATCTGCTTCCCCACAAGGCAGTTGACGCGCGGGCACCCTAGGCGGCGGGCGGCCTCAATGGCCAGGCGAACGCCTTCCCGAAACTCGCCGCGCCGTCCCGGGTCCACCGCGATTCCGCGCTCGCCGGCGGCCCAGTCCCCGGCAGGAAGGTTGAACAGCGACTGTCGGAGCTTCAGGCGGCGCAGCTCGCCGACTATGGCGTCTATGTCCTCGGCATAGGGGAACATGTACTCGACCGCACCGAACCCGGCGCGGGCAGCGGCATCGAAGCGGGCAATGAAGGGACGATCTGACCACAGGAACGTGAGGTTTGCGGCAAAGCGCGGCATGGCACCTCCCCAATGGCGGACTGTTTCCCCTTCACAGTATACGGCCCCGTTCGCTCCCGGCAACTGCATCCGTGAGATGGCGTGGGCCACGGCAGGGGAAGACGACCGCGCGCGAGAACCGCAATGGTAACAGGGTTCATCAAGCAGGAGGGATGGAAATGTCAGCGGCAGTATACGACATCGGTTCCTACACCTTTTCGCCGGAGAAGTTCTTCCCCGCGAGCCTGTTCGACCGCATCACGGAACTGCGGATCACCCGGCCCGAGATCGTGCAGCAGGAAGCCGAACGGCGGCAGAAGCGCGCGCAACTGACCACCGGCGGCCGGCTGGTCATCCTGGCGGCGGATCACCCGGCCCGCAACGTCGCCGGGGTCGGGGACGATCCAATCGCCATGGGCAACCGGTGGGGTCTGCTGGGCAGGATCCTCCGGGTGATCACGGCGCCCGACGCCGACGGCCTGATGGCCACCCCGGACATCATGGAAGAGATGTTCATCGTCAACCACATGGTCAGGGAGATGGGCGGCCCCTCGTTCCTCGACAACAAGGTGCTGTTGGGCTGCATGAACCGAGGAGGACTCGCCGGGGCGGCGTTCGAGATGGATGACCGGATGACCGCCTTCACGCCCGAACGCATCGCGGAGTTGCGCCTCGACGGCGCGAAGCTGATGTTCCGATTGGAGCCCTCGGAACCGGCCTCTGGATGGACGATTGATTACTGCGTGAAGGCGCTCGACCGGCTGTACGACCTGAACATCCCAGCGTTCCTGGAATGCCTGGCCGTGGCGAAGAGCGAGGGCAAGTACAAGATGCTCAAGTCGGCCCCAGAGCTGGTGAAGGTTATCGGCGTGGCGTCGGGGATGGGCAAGTCGTCCATGGGGACTTGGCTAAAGATCCCCTACTGTGAGCGCTACGATCTGATCGCGCGGGCAACCACCTGTCCCATCCTCATGCTGGGCGGAGAGTCCAAGGGCGATCCCACCGGTATCTTCACCGAGTTCGCGGCCGGGATGCACGCCGGCGCAACGATCCGCGGGGCGCTGGTGGGCCGCAACGTCACCTTCCCGGGCCGTGACGATCCCCGGGCCGTGGCGCACGGGGTGGCGGGGATCGTGCACAGGGGATGGGACGCGGCGCGGGCGGTAGCAGCCATGCCCGCGGCCCGCGATCGCGACGCCGACTTCTTCACCCGGCTAGTGGGTTAGCGAGGCGCAGCCATGGAACCCCTGCGTGGAAACCTGGTTGTCGGGCAGTCCGGAGGGCCCACGGCGGTCATCAACAGCAGTCTCTCCGGCGTGGTCCTCGAGGCGCTGGAGCACGACGCGATCGAGGAGATCTACGGGATGGTGCACGGCGTCGAAGGGCTCCTGGGGGAGGAACTGATAGACCTGGGGCGCCAGAGCGCCGCCACGATTGCCGGGCTGCGCTCCACCCCCTCGGCGGCGCTGGGGTCGTGCCGGCACAAGCTGCGCGACGCCGACTACGAAAGACTCCTGCGGGTGCTCGAAGCCCACGGGGTTCGCTACTTCGTCTACATCGGCGGCAACGACTCGGCCGACACCGCATGGCGCCTGGGACGGCTGGCGGCCGACCGGGGGTACAAGCTGCGCGTGATGAGCGTCCCCAAGACGATTGACAACGACCTGATCGAGACCGACCACTGCCCGGGTTACGGCAGCGTCGCCCGGTGGCTGGCCACGGCCGTCCGCGACGCCGGGCTCGACACCGAGGCAATCGGCGTCGTTGACACGATCAAGGTCATCGAGACCATGGGCCGCAACACCGGATGGATCACCGCGGCCACCGCGCTGGCGCGGGACCACGCCGATGCCGCGCCGCACCTGATCTACCTGCCGGAGCGGCCGTTCGTGCGGGACCGGTTCCTAGCCGACGTGGAACGCGTCCACAAGCAGCTCGGCCACGCGGTCATAACGGTGTGTGAGGGGCTGAAGGACGAGCGGGGTGAGTACCTCTCGGCCAGCGGCAAGACGGTGGACGTGGACCGCTTCGGTCACAAGCAGCTAGGCGGCGCCGCGGCCGTGCTCTGCGACATCGTCGCCGAAGGACTCGGCATCAAGGCGAGGTGGGACAAGCCCGGCACGATCCAGCGGGTGTCAATGCTGGCGGCATCGCCCGTTGACCTCGATGAGGCGTACCAGGTGGGCCGCGCCGCGGTCCGCCACGCGGTCGAGGGTCAGGACGGGGCGATGGTCACGCTGGTGCGTGAGTCGTCGGAGCCCTACCGGTGGGCCACCGGACTGGCGCCGCTCGAGCGCGTCGCCAACGCCGAGCGAAAGGTCCCGGACGAGTTCATAGCGCCGGAGGGCAACGACGTGACGGACGCGTTCCTGGCTTACGCCAGGCCGCTGATAGGCCCGCCGCTGTCGCCGTACGCGCGGCTGGACATGGCAAGGGTGGCGCGGCGTACCGGCGGCTAGTCGCCCGAGGGCAGCAGGTAGAGGGCCGACGGCGAGAACAGCAGCCTGACTTCAGTCCCCACGGCGTACATCCGGTCTACGCTCTGCGGGTCGGCCACGATGACCTCCCCTGCCTCGGTCTCGATCAGGTAGTCGGCGTAGGTGCCCATGAAGAACGCGGTCTGTACCCGCCCGGGAAGACCCTCTCCGCCGACCGCGACCTGAACGGACTCCGGCCGCACCATGAGCGTGGCCGCGCCCAGGGCCACGCCGGGCTGATGGTAGGGAATCCGGTAACTGCCCACCCGCACGGTCCCGTCCCCGACAACCGCGGGCAGCAGGTTCGCCTCCCCGATGAAATCGGCGACGAACCGCGAGGCCGGCCGCCGGTACAGGTCGGTTGGAGTCCCGATCTGCTCGATCCGTCCTTGATTCATGACCACTACGATGTCGGAGATCGCCAGGGCCTCCGATTGGTCGTGAGTGACGTAGATACTGGTAATCCCTAGGTCCTGCTGCAGCATGCGGATGTCGGCGCGGACGCGCTTGCGGAGCTTGGCGTCCAGGTTGGAGAGCGGCTCGTCGAAGAGCAGCACCTTGGGCTGCATCACGAGCGCCCTGGCCAGCGACACCCGCTGCTGCTGGCCGCCGGAGAGCTGGGCCGGCGCACGACGCTCCAGGCCCGGCAGGCCGACCAGACTCATCACCTCGCCGACGCGGTGGCGGATCTCCTCCTGGGGTCGGCGCATGACCCGGAGGCCGTAGGCGATGTTCTCGAAGACCGTGAGGTGTGGGAAGAGGGCGTACGCCTGGAACACCATCGTAACGCTGCGGTTGGCAGCGGGCAGCGGGGTCACGTCCTCGTCGCCGATGTAGACGCGACCCTCGGTCGGCCACTCCAGACCCGCGATCATCCGTAGCGCCGTTGTCTTCCCGCAACCCGAGGGCCCCAGCAGCGTCACCAGGTTGCCGGCGGGGACCTCAAGCGTCGCGTCGTCCACGGCCAGAACGGTCCCAAAACGCTTGGTGACGCGGTCGAAACGGACCGGGGAGGCTTCCTGATGCAGAACCTGCTTGAGTTGCGTGGCTGGTACCGCCATCTCCGTCTACACCTCTTCTTCCTAGGGCTTGGCCTGCGCTCCCCGTCCTGCCCGCACGTCGAGCCGCGTCGTAAACCAGTACATGGCTATGATCATCACGGCCATGAAGATGACCAGAACCGAGGAGAGCGCCGCGGCCCTGCCCATGCTGCCGTGCTCAACGTACGCGAGGATCAAGGCCGTGCTCAGGTTCACCTTGGGGGTTACCAGGAAGATCACCTGGCTGACGGCCGTCATCGCCCGGACGAACGCAAAGACGAGCCCGGACAGCAGCGCCGCCTGAACGAGTGGAGCGACCACCCGCCGCAGCGTCGTCACCGAACCAGCCCGCAGCATCGTCGAGCACTCCTCCAGCGAGCGGTCAATCTGGTGGATCGCCGCCACCCCGGAGCGGATCGCCACCGGCATGTTCCGGAAGACAAAGGCCATGATTATGATCAGCTCGGTTCCAGTGAGCAGTAGCGTGCCTTGGTTGAATGCCAGGATGTAGCCGATCCCCATCACGGTGCCGGGCACCGCGAAAGAGAGCATAGAGGAGAACTCCAGCGCCCGCCGGCCCGGGAACGAGTAGCGCGTGACCAGGTAGCCGATTAGGAATCCCAGCGCGGTGGAGGGCAGCGCGGCGATCAGCGACAGCGAGGCCGTGGTCCGGAAGACGTGCCAGCCCGAGGGGGACAACCCCTTCACGTGCGCGAGCGTGAAAGTGTAGTCAAACCCCCAGAGCTTGGTAACGCTGCCGATGAAGATCGAGCCGTAGAGCAGCAGGATCAGCAGCACCCAGACCAGGAAGACGCCGGTGACGGCGTAGTCAAGGACCGGGGGCAGCTTGCGCGGGGTGGCATGGGTGGGCCGGCCGGTGACCGTCACGTAGAACCGCTCGCCCACCCAGTACCGCTGAATAAGGAAGATCGTCAGCGTCATGCTGAGCAGCACAACCCCGAAAACAGCTGCCTCATTAGGGTTGTAGCGGCCGATGATCGCGTAGAACACCTCTGTCGCCAGGTAGGGCTTGCCGCCGCCGATCACGACGGGGTTGCCGAAGTCGGCCAGGCTTTCGATCACCGTCAGCAGGAAAGCGTTGGCAATGCCGGGCCGCGCCAGCGGCCAGATGATCGTCCGCAGCGTGTACCAGTTGGAGGCCCCCAGGGTCTCGGAGGCCTCCTCGAGAGCGACGTCCATTGCACGCACGACGCCCTGTAGCAGCAGGAAGGCGATCGGCGTGTATGCCAGGATCTGGGCGATTGACAACCCCAGCAGCCCGGAGAAGACGGTGGTTGACATCCCGAGCACGGAGTGCGTGACGAACCCCTGCCGGCCGAACAGGTAGACCATGGCCAGGCCCAGGACAAACGGTGGAGTGATAATCGGCAGGATCGAGATCGGCCCCAGCAGACGCCGTGTGGGGAGCTGGGACCGTTCGGCCAGCAGCGCGAACAAGAAACCCAAACCGGTGGAGGCGACGCCCACGACCAGTGCCAACAGCACGCTGTTGCGCACCGCGCCAAAGCCAAGGTAGAGCGCGGCCATCAGCACGCCGGTGATGCCGGTCCCTACCGCCCACACAACCACGGGGCGGAGCTTCCTGGTGAGCCCCGCTGCCATTAGCCCAGCTATGGCGGTGGCCACCGCTCCGAACGTCACGGCGATGCGCATCTCGTCCCGAGGCGTGAGCGGGTTGTTGATCATCAGGAAGTTCGGCGATTGGAAGACCGTGCCGAATACCTCAAGGGTCAACCGCCCCTTGACGACCACGCTCGCCTGGAGCACCGCCCAAAGCGGGTACAGGATGAAGATGACAACGAACACGGCGACCCAAACGATGCTCGCGGCGATGAACGCGTCGGCGCGCAGGTAGCCGCTCAGCGACAACCCGGCGCCGATCAGCGAGAGAAAGCCGAGGAACACCACTACCGGAGCCGGGCCCATCGGCTGGCCGCGACCGGCGAGGGCAAGCACGACCAGAATGCACCCCGCGGCGGCGGTGACGAGCGCCAGTTGGCCGCGGCGGTACAGCGGCAACCTCAGCATGCCCAGGATGGCGGAAAGGAGCGCGCAGGCCAGGGCCGCGGCCACGGCCCGTTCGGAGCCGAGCAGCTCGAGTCCGGTCGTGCCCGAGACGAAGCTGGCAAGGTCCCGGCCGGTCCTGAACCAGGGCAGCAGCATCCCGCCGGCTAGTGCCACCCCGCCCCAGGTCAGAAGCGTCATGCTCGGCGCGTGCGCGGGACGGGTGAGTGCAATTGTGGAACTGGCCATCAATCCTCCTC
>CAYLKW010000015.1:21313-22990 GCA_964384245.1 uncultured bacterium
TCCCGCACGTCGGCCTTGCCGAACCGCACGAAGTCGTACTTGATCACGTTGAAGTCCTGGAAGCGCGGCGAGACCCGCGGCACAGGCGTCTTGGAATTCGAGGGAAGCTGGTAGGACTCGCCGAACTCACTCGCCAGCTTCTGGGCCTCTGGTGACAACGCCCACTCGATAAACGCGATCCCGTTGGCGCGGTTGGGTGCACCCTTGATCAGGCTGATGCCGCCGATCTCGTAGCCGGTCCCATCGCGCGCCGACCCGTAGGTAATGGGGAAACCGCGCAGGATCTGCACGACCGAATCGTGATTGAACGTAATGCCGATTGCCACCTCGCCCCGCCCGGTAAGCACGCCCGGAGCGGCTCCGGCCCTGGTGTACTCGGTGACGTTGCGGTGGATCCGCTTGAGCACCTCGAACGCCTCTCGCTCGCCGTAGACCTGGACCATCGTCGCCAGCATCGTGTAGCCGGTACCCGAGGTCGTGGGATTGGGATAGGCCACCAGCCCCTTGTAGCGCGGCTCGGCCAGGTCCTTCCAGGTGCGGGGCTCGGGCAGGTTCTTCTCGCGCAGCAGCCTGGGGTTCAACGCCCATCCCAGGACCCCTGCGTAGAGCGGGATATACTTTGCGACAACGGCCTCGCGCAGCTCGGGCCTCAACTCCTCCCAGTTGCGCGGGCGAAAGAACTCGGTCAGCCCCTCCTCGTTGGCCACGAGGTGGGGGTCGCCGGTCCCGCCAAACCACGCGTCAAAGGTGGGATTGGCCCGCTCGGCACGCAGGCGGGTCAGCGCCTCACCGGAGCTCATCCGGACGAAGTCGAGCGTGATCCCCGTGGCGCGGGGGAAGGCGGCCTTGAGCGCGTCGCACCACTCCACCGCCGTACTGCACAGCACCGTAACCCGACCCACCGCCGGCCCGGCGTGGGCGATGCCCAGGCCTGCCAGCGCAAGGATCAATCCTGCCAGCGCGAGATACCTCATCGTGTGCACCTCCTGTGGGTATCCACCAGTACCACTCTATTCATTACGCCCCGGCCAAAGGCCATCCAGGGGGTCGTGAGCACCTCTGGTACTATTCCACGTGGTTGCGCCCGATCCCCCCATGATCGCTGGTCACGACGACCATGCACTGCCTACCGCTGCTCGAGAACGTGAATGCGTTCTCTCGGGACCTGCAGCGTGACCTCGCCTGCTAGCAGTTGCCGCGGGGCCGGCACGTGCACGTCAACGACCCACTCGATCCCGATAGCCTCGATCCAATAGCGGACCAGGCTGCCCATGAAGCTGCTGGCGGTGACCTTGCCGCGGAGGGCATTCTGTCCTGCTGATGGCCCCCCCGGTTCCTCAATTCGCACGGCCTCGGGACGGATCGCGAGCAGCACGGTGCTGCCCGGCCGCAGCTCCTTCATCCCGACCTCCAGGACGGTCCCTCCGACCTCGACCCTGCCGGCCCCTCGGTCCTCGACCACCTGGCCCTCGAGGAAGTTGGCGATGCCGACGAAATCGGCCACGAACCGCGACGCAGGCGTGTAGTAGACCTCGTAAGGGGTGCCCACCTGAACGATCCGACCCGAGGCCATGACGGCGATCGTATCCGAGATCGCCAGCGCTTCCTCCTGGTCGTGTGTCACGTAGATCGTGGTCTTGCCCAGTTGCTGCTGGATCTGCCTGATCTCGGTGCGCA
>CAYLKW010000016.1:0-6810 GCA_964384245.1 uncultured bacterium
CTGGAGCACGGGCAGACCGGTCTCTCGGTCGCGTTCGACATGCCGACGCTGATGGGGTACGACTCGGACCATCCCCGGGCTCTGGGCGAGGTGGGTCGTGAAGGCGTGGCCGTTGATTCCCTGGCCGACATGGAGGTGCTCTTCAGGGGCATCCCCCTGGACCGCGTGACGGCCTCGATGACGATCAACGCCCCGGCCAACATCCTGTTGGCGATGTACGTCGCCATGGCCGACAGGCAGGGCGTCCCCCGCGAGCGGCTCGGCGGGACGACGCAGACCGACATGCTCAAGGAGTTCATCGCGCAGAAGGAGTGGATCGTCCCTCCGCGGCCGAGCCTGCGGCTGATACAGGACATGCTGGTTTTCGGGACACGGGAGTTGCCCCGCTGGAACGTCATAAGCATCAGCGGGTACCACATCCGCGAGGCCGGCAGCACCGCGGTGCAGGAACTGGCCTTTACCCTGGCCGACGGGATCGCCTACGTCGAGGCAGGCCTGGCCGCCGGCCTGGAAGTGGACGCCTTTGCGCCCCGGTTGTCGTTCTTCTTCGACGTTCACAACGACTTCTTCGAGGAGATCGCCAAGTTCCGGGCGGCGCGCCGCATGTGGGCGAAGATCATGCGCGAGAGGTTCGGCTCGAAGGAGCCCCGGTCGTGGTGGCTGCGCACCCACGCGCAGACCGCGGGCGTCTCCCTGACCGCGCAGCAGCCGCTGAACAACATCGCCCGCGTGGCGCTCCAGGCGCTGGCCGCCGTGCTCGGCGGAACGCAGTCGCTTCACACGAACTCGATGGACGAGACCTATGCGTTGCCGACCGAGGAAGCGGTGACCGTTGCCCTGCGCACCCAGCAGATTCTGGCGCACGAGAGCGGCGTTGTGGCCACGGCAGATCCGCTGGGGGGCGCGTACTTCTTGGAGGCGCTGACCGGCCGCGTGGAAGAGGCTGCCTGGGAGTACATTCGCAGGATTGATGAGTTGGGCGGGATGGTGGCTGCCGTGGAGGCGGGGTATCCGCAGCGCGAGATCGCCGAGGCCTCCTACCGGTTCCAGTTGCAGGTCGAACGCCGCGAGCGCATCATCGTGGGCGTGAACGAGTTCGCGGTCGCAGAGGAGCCCGTAATCCCCATCTTGAGGATAGATCCAGAGGTGGAACGCCGGCAGGTTCTACGCACACGGGAAGTGCGCTCAGGCAGGGATGGGGCGCGGGCGGATCGCTGTCTGGGCGCGCTGCGCGAGGCCGCGGAGGGGCACGACAACACGATGGAGCACGTCCTCGAGTGCGTGAAGGCCTACGCCACGCTGGGCGAGATCTGCGACGTGTTCCGGGGCGTCTACGGCGAGTACCGCGAAGCGGCGGTGGTTTGACCCGGGTGCTGGTCCCGCGCTATCATCGCGTGGTGCACCGGCAATCGGCACGGATTCACGGAGAGAAGGGAGCGCCCCGATGGCACGCGCCGTGCGCATTCTGCTGGCCAAGCCCGGACTGGATGGCCACGATCGCGGAATCAAGGTCGTGGCGCGCGCGCTGCGCGACGCCGGGTGTGAGGTGATCTACACGGGACTTCACCAGACGCCCGAGATGGTCGTGGCCTCGGCGATCCAGGAGGATGTGGATGCCATCGGCCTGTCCATACTCTCTGGGGCGCACAACGTGCTCTTTCCCCGCATCACGGCTCTGCTGGCGGAGCGAGGGGCTGGGGACATCGTTGTCTTCGGTGGTGGGATAATTCCCGAAGAAGACATCCCAGGGTTGGCAGCGGCGGGCATCGGCCGGATCTTCAACCCCGGCACCTCGCTGGAGGAGATCGTCCGATGGGTGGGCGAGCACGTCCGGCCCAGGGGCGTCGCGGCGTGAAGATCCGGCTGCACCACCCGCGGCGCGATCTGGAGCTTTCGGGCCGGCGGAAGGTTTCTCAGATCCTGGCCGAGCTGGCGTTGAACCCCGAGGCCTTCCTGGTGATCCGCGGCGATGCGCTGCTGACCGCGGACGCCGAGGTGGGCGATGAGGACGAGATCGAGATCCGCCCGGTGATCTCGGGCGGGACGACGGAAGGGGCGCCTTGCGCTGCGTGAAGTGTCGCGGGGCCGCGGCGGTTGAGGTGCGCCGCCATCGCGCCGCCTACTGCGCGCCGCACTTCCTGGAGTTCTTCGAGGCCCAGGTCCACCGTGCGATCACCACGCAGAGGATGTTCAGGCCGGGGGAACGCATCCTGGTGGCCGTCTCCGGCGGCAAGGATAGCCTGGCGCTGTGGGAGATCCTGTTGCGCCGTGGTGACGACGCCACGGGGCTGCACGTTGACCTGGGGATCGGCGACTACTCGAAGGAGTCGCTAGCCAGGACCGAGGAGTTCGCCAGGGCGCGCGGGGCGCGGCTGCTCGTGGCCGATCTGCGCGCGGAGTACGGGATGGACGTCGGCACGCTGGCAGGAGCGAGCGGCCGGACTCCCTGCTCCGCGTGCGGGCTGTCGAAGCGCTACCTTTTCAACAAGCTGGCCCGCGACGGCGGCTTCACCGCCGTCGCCACCGGGCACAACCTGGACGATGAGGCCGCGGTGCTGTTGGGCAACCTCCTGCACTGGAACATGGATCAGCTTGCGCGCCAGGCGCCGGTCCTGGAGCAGACGCACCCTCACCTGGTGCGCAGGGTGAAGCCGCTCTACCGTATCTCCGAGCGCGAGAGCGCGGCATACGCCGTTCTGCGGGGGATTGACTACGTGGTTGAGGAGTGCCCCCATAGCCGTGGGGCGCGTTCGCTGTTGCACAAGAAGGTGCTGAACGATCTGGAGGCCGCCTCAGCCGGCATCAAGCAGGCGTTCTACTGGGGCTTCCTTGACCGCCTGGCGCCGGCGCTGCGCCCCGGCGAGCCTGTGGCGCTGCGCTCCTGCCAGCAATGCGATCAGCCGACGACCGAGGAGGTCTGCGCGTTCTGTCGCATGACGGCGCGCGCGGCCGCGCGTCTCAGCGCGCGCGCGTCCCGTGGCCCATGAGGAGTTCCGGCACGCTGGCGGCAGGGGATCCGGTCCTGCTCGTGGATCGCAAGAGGCGATCCTACCTGATCTGGCTGGTAGAGGGCGCCACCAGCGACCTGAGGGGAGGCCGGATCGCCCATGCCGATCTGATCGGCAGGCCGGATGGCGTGCACGTCGAGAGCTCGCGCGGTGAGCGGTTGGTCGTGGTCCGCGCGACCCTCGCCGACTACGTTCTGCACATGCCCCGCGGGGCGCAGGTGATCTACCCGAAGGATCTGGCCCTGATTCTCATGCTGGCGGACGTCTACCCAGGCGCCGTGGTTGCCGAGGCCGGCACGGGATCGGGCGCGCTGACCATGGCGCTCGTCCGCGCGGCCGGGTCCGGCGGCCGCGTGTACTCGTACGAGGTGCGCGAGGAGTTCCAGCGGACCGCGGCAAGGAACATCGCACGCTACATGGGCGAGACGCCCGCGCTCGTGATGCGGCTGCACGACGTCACCAGCGGAATCCCCGACGCGCCGGTGGACCGCCTGGTGCTGGACCTGCCCGAGCCCTGGCGGGTGGTGGAGCCCGCCATAGCGGGACTGCGGCCCGGCGGGATCTTTCTGTCCTATCTCCCGACGACCGTGCAGGTCCAGCGCACCGTGGAGGCGCTGCGCGCAAGCCGGGCCTTCGCGCTGATCGAGACCGTGGAGTCCCTGCTCCGGCCCTGGAACGTGGATGGGCTGAGCGTACGCCCGGCCCACCGGATGGTCGCCCACACCGGATTCCTGGTGCACGCCAGGCGAATTGAGTCAAACCCGGATCGTGAACCGGCAGAGTGTTCCACACCACCACCTTGCAGGGAGGCGTGTACATGACCTACACCATCGCTGAGCCGTGCATCACCGTAATGGACAGGGCGTGCGTTGAGGTATGCCCGGTGGACTGCATCCACGAGGGCACCGACATGCTCTACATCCACCCGGACGAGTGCATTGATTGTGGAGCATGCGTTCCTGCCTGCCCGGTGGCCGCGATCTTCGCCGAGGCGGACGTGCCGGAGCAGTGGAAGCAGTTCGTTGACATGAACAAGGAGTTCTTCTCCATGTCCGACGAGGAGTTCGCTGCCAAGTACGGGAAGCCTAAGTAACAGAGGCGGCGCCGTCCAGGCGCCCTGGGGGTGGGACCATGGCCAGCGTCGAGGCGTCTACAGTCATAAGGGCATCCATGGAGAAGGTCTACGCGCTTGCCAAGGACGTCGAGCGCTTTCCGCAGTTCATGCCGGACCTGGAGCGCGTTGAAGTGCTTGAGCGCCTGCCGACCGGTACCGTGACAGAGTGGGTGGGTCGCGTTCAGGGGCGGCGGATCCGGTGGATCGAAGAGGACGAGTGGGATGACGAGCGGCGCGTCTGCACCTTCAGGCAGCGGTCGGGAGATTTCAACAAGTACGAGGGATCGTGGCGCTTCGAGGCGACGCCAGAGGGGATCCGGACGAGCCTGGAGGTTGAGTTTGAGCTCGACATCCCGCTGGCGGGCGCCCTGCTCAGTTCACTTGTGAAGGTCCTGATGCGCAAGAACTGCGAGAGCATGCTGGCGGCGCTCAAGGGCCAACTGGAAGTCGCGCCTTCCTGATGCGGAGGCCTGGGCGCGAGAAGATTGCGGCTGTTCCCCGGACAATATAGGATGGGGCGTGGCCCACAGGAAGCGATTGGGAGTGATGCATGACCCCACGCACCGCGGCGGCGATCTCGATCGCCAGACCTCTTATCGGCGAGGAAGAGAAACGGCAGGTCCTTGAGGTTCTCGACTCCGGTGTCCTTATCGCCGGTCCCCGGGTCGCGGAGTTCGAGGCGGCCTTCGCCGCCTACATTGGCGTCCCCCACGGTGTGGCTACTTCGTCGGGCAGTTCCGCGCTGCACGTCGCGATGCTTGCGCTGGGCATCGGTCCGGGTGATCGTGTCGTAACTACGCCGTTCACTTTCGCGGCCAGCAGCAACGCCGTGATCCACGCGGGCGCGCGCCCCGTCTTCGTGGACGTGGACCCCAGGACCTGCAACCTTGATCCCGGTGCCGTTGAGGACGAACTGCGCCGCGGTGGTGTCCGTGCCATCCTGGCGGTGCACCTCTACGGGCTGCCCGCCGACGTCGTGACCCTGCGTGCGCTCGCCGACCGCTACGGAGCTCTGCTGATCGAGGACTGTGCGCAGGCGCACGGCGCCGCGGCAGGGGGTAGGAGGGTGGGATCGTTTGGGGACGCCGCGATCTTCAGCTTCTACCCGACGAAGAACATGACCACCGGCGAGGGCGGGATGCTGACCACCGCCGACCCGGCCGTGGCCCGGCGGACCCGCCTCCTGGTGGACCCGCGCGGCGAGGCGGAGTATGCCTACGAGGTCGTTGGGTTCAACTTCCGTATGACCGAGATGGCAGGGGCCATGGGCGTTGTGCAGCTCTCGGCCCTGGAAGGGCGCAATCAGCAGCGGCGGGAGCACGCGCGCCGGCTCACGGACGGCCTGCGCGGCCTGCCTTGGTTGGGCCTGCCGGTGGAGCCGGACGGCCTTCACCATGTCTACCACCAGTACACGGTGCGCGTCCGGCAGGGACGGGACGCCCTGATTGCTCACCTGGCCGGTGCGCGGATCGGTGCCCGGGTGTACTACCCGTCGCTGGTCACGCAGACCCCGGCGTACCGCCGGCTGGGTCTGGACGGCACGTACCCGAACGCCCTGCGCCTCACCGGCGAGGTCCTCTCGCTTCCGGTTCATCCGGGATTGAGCGAAGGCGATCTGGACAGGATAGTCTCCGCGGTACGCGCGTTTCCCGAGGGTCGGCTGTGAGCGATCTTCCCATCCGTGTCGGCGTGGTCGGCCTGGGGCAGTGGGGGCGGCAACACGCCCGCATCCTGTCCTCGCTGCCCGGTGTGGCGCTTGTCGGCGTCGCCGATCTCGACCCCAGGGAAGTGCGCGCGGCGGTGGATCGCTTCGAGGTCAAGGGGTACGCGGACTACCGCGAGATGATGGGACGGGTGGACGCCGTCAGCGTCGTCGTCCCAACGATACACCACTACCGCGTGGCCCGCGACTTCCTCGATGTCGGCGTGCACGTGCTCCTGGAGAAGCCGATGGCCGCGACCGTTGAGGAAGCAGAGCGCCTGGTTGCCCTCAACGATCGCCGCGGCACGGTGATGCTCGTGGGGCACGTCGAGCGGTTCAAACCGATAGTCCACCGCATGCACGAGATCGTATCCGATCCGCTCTTCATCCAGGCGCGACGCGTTAGGCCCTACGATCCGCACCGGATCATGGACGTGGGCGTCGTGCTCGACCTGATGATTCACGACATTGACATCGTGCTCTCGCTGGCGCCCGGCCGGGTCGCCGAGGTAGGCGGCGTGGGAGTGCGCGTTCACAACAGCCACGAGGACCTGGCGGTGGGCCACCTGACGATGGAGAGCGGCTGCCGGATAACGCTGACCGCCAGCCGCGTGGCCGCGGTCAAGGCCGTGGATACCGAGGTCACGATGTCCGACCGGACGGTTCACCTCGACTATCTTCGCGAGGCGATAAGCGTCCGGCGCTTCAACGGCGAGCACCAGCGTATCGCGCTCGACGGCGAAGAGCCGCTGCGGACTGAGATCGCGCACTTCATAGCATGCGTGCGTGGGGAGGCCCGCCCGCGGGTGAGCGCAGAGGACGGCTATCACGCGCTCGAGGTCAGTCACCGGCTGCTCAACAGCCTGGTCAGCATCGTCCCCCGGGTCCACGCATAGGCCGCAAGGGAGCACAACCGTGAACGCGCGGGATCTCGCCCGTTCCGGCGTCATGACGGCGCTTGTCTTTGTCGTCACTAGGAGCTTCGC
>CAYLKW010000016.1:6910-22870 GCA_964384245.1 uncultured bacterium
CTGGGCGCCGGCGCGATCGCCGGGGTGATTCTTCTGGCCGCAGAAGCCCTCGCCGTGCGCGCGGCAGCGGCGGTGCTGCTGGGAGTTGCTGCTGGAGGGCTGCTGCTTCTGCGCTCTGAGGGCGGGATCCGGATCGCGGCCAGGGTGTTCGGGATGATGGCCGGCGGGTTGATCATGGTCGTGGGCTACTTCGTGACGCAGGCCTACCTGCTTGGCTTGGGGATCCTGCACGCCCTCGCAGAAGTGCCCTACAACCTTGTCCAGGTCTCGGTAGGGACCGTCGCTGGTTTGGCGGCGTCGGTGGTCTTCGACCGCGCCCTGCCCGCTCAACCCCGATGAGGATCGGGAAGCTTTCTCCGGCCGAGCTGCGGAGCCGGGTCTTCCCGTTTCTGGGGCACCGGCGCGACGTCCTTGAGCACGCCGGGATCGGGCGCGACTGCGCGGTCATTGACTTCGGCGCCGAGGTCTGTGTTGCCACCAGCGATCCCATTACAGGCGCGAGTGAACATCTCGGGCGACTCGCCGTGCACGTCGCTTGCAATGACCTGGCCGCATCCGGTGCCGAGCCCGTGGGCCTGCTGCTGACCCTGCTGCTGGCCGCATCCAGCGCGGAGGAGGATCTTGACAGGATCATGCGCGAAGCCGGCGCCGCGGCACAGACCGTTGGGGCGGAGATCATAGGTGGGCATACCGAGGTGACGCCGGGACTGACCAGGCCGCTGGTGGTGAGCACGGCCATCGGGCGTGCCCCATCCGGAGGGTTCGTGACCGCAGGTGGCGGCCGCCCTGGCGACACGGTGGTCCTAACCAAGGCGGCGGGTATCGAGGGCACGGCGATCCTGGCCGCCGATTTGGCCGACCGCCTGCGACCGCTGGTAGGAGAGGCGGCGCTTGATCGCGCTCGGGGGTTTCTTGACCTGATAACCGTGGTGCCCGAGGGCCGCATAGGTGCCAGGTGCGGAGCGACAGCGATGCATGATGTGACCGAGGGCGGGGTGCTTACCGGGGTTTGGGAGCTGGCCGAGGCATCGGGTTGTGGGGTCCGGCTGGAAGCCGACGCGGTTCCAGTGCTCCCCGAGACCCATCAGATCTGCGAGGTCCTGGGCGCCGACCCGCTGGGCCTGATCGGAAGCGGCGCCATGCTGATTGCCGTCGCAGACCCCGGCAGGCTTCTCTGGGAGCTGACGCAGGCGGGCATCGCCGCAACGGTCGTCGGGCACCTGGAGGGATGCGAACGGACCGTTATCCGCGAGGGTCGGAGCGTAGCGCTGGCGCCTCTTGACCGCGACGAGCTGTGGCGCATTCTGGAAGCGCCGTGAGTGCCACCGAGGTTGTGGATGGGGTTGCTATCTCGAACGGCTGGCACGCCGCGACTTGAGGCATGAGGTGCAAACCTGAGCCCGCTTTTCGACCCCTTCTACCGTGACCCGCACCTTCTGGAGATTCGGCAGGAACCGGCGCCGCGTTCGCACGTGCGAATGGCTGAAGCTGCCTCCGGCTACCGGCCCCTTTCCACAGACTGCGCAACGTCGTGCCATAGCACACCTCTCTGGTTCGCGTGCGGTTGTCCAGCGTCTGGATGACGGCCGGATTCTAGCACAGGCCCAGGGGGTCCGCAACCGTGCAAGGAGAGCCCTGCGGGGCGACGAACATGAAGCCAGACCTGAGGCTGGTCCCAGGTCGGTGAGCGATGACCAGGCGCCTCGTTGCTTCCACCCGCCCACCAACCGTCGCCGCATCGGCGCGCCGGGGGGAACCGCACAGCCCCGTGCAGTACTTGCGGGGCGTGGGGCCATCCCGGGCGGCCCTGCTCTCCCGGCTGGGCATCACCACGGTGCACGACCTGCTTCTGCATCTTCCCCGTCGTCATGAGGACCGGCGGAACCCAACGCCGCTCGGCCGGCTGACCGAGGGCGCCTATCAGGTCGCCATCGTGCGGGTCGAGCGCGTGCAGACGATCCGGACGCGACGCGGCACCACGCTGGTCAGGGCAGGCGTGGTGGACGCCTCTGGCGCCGCGCACGCGGTCTGGTTCAATCAGCCCTACCTAGGACAGCGTCTGTCCCGCAGCCAGCAGATCAGTCTCTACGGACGGGTCGAGCGGCTCGGCCGGGGGCTCCAGTTCGTGTCGCCGGAGGTTGAGGTGCTGGAGCCGGACGCCGATCCCTGGCAGGTCGGGCGGCTAGTGCCCGTCTATCCCTCGACCGAGGGGTTGCCGCAGCGGGCGCTGCGCTCGATCGTGCGCGCGGCCCTTTCAGGGTACGCAGCCGGAATGCCGGAGCTTCTGCCCGAGGAGTTGCGCCGCCGCATGCGCCTGCCAGACATGCACCAGGCGCTGTGGGCTGCGCACTTCCCCGATGATGAGCAGGCCCAGGCCGCAGGCCGCCGCCGGCTGGCCTTTGAGGAGCTACTGGTCCTACAACTCGGTATCCTGCAGCAGCGCCACGCGCTGCAGATGACTCCCAGGCGCGCGCAATACGGGCCGTTCGAGAGCGTGGTGTCCCAGCTCCAGACGTCGCTGTCGTTCGCGCTCACCGGCGCCCAGCAGCGCGTCATCGGCGAAGTCCTGGCTGACCTGCGGGGAAAGGTGCCCATGAACCGGCTCCTGCATGGGGACGTGGGGTCCGGGAAGACCGTTGTCGCCGCCGCGGCGCTGCTGGCCTGCGTTGAGGGCGGCTGCCAGGGAGCGCTGATGGCTCCGACCGAGATCCTGGCCGGACAGCACTTCCTGACCGTGTCGCGCCTGTTGGCGCCCATGGAGGTGGCCGTGCACCTGCTGACCGGCAGCGTAGATACCGCGGAACGGGGGGCGGCGCTGGACGCGCTGCGGAGCGGCGACCGTTGCGTTGTCGTGGGCACGCACGCGCTGCTGGAAGAAGGGGTGATCTTCGAGCGGCTGGGCCTGGCGGTTGTGGACGAGCAGCACCGGTTCGGCGTCATGCAGCGGTCGCGGCTGCGGCAGAAGGGGCTGGCCCCGGACATCTTGGTGATGACCGCGACACCCATCCCCCGTACCCTGACGCTCACGGTCTACGGTGACCTCGATGTCTCGGTGCTGGACGAGATGCCGCCCGGCCGCCATCCCATAAGGACCCTGGTGCGGCCCACCGCCTCCAGGCCCGCGGTATACGCCTTCGTTCGCGATCAGGTGGCCGAGGGCCGGCAGGCCTTCGTGGTGTGCCCGCTGATCGAGGAGTCCGAGGCCGTGGCGGCGCGATCGGCCGTCGAGCTGGCACGCGAGCTGGCAGCAGGGCCGCTCGCCGGCATACGGCTGGACGTGTTGCACGGCCGCCTTTCCCCTTCCCAGCGGGAGGAGCGGATGGAGGCGCTCCGTGTTGGCACGATTGACGTGTTGGTGGCCACCACCGTGATCGAGGTGGGGATTGACATTCCCAACGCCTCGATCATGATCATCGAGGACGCGGACCGATACGGGCTGGCCCAGCTCCACCAGCTGCGCGGCCGGGTCGGCCGCGGCCCAACGCGCTCCTACTGCGTGCTGATCGCCGACCCGGCGACAGAGGTAGGTCAGCGCCGTCTCGAGGTCATGCGGTCCACCAACGACGGGTTCCGGATCGCCCAGGAGGACCTTAAGCTGCGCGGGCCTGGGGAGGTTCTGGGCGTCCGCCAGCACGGTCTGGGCGGGCTGCGGGTGGCAGACCTGATAGGAGATCTCCCCCTGCTGGAGGAAGCTCGGAGAGAGGCGGAGGCGCTACTGCGCGAGGATCCCGATCTAGTCTCTCCTGAGGCGCAGGGACTGGGTGGGGCAGCGCGACGCCACATGGCAGCCCGCGCAGGCCTGGCCTCGGTGGGCTGACCGCTGTGAGTCCTCGACGCCGCCTTGCTGCGTCGTCCCCCCAGGGGGCGACGCGTGACCGGTTGCGCCCCACCGCCGCGCGCGTGCGAACCGGGCTGTATGATTCCCTGGGAGAATGGGTGATCGGGCGTGCCGTTCTCGACCTGTTCGCGGGGACCGGGGCGCTCGGCATAGAAGCCCTTCTGAGGGGGGCGCGCCGGGCAGTCTTCGTGGAACACGACGCGGCGCACGTGCGGGCGCTCCGCGAGCAGCTCAGGCGCCAGGGGCTGGAGCATCGCGCGGCGGTGCGGCGCGAGGACGCGGTTGATGCGGCAGGCCGCCTGGCCCGCGCGGGCGAGGTGTTCGACCTGGTGCTCCTGGACCCGCCGTACGGGACGGGATTGATCACGCGGTCCCTGGCCGCGATCGCTGACTCCCGGGTCCTGGCTCCAGGAGGGTTGGTCGTGGCAGAAGGCCACTGGCGGGACAGACCCGTCCTGCCCCCGGGTCAGGAGATGGCGCGGGAGGTGCGGTACGGCGAGACCGCGCTGTGGTTCATTCGCACGAGCGATGGGCCCCGCTCCTAGCGGGAGAAAGGAGCCGGCGTGCGTATTGCCGTCTACCCTGGGAGTTTCGACCCCGTTCACTACGGGCACATTGAGATCATCCGTAGGGCCGTACGCCTCTTCGACCGGGTCATCGTGGCTGTCGCGGCGAACATCGAGAAGGGCCCGGGCGCCTTCCCGCTCGAGGACCGCGTGGCAATGCTGCGGGAGGCGGTCGCGGGGATCCCGTCGGTCGAGGTGGCGGCCAACGACGGGCTGACCGTGGACTTCGCACGCGCGCATGGCGCGTCCTGTTTGATCAAGGGGTTGCGCGCGGTGGGGGACTTCGACTACGAGCTCAAGCAGTCAGCGATGAACCGCCGGCTCACCCCTGAACTGGATACCTTGCTGTTCATTGCCGATCCCGAGTTCGCCTTCGTCTCGTCGGCGCTCATCCGCGAGGTGGCGGCGTTGGGCGGCGATGTCGGCGGGCTCGTGCCCCCGGCGGTCGCCGCGCGACTTCGGGTCCGATGGCCCCGGGAAGGGTAGCCCGTGGAGACCGTGGTGGAACTGCTCGATCGGGCCGAGAGCGTGCTGCGGCGTCACCTGGCGCGTCTGCCGGCCGAGCGGCGCCAGGCCATTGAGGACGAGGTCCTGGGCCTGTTTCGAATGGCGCGCGCGGCTCTGCCCAGGGAGCTCCATCAAGCCTCCCGTCTCATGGAGGAAGCGGAACTGGCCCTGACGCGCTCTCGCGAGGAAGCCCGCCGCATCGTGCTGGACGCGCAGTCCCACGCCCGTTCGCTGACCGAGGCCGGAGCAGCCCACGGCCGGGCCCCAGAAGGCCACGCTGCGATCGAAGAGGCAAAGCGCGAAGCCGACCGCATCCGGCGTGGGGCGGACGAGTATGCCGCCACGGTTCTGGCGCGGATGGAAGCGGAGATGGAGAAGATCCTGGCCGCAATCCGCCGGGGACAGGAAGTGCTGCGCGCGACCGGCGGGCGCGACCGGCGGGCGTGATTGGCGGGCGTACCCGGCGGTCCGGCCGGCGGCGTTGATTGACACCCCAAAAACCAGGTCCCTATAATGGGCATGTTTAGCGAGGCGCACCTGCCGTGAGAGTAGATCTCCGTTCCCTGCGCGCCGAACGGGGCGCTGCGCTCGTGGTGAATTGCGGCGAGCCGGTGGCGAGCGGGATTGAAGAGATGCCGTTCCTCGGACCCGTTGAGGGAACCCTCTCGCTCGCCAATTTGGGACCGTCCCTGCGCGTGGAGGGCCGGCTGGTGGCGCAGGTTGATCTGACGTGCGATCGCTGTGCCGCGCCGTTCCGCGCCGTAATTGAAGCGCCCGTGCGCGAGGACCTCGCCTGGGACGGTGAGGAGTTCCTCGTGGAAGCGCAGGGCACCACAGTACTGGATGTTGACGCGCTGGCGCGAGAGATGCTCCTGCTGGCGCTGCCCGTACCGGCGCGCTGCCGCCCCGAGTGCCCGGGGCTGTGCGGCAACTGCGGGGCCGACCTCAATGCCGGGCGTTGCGCATGCGAGTGATTCCGCGCCTGCGCGCGGAGAAACGGGAGGAGATTCTGTGACCCAGAAGAGACGACATCCCAAGTCAAGGACCGGGTCCCGCCGAAGCCAGTGGAAGGCGGCCGCGAATACCCTGGTGACGTGCCCGCAGTGCAAGTCCCGGATCGTTCCCCACCGGGTTTGTCCTTCCTGCGGCTTCTACGACGGGCGCGAGGTGGTCGCAATCAGGACCAAGCAGTCCAAGAAGAAGGAAGCGTAGTGCCCGAGGCGCGAGCCCGGCGATGAGGATCGCACTGGACGCGATGGGCGGGGACCACGCTCCCCGCGCCATCGTGGAGGGAGCGATCCATGCCGCCCGTGATTTTGGCGTCGAGCCGGTGCTCGTGGGCGCCCCGGCGAGGATCGAGGCGGAGTTGCGCCGCGTCGGCGCGGGCGCGCTGCCGGTTGAGATCGTCGAGGCCCCAGAGGTCATCGAGATGCACGAGCACCCGGCGATGGCCCTGCGCCGCAAGCGCCGGTCCAGCATCGCCGTGGCAGTGGAGCAGGTGCGCGGAGGCCGCGCCGACGCCGTTGTCAGCGCGGGTCATACCGGCGCGGCGATGGGCGCGAGCCTGTTGTACCTGGGACGCATCAAGGGGATAGACCGGCCGGCCATCGCCGCGGTGTTGCCCACCGTGGGGGGGCATCCGGTGGTGTTGCTGGACGCGGGGGCGAACGTGGACTGCAGGCCACAGCACCTGGTGCAGTTCGGGCAGATGGGCAGCATCTACGCGCGGGAGGTACTCGGGATTCCCTCGCCACGCGTGGGCCTCCTCAGCAACGGCGAGGAGGACATCAAGGGCAACGACGTGACGATTCGCGCCGCCGCCATCTTTCGTGATTCCGATCTTAACTTCTCGGGCAACATCGAAGGGAAGGATCTCTTCTTCGGCCTCGCCGACGTGGTGGTCTGCGACGGGTTTGTCGGAAACGTTGTGCTGAAGTGCGGGGAAGGGTTGGTCATGGCGATCCGCCAGATCTTCACCGCGGAGCTGGGGGGCTGGCGCGGCCGGCTGCTGGCGCTCTACCTGCTTCCCCTGCGCGGTCCCGCCCGCAGGATCTGGGGGCGGCTTGATTACCGGGAGCACGGGGGCGCGCCGCTGCTTGGCATAAACGGCGTGTGCATTATCGCCCACGGCCGGTCCAACGCCCGTGCCATCCGCAACGCGATTCGCGCGGCGATGGGTGCCGCCAAGCACCAGGTGCCGGTACTCATAAGCGCCGCCATCCACAATGAGAAGGCGGCAGCCCTTCCGTGCCTCACGTGAGGCCGCGCGAGGGTAACGCCGCGGAAGACGGGGGACCAATCATGGCAGTTCGCGGTTCAACCATCGCGGGTATCGGACGCGGGATTCCGCCGCGCGTCCTGACGAACAAGGAACTCGAGCGGATGGTGGATACCAGCGACGAGTGGATCCAGACGCGTACCGGGATCCGTGAGCGCCGCATCGCGGAGCCCGAGGTGGCCGCCTCCGACCTGGCCTGCGAGGCGGCGGCGGAGGCGCTTGCCGATGCCGGGGTCGGAGCAGAGGACCTCGACCTGATCGTGGTGGGAACCGCGACGCCCGACATGCTGTTCCCGGCAACCGCGTGCCTGGTGCAGGATCGGCTGGGCGCCCGGCGCGCCGGAGCCTTCGACGCGTCGGCGGCCTGCAGCAGTTGGGCCTACGGGGTGGCAGTGGGACACGCGGCGATTGTCTCCGGCAGGGCCGAGACAGTGATGGTCATTGGCACGGAGGTCCTCTCGCGGATCACCGACTGGAGCGACCGTGCCACCAGTGTGCTCTTCGGCGACGCCGCCGCGGCTGTGATAATGCGCCCGTGCGAGCCCGGGCAGGGGTTCCTGGCCTTTCACTTGGGCGCGGACGGTGCAGGTGGGCCGCTCATCGAACTGCCGGCCGGTGGATCGCGCCGGCCTCCGGGAGCGGAGACGGTTGCGGCGCGCATGCACTACCTCAAGATGAACGGGCGCGAGGTCTATAAGTTCGCGGTCCGGGCCATCCCTCGCGCCATCGAGCAGGTGGTGGCGCAGGCAGGCTTCAGGGTTGGGGACGTGGACTGCTTCGTACCTCACCAGGCAAACGTCCGCATCATCGAAGCCGCGGCCGAGCGGCTGGGCCAGCCGATGGAGCGGTTCTTCGTAAACGCGGACCGGTACGGCAACACCTCCTCGGCTTCGGTCCCGGTTGCGCTGTACGAGGCCTTGGAGCAGGGGCGCATCCGTCCGGGCAGCCTGGTGGTGTTCGTGGCGTTTGGGGCCGGTCTGACCTGGGGGGCCGCTGCGATCCGATGGACGGATGATTCGGCCCTAGCGCGGCGTGCTGGCAGTAGCGCGCCATGATTGCGTTCGTCTTCCCGGGGCAGGGGGCCCAGTACGTGGGCATGGGCGTAGAGCTGGCTGCGCGGTACGCGTCGGCACGCCGCGCCTTTGACGAGGCCAGCGAATCGGTCGGGTTCGACCTGCTCGAGCTCTGCCGCACCGGACCGGAGGACAGGCTGCGCGAGACCGAGAATACGCAACCGGCCATCCTCACGTGCAGTTGGGCGGCTGCTCTCGCGCTGGCCGAGCACGGCGTCCGGCCCGAGCTGGCGGCAGGCCTCAGTCTGGGAGAGTACACGGCGCTCGTGGCAGCGGGGGCGCTTGCCTTCACCGATGCCGTTGCCCTGGTGCGACAGCGAGGGAAGTTCATGCGGGACGCGGTGGAGGGACGGCAGACGGCGATGGTGGCGGTGTTGGGCCTTTCCGCGGAGCGCGTGGATGAGATCTGCCAGCAGACGCCAGGCGTGGTCGAAGCTGCCAACTTCAACGCGCCCGGCCAGGTGGTGATCGGCGGGGAAGTGGGAGCAGTCGAGGATGCGTGGGCGCGGCTGCAGGCGGCAGGCGCGCGGCGGGTTACGCGCCTGGCCGTCAGCGCCCCCTTCCACACCTCGCTGATGAAGCCTGCGGCCGCACGTCTGGCCGTGGCTATTGGACGAGTGGCCGTGGCTCCCGCTCGGATTCCCGTCGTAGCCAACGTCACCGCGCGGCCGGTGCGGGAGCCGCAGGAGATACGGAGCGCGCTGCTCGATCAGGTGGCATCCCCGGTGCGGTGGGAGCAGTCGGTCCAAGCGCTGCGCGCCCTGGGCGCCTCGGTCTTCGTTGAGGTGGGACCTGGGACGGCGCTGGCCGGGCTCATCCGGCGCACCGTCCCGGGAGCCGAGGCGGTCTCGGTGCAAGACCAGGACACGCTTGACGCGGCGCTTCGGACCCTGCGGCCGGCTGCGGCGTCGCCCGAGCAGGGGCACGCCGGGAGCAGGAGGTAGCCGGGCGCCGTGGGCCGGCTTGACGGCAAGGTCGCGGTGGTCACCGGCGCCTCAGGCGGGATCGGTAGCCGCGTTGCCGTGGCGCTGGCCCGCGAGGGGGCGGCATTGGTCGTCCACTACGGCCGGAACCGCGAGGCGGCTATGGCCGTGGTCAGGGAGATCGAAGCAGCAGGGGGAGCGGCCCGCACCGTGGGCGCTGACCTCTCCCGGCCCGAGGAGGCGGCGGAGGTGATCGCCGCGGCCCTGGAGGCGTACGGCCGGCTGGACATACTGGTGAACAACGCCGGGATCGTACGCGACGGGCTCGTGCTGAGGATGCGCGATGACGACTGGCAGGCCGTCCTGGACACCAACCTCAGCGGGGCTTTCTACTGCATCCGAGCCGCGCTGCGCGAGTTCATCCGCCAGAGGCGCGGACGGATCATCAACATCACCTCGACCGCCGGGCAGGGAGGCAACGCCGGGCAGGCGAACTATGTGGCCGCCAAGGCAGGGATGATCGGTCTCACGCGGGCGGTCGCACGCGAGGTAGGGGCGCGTGGGATCACCGCAAACGCGGTGGCACCGGGCTACATCGCCGCGGGCATGACCGAAGGCTTGCCGCCCGAGGCGGTCGAGCGCTACCTGGCACAGATACCGTTGGGGCGGTCCGGCACTCCCGACGACGTTGCTGCGGCGGTGGTCTTCCTGGCGTCGGATGAGGCCGGGTATGTTACCGGGCAGGTCCTGAACGTGGATGGCGGAATGATAATGCACTGACCTAAGGGGGAGTCGTTCATGGCAACGGTGTTCGAACGGGTTAGGGCGAAGGTGGCCAGTCAGCTCAACGTGGATGAGGACAAGATTACGCCGGAATCGTCGTTCATTGAGGACCTGGGCGCGGACTCGCTCGACGTCGTCGAGCTCGTGATGGGGTTGGAGGATGAGTTCGGGATCGTGATCCCCGATGACCAGTCCGAGAAGATAGCGACCGTGGGCGACGCCGTGGCGTTCATCGAGCGCCACGCCAAGGAGTCGGCGCAGTAGCGCCAACTGGTGCCCGAGGTCTTCCGGGTGTCCGGCGTGCGCAGGCGGGTCGTCGTCACTGGGCTGGGAGTGGTGAGCCCGATCGGCGTGGGCCACAAGGAGTTCTGGTCCGCGCTGATCGAGGGGCGGTCGGGGGTGGATCAGATTGCCGCTTTCGACGCCTCGGGGTACACGACGCGGATCGCCGCCGAGGTGCGCGGCTTCGACGTCCTGGCGTTCATGGACCGCAAGGAGGCGCGGCGCAACGACCGATTCGTGCAGTTTGCCTACGCCGCCGGGCGAATGGCCCTCGACGATGCCGGCTACACCATAACGCCTGCCAACGCGTCGCGGACCGGCGTCATGATCGGATCAGGAATCGGAGGCGCCACAACGTGGGAAGAGCAGCACAGGCAGATGCTCTCGAAGGGGCCCGATCGGGTCTCGCCGTTCTTCGTCCCAATGATCATCTCGAACATGGCCAGCGGGGTAACATCAATCCTCACCGGCGCCAAGGGGCCTAGTTCCTGCGTGGTGACGGCGTGCGCTACCGGCGGCAACGCGATAGGTGACGCGGCGCGGATGATCGAGCGCGGCGACGTGGACGCGATGATGGCCGGAGGCGCGGAGGCCGCCATCACGCCGCTGGCCGTGGCGGGGTTCTGCTCGATGAGGGCGATGTCCACGCGGAACGACGATCCGCAGCGGGCGTCGCGGCCGTTCGACGCCGGCCGAGACGGCTTCGTGATCGGCGAGGGCGCGGGCGTGGTTCTCCTCGAAGCGTTGGAGCATGCCGAGGCGCGCGGGGCCCAGATCTACGGAGAGGTAATCGGCTACGGCGCAACCGCCGACGCCTTCCACATTACGCAGCCAGACCCCGAAGGCGATGGGGCGCTGCGGAGCATGGCCACGGCCCTGGCCGACGCGGGGATCGCGCCGGAGGAGGTTGACTACATCAACGCGCACGGTACCAGCACGCCGTACAACGATCGGCTTGAGACGCTGGCGATCAAGCGCCTCTTCGGAGCGCACGCGCGCCGTCTGGCCGTCAGCTCGACGAAGTCCATGATTGGGCACCTGATGGGGGCGGCAGGCGGCGTGGAGTTCATCGCGTGCGCCTTGGCGTTGCGCCACCAGGTAATGCCGCCTACGATCAACTATGAGGTTCCTGATCCCGAGTGCGATCTTGACTACGTGCCGAATGTGGCCCGCCCCGGACGGCTGCGCACGGTGATCTCCAACGCGTTCGGGTTCGGGGGCCACAATACCACAGTTGTGCTGAGGGCAAACCATGCGTAGACCCAAGCGTGCGCCGCCGCCCCTCCCGCCCGATGAAACCGGCGCGGTGGGCGAGGTGCTGTCACAGGAGCGTCTGGCTCATCTCGCGGCGCTGGAGGAGCGGCTGGGGGTGCGCTTCCGCGATCGGTCGCTGCTCGATCTGGCGCTGCGCCACGGGTCGTTCAGCCACGAGCGCGGTCGCGACCCTGCCAAGAGCTACGAGCGGCTGGAGTTCCTGGGGGACGCGGTCCTGAGTCTGGTGGTCGCCGATGACCTCTACCGCAGGAACCCGGACATGGATGAGGGTGGGCTTGCGAAGAACCGCTCGAAACTGGTGAACGAGGGCGCCCTGGCTTCGGTCGCCAGGCGGCTGAACCTGGGCGACTACCTGATGCTGGGCCGCGGGGAGGAGAAGGGCGGAGGGCGGCAGCGTGCTTCGATGCTGGCTGACTCCGTGGAGTCGGTCATTGGCGCTGTGTACGTGGACTCGGGTTACGGCGTGGTGCACGCCCTTGTGATACGCTGGCTGGGAGAGCTGGCCGAGGACATCCAGCGCGTCGGCGGCGACTTCAAGAGCCAGCTCCAGGAACGGCTGCAGCGCCGCCGTCAGATGCCCAAGTACCGCATCGCCCGCGCCGAGGGCCCCGAGCACGCGCGGACATTTGTCGCCGTTGTTGAGGCCGCCGGCAAGCCGCTTGGAGAGGGCAGCGGCCAGAGCAAGAAGGAAGCGGAACAGGCCGCCGCAGCCGACGCGCTGCGCCGGTTCGACAGCGGCGGGCAGTGAAGCGGCTGTGGGCCCCGTGGCGGTACGCCTACATCGCCACCCCCCCCGTGAGCGGCTGCGTTCTCTGTGAGGCGCCGACCTCAGGCGACGACCGGGCCGCCCTGATCCTGCACCGAGTCCCGGAAGGCTACCTCATCCTCAACCGGTTTCCCTACAACACCGGTCACCTGATGGTGGTGCCACTTCGACACCTGGCCAGCCCTGATCAACTGACGCCACGCGAGGGAGAGACGCTGATGGCGCTGGTGAGCCTGGGCGTTCGGGCGCTGGAGCGTGCCATGGAGCCCGACGGGTTCAACGTCGGGATGAACCTGGGCCGCGCTGCCGGCGCCGGGATCGCCGATCACCTGCACCTTCACATCGTCCCGCGCTGGTCGGGCGACACCAACTTCATGCCGGTTCTCGGCGGCGTCAAGGTGCTTCCCGAGCACCTGGACGACACCTATCAACGGCTGGCCGCCGCCCTGGCGTCCCTGACCGGGCCTGGGAAGGCCTGAGACCGCTCCTGTCCGAACCGATGCGCTTCGGAACCCGGCGGACCGTTCTTGTCGCCCTGGTCCTCGCCACCGCTGCCGTGCTCGTCCAGCCGGCCTTTCTACGTCAGGACACCAGGCCGCCGGGGTTTCGGGCCGACGTGCTCGTGGTCGGCGGAAGCCCGGCCGGCGTGGCCGCGGCGCTCGCGGCTGCGCGCCAGGGCATGGTGGTGGTCCTTGTGGAGAGCCGCCCGTTCCTGGGAACGGTCATGACGGGCGCCATGCTCAACATGGTGGACGTAAGCCGCAGCCCCAACAGGGAGAACCTCATCCAGGGAATCTTCCTGGAGATCTACCGAGAGATCGGGGGAATCACGTTTGATCCCCGCAGGGTCCGCACTATCCTACGGAACAAGGTGGAGGCCGAGCCCGGGATAGTTTCCCTGTTGGGCACAGAGTACACTGACCCCATCATCGTGGAAGGCCGTGCCAGAGGGGCATTGGTGCGCCTTCCAGACCAGGCAACGGCCCCGATCCACGCGGCGGTCACCGTGGACGCCACCGACGACGGCGACCTGGCGGCTGCCGCCGGCGTGCCTTTCACCTACGGCCGAGAGTCCTCCGGGCTGGACCGCAGGGCAATGCCTGCCACACTGATGTATCGTGTGGCCGGCGTGGACTGGCCGGAGATAGTCCGGTACGCGCACGCCCACCGACGAGGCCGGCAGCCCAGCGGCGCCTTCAACGGATACGCCTGGGGGTTCCGGGAGGCGATGCGCGGGTACCACCCCGCTGACGCGCGGCTCTCGGCGCACGATCTGAACATCGGCAAGCTCCCGGATGGGACGGTGCTGATCAACTCGCTGCAGATCCATGACGTGAACGGCACAGACCCGTCCTCCCGTGCCGACGGCTACGCGCGCGCGGCCCAGGAGATCCCCAACAAGGTGTCCTACCTGCGGGCCAACGCCCCGGGGTTCGCTGGCGCGCGGCTCGTGGAGATGGCGCCCGAGCTCTACATCCGGGAGACGCGGCATCTTGCCGGGCTGTACCGGCTGACAGGCAAGGACATCCTCGAGCGTACCCGCTTCTGGGATCGCATCGGCGCGGCATCCTACCCGATAGACCTGCACCAATACGTGAAGGGCGAGCAGTACCCCTACCGGCCGGCAAGGCGGGAGTACACGATCCCGCTCCGTTCGCTGATCACCGCGAAGGTAGACGGCCTGTTCATGGCGAGCCGCGCCTTCTCGGCCACCTTCCAGGCCGCGGGCTCGGCCCGCGTGATTCCGACAACCATGGCGATGGGTGAGGGGGCCGGTGTGGCAGCGGCCGTCGCGGTTGCGCGCGGCGTGACCCCACACCAGCTTGCACAGCGGCAAGACCTCGTCCGTGAGGTGCAGCAGCGCCTGGTGCGGGCAGGCGCGCGGATTGACTACTGACATGGACGGGCCGGTCAGCCCGAGAGGGGGTAGCGTCGTGTCCTTGCCCGCCACGCTTACGCTTGCCTACCACGCACGCGAGCCGCATCCCCGAGAGGTACCCTTAGAGGAGGTCTACCGCGATCTGGAAGCGCAGCCGGGACTGGGCCGGCCTCACGTCATCCTCAACATGGTCCAGACCCTGGACGGCGCGGTGGCCATTGACGGCAAGGCATGGCACATCGGCTCCGAGGTGGATCACTACCTCTTCAGGACGCTGCGCGGATGGGCCGACGCGGTGCTCTGCGGCGCGGGCACGCTGCGGCAGAACGACATCGTGGCCATCACGCACCCGCACCTGCAGGCAGCGCGCGTGGCCGCGGGCCGGCCTGCTAATCCCGCGGCATTCGTCGTCTCCGGCCGGGCCGAGTTCTCCGACGCGGTGCTGCGCAAGCGCTTCTTTGCGCACCGGGAGTCCGCGTCGGTGGTGATCACGACCGAGCTGTCGCGGTCGGCTGATCGCCGGCGGGTTGAGGAGGCGGGCGCCGAGGTATGGGTGGTCCCGGCCGACGCGTCCGGGGAGGTAGATCTGGAGGCTACGCTGGGGCTACTGGCCGACCGCGGGTTCGCAAGGGTGCTGGCAGAAGGCGGCCCGGTCACCAACCGGCGCCTGGTCGAGGCGCGGGTCCTGGATGAGCTCTTCCTGACCGTGTCGCCGCAGGTGGCGGGCGTTTCCGCGCGCCCCGGGGTCCTGGCCGGGATCCTGGGCGGCGGGCAGGTAGGGCTTGCTTTGACCAGCGAGTTCCAGTACCGGGACCCATCTCTGCGGGAGTGGTATTTTAGATTTGCCGTGGTTTGTTAATCCCCGTACTGTTCGGCATTGACATACGAACACTTGTTCGTATAATCGGGGTGGAGCCATTGTCCAATGCTCACACCCTTTCCCGGCACCGGCTGGATTCTAGTTCACGGGGATCCAGCCTGCCTGACGGTAGGCCTGCTGCTCGGCCTGCGCGCAGCGGCTCCTGCTAGCCCGCTCCTGATCGTGGATGGGGCCAACGCGCTCGACCCGTATCTGCTCACCGGCCTGGCGCGCCGGATGGGGCAGCGTCCCGAAGCCCTGCTGGCCAGCGTCTTCATCTCCCGCGTCTTCACCGCCTACCAGCTCGAAGCCGCGGTTGTTGACCGGCTGGAGGGCGCCGTCGCGGCGCGCCGGTCCTGCGGCGTGCTGCTTGCCGGCCTGCTGGATCCCCTTCACGATGAAGACCTCTCCGCCACCGAGGCCCGGCGAATCTTTCGGCGCGTGATCGCGGCCCTAGCCCGCCTGGCCGCGCAGCCGTGCCCGCTGGTGGTGGCCACACCGCCCCAGATGCCGGTACGCGGGCGTGAAGGGTTTGGGGCGCAGCTCGCCGCGGCGGCGGACTGGGTGTTCCGCGTCGCCTCCCGCGAAGGAAGGATCGAGATCACCGGGGAGAAACCCGTACCCGGCCGCTGGTTGTGGGAGCCTGAGGTGCCGCTGCTGGCCGCACGGCGCTGGTACTAAGCGAGGTCGCGATGGGCCGCACCGTACCCACCATGACGCAGATTGTGGCCCAGGAGGAGGCCAACTTCGCGCCGTTCCGCCGGGCGCTGCGTAGAGAGGACCGTGTGATCCTCGACCGACTCTTCGCGGCCGCGCGCCACCACACCGCGCCCGCCGCTTATCTGTCGCATCCGGTGCCGTTCGAGGCCATCTTGCTGGCAATGCTGATCGAAACGGCGAAGCTGGTGGAAGCGCTGCGCGTCCGGGTGGA
>CAYLKW010000017.1:0-22690 GCA_964384245.1 uncultured bacterium
GGCGACCGGGTGATGGAACTGTTCGGCATCAAGCCCCGGCGCGTGGTCTACCTGGCATTCGCCGATGGCGCCACCGCGCTGCGCGACGGCATTGTGGACACCAACTTCGGCGTGATCGGGCTGCCGGTTCCGGCCTGGGTAGAGGCCGCGCTGACCCGGCCGATGCGGTTCCTCGGGTTCACAAGGGAGCAGGTCGAGACCCTTACCGAGAAGTTTCCCTATCTGGCGCGCACCGCCATCCGCGCCGGCGTCTACCGCGGCCAGGACCACGTCATCCCCACCGTGCAGATGTGGAACGCGGCGGTCGTGCACAAGGACATGCCCGAGGACTTCGTCTACACGCTCACCAAGACGATCTTCGACAACCGGGAGTTCCTGGCGACAGTGCACGCCACGTCACACGAGACGATGCCGGTGAACGTCTTCTACATCAAGCTCCCGTTGCACCCTGGGGCCGTGAGGTACTTCCGCGAGCAGGGAGTGCGGATCACGGATGAGCAGATCCCGCCCGAGATGAAGCGGTAGCGTCGGCGACGAGAGGAGACGACCTGATGGCCGATTTGTCCGCCGGCCTCCCGGTTGACATCGAGCAGATCGGGGACACCTCGGAGATCCGCGCACGGCCTCTCCGGGGTGTCCTGCGTATGCTGGTTCAAGCGCTCGGTGTCGGGATGGCCGCCTATCACATCCTGCAACTCGGCGGCTTCTTCGGGGTCGTGACCGACCCGCAGAAGCTCTACGGCGTCCACCTGGCATTCGTGCTGGTGCTCGCCTTCCTGTTGATCCCTGGCAGGCGCGCCTCGGCCGCGGCGCCGACCCTCTTCGACTGGGCACTGATCCTGGCCAGCCTGGTAGTCGTCGTCTACATGTTCGCAACCTTCAAGGAACTGACCGGGCGGGCCGGCGTCTTCCCCACGCGTGAGGACGTCGTCGTCGGCACCCTGCTCGTCATCGTCACCATCGAGGCGGTACGGCGGTCCACCGGGCTCGCACTGCCGATCCTCTGCGGGCTGTTCGTCCTCTACGTCTTCGCCGGACCCTGGCTTCCCGGCCTGCTGGCCCACAAGGGTTTCCGGTTCGGCACGCTGATATCGTTCCTGTTCAGCGACAACGGGATCTACGGGGTGCCCATCGGCGTGTCCGCCCGGTACGTCTACCTGTTCATCCTCTTCGGGGCGTTCATAGAGGCCTCGGGTATCGGCAAGTTCATTGTGCACCTGGCGCTCAGCGTGGCCGGGAGCAAGCGCGGCGGGCCGGCCAAGGTCTCGATCATAACGAGCAGCCTCTTTGGGACCGCCAGCGGCTCCTCGGTTGCCAACGTCATGGTGGACGGGGTCATCAACATCCCCCTGATGAAGGCCACGGGGTTCAGGGGCGCGGTGGCCGGAGGGGTCGAGGCGATGAACAGCACCGGCGGACAGATCGTGCCGCCGGTGATGGGCGCCGCGGCCTTCCTCATGGCCGACATCATCGGCGTCCCGTACTCGAAGATCGCCGTGGCCGCGATTGGGCCGGCGCTGCTGTACTACGTGGCCGCCTACTGGATGATTGACTTCTACGCGGCTTCAAATCACCTGCACGGGCTCCCGCGAGAGCAACTGCCCAGGTTCCGGGCGGTCTTGTTCCAGCACGGGTACCTGCTGATCCCACTCGTGCTGCTCCTCTACATGATCATGGGGGCCGGCGCCTCCCCGTTCCGCGCCGCGCTCTACGCCCTGGGCAGCACGGTTATCCTTTCGTGGATGCGGGCAGACACGCGCCTGAACCTCCGCAAGATCGTGGGTGCCATGGAAGATGGCGCAAAGCGCACGATCGAGATCGGGGCCACGTGCGCCGCGGCCGGCATCATCGTGGGGGTGCTCTCGCTCACCGGCCTGGGGGGAAAGTTCTCCGAGCTGCTCATTGACCTGGCCGGCGGAAGCCTGCTTCTCGCGCTCATCGCCACGATGGTGGTGGCCATCATTCTCGGCATGGGCATGCCCACGACCGCGGCATACGCGATCGGCGCGAGCGTGCTGGCGCCGGCGCTGATCAAGCTCGGCGTGATCCCGCTGGCCGCCCACATGTTCCTCTTGTATTTCGCTGTGCTGTCGGCGATCACGCCGCCCGTGGCCCTGGCCTCGTTCGCTGCGGCGAGCCTGGCCAAGGCCGGGATGTGGGACACAGGGGTGCAGGCCGTGCGGCTGGCCATTGCCGGTTTCATTGTGCCCTACATGTTCGTCTACGGTCCGGCGATACTCGTGGGGCAGGGGCCGTGGCTGCCTACGCTGCTTGCGCTCGCTACGGGAACGCTCGGCACGCTCTGCCTGGCCGGCGCCGCCATAGGGTACTTCCTCAGGCCGGCCACGGTGCTGGAGCGGCTGCTGCTTCTTCCGGCGTCCCTGCTATTGATCCGGCCCGGCCTGTTGACCGACGGCCTGGGCCTGGGGCTGCTCGCCGTTGTGGTGATCCTGCAGCGGGTGATACCCAGGGGTTCCCGGCAACCACTCGCCACCTGAAACACTGACCCTCTCCGGCCGATGTAGACAGCGGGCAACGGCCCGCTGTCTACATGCTTGCCGCCGTCTTGAGCGCGACTATTGTGGGCCTTGATGCCCTGCCCGTGTCCGTGGAGGTGGACGTCGGGCCAGGGCTGCCGACCTTTGCCATCGTGGGCCTGCCCGATCCCGCGGTGCAGGAGGCGCGCGAGCGGGTGCGATCGGCCATCCGCAACTCCCACTACGAGATCCCTCCGCGGCGGACCATTGTGAACCTGGCCCCTGGGGACAGGCGCAAGGAGGGGCCGGCCCTTGACCTACCCATCGCCCTGGCCGTGCTGATCGCCACCGGCCAACTGGCACAACAGGCGGTCGCGGGCCATCTGGCGGTCGGTGAACTGGGTCTCGACGGCTCGGTGCGTTTCGTTCCCGGCGTGCTGGCCGTGGCACAGGCGGCCCGGGCGCTCCACGCCCGCGGCCTGCTGGTTCCTGAGGCGAACGCGCTGGAAGCGGCCGCCGGCGAGGAGGTACCGGTCTATGCCATCCCCACACTGCGGGCAGCGGTGCAGCACCTCCAGGGGACCCACCCCATTCAGACAACCGAAGGCGCGGTGCTCGATCCCCCGCCGGAAGCTGCGGCACCGGATGATCTGGCCGAGGTACGCGGACAGGGCGCCGCTCGCCGCGCCCTGGAGATCGCGGGCGCGGGCGGCCACAACCTGCTGCTCATCGGTCCGCCCGGGGTCGGGAAGACCATGCTCGCGCGCCGGCTGCCGACGATCCTTCCCCGGCTATCGGGCGCGGAAGCCGTTGAGGTGACCAAGATCTACAGCGTCGCAGGACTGCTGCCGGCCTGGCAGGGCTTGATCACCCATCGGCCCTTCAGGGCGCCGCACCATGCCGCCAGCGCGCCGGCCATCGTTGGTGGCGGTTCCAGCGCGCGGCCGGGCGAGATCACGCTTGCGCACCACGGCGTGCTGTTCCTGGACGAACTGCCGGAGTTCCGACACGACGTGCTTGAAGGGCTGCGCCAGCCGATGGAGGACGGGATCGTGGTCGTGGCTCGCGCCGCCGGCACCGTGCGATTTCCTGCGCGGTTCTCTCTCGTTGCCGCGATGAACCCGTGCCCATGCGGGTACCGTGGCGACGGTCGCAGGGACTGCACCTGCACCCCAGGGCGGCTGCAGCAGTACCTGGCCCGGCTCTCTGGTCCCTTGCTGGACCGGATAGACCTCCATGTCGAGGTGCCGCGGCCCCCGACCGATGAGCTGCTCTCAGGCAACCCGGGCGAACCGTCCAGCGCGGTGCGAGAGCGGGTGACCGCCGCGCGCATGCGGGCGACGACCCGCGCCGCGGCCTGCCAGGCAGTAGGCCTGCCCCTGCGCGGGCCACAGCGGTGGGGTCCGGTGAGCGCCGAGGCGCTGGTCTTTCTGCGTGCAGCCGCCGACCGGCTGGTGCTGGCCGCCCGGGCCACGGAGCGGGTTCTCCGGGTTGCGCGCACGATCGCCGACCTGGAAGGCGCCGAGGCGGTCGCGGTGCAGCACCTTGCCGAAGCCCTCCGGTACCGCGTGCTCGACCGGTGGGCGCCGCCGGCTCCTTGACTTGCCATGCTACCGTATAGGATGGGTTTTGGCAGTCCGGCACCCGAGGTGCCCGCACCGGCGTGCGGTGAGGAGATCGCAGCCTGGGTGGGCCTCAGCCGCCTGCCAGGGGTGGGGCCCAGGACGGTGGCAGGATGGGTGGCCCGGGCCGGATCGGCACGGGCCGTCTGGCAGCATCTGCCCTCCTTCGTCCAAAAGCGGGCCGATGCGGTAGAGATCGTGGCGGCCTGGAAGGAGGTTGACCCCTCCGCGGTCCTGGCAGATGCCCGCTCGCTGGGTCTGACGGTGCTGGCAGCTTGCGAGCCCGGGTTTCCCACGCTGCTGAGGGCGATCCCGGATCCGCCGCCGGTGCTGTACGTTCGGGGCCGCCTGGAAGAGGCGCCCTCGGTTGCGGTGGTGGGGGCACGCCGGGCGACCCCCTATGGACTGGCGGCCGCCGAGCGATTGGCGTTCGATCTTGCGCAGGAGGGCGTAACGATCGTGAGCGGACTAGCCCGAGGTATTGACAGCGCCGCGCACAAGGCTGCGCTGGACGGGGGCGGGCGGACGGTCGCGGTACTGGGTTGCGGCGCAGACGTGATCTACCCTCCTGAGCACCGGCGGCTGGCTGAGGCGGTTGCGGCGCAGGGTGCGCTGGTGAGCGAGTTCCCGCCTGGGACGCCACCGCTGCCCGGCCACTTCCCGCGACGCAACCGCATCATCAGCGGCATTGCGCTGGGCGTGGTGGTGGTCGAGGGCGCACAGGACAGCGGCGCTCTGATGACGGTGGACTACGCCCTGGACCAGGGCCGCGAGGTCTTCGCCGTGCCCGGCAGCATCTTCAGCCCGCGCAGCCGCGCGCCCCACAGCCTGCTGCGGCAGGGCGCGCGCCTGGTGGAGGGCGCTGGCGACATCCTGACCGAGCTGGGACTGGGACCTTGGGCGCGGTCCACTCCCGGGGAAGGTGAAATGGTCACCGCCGGGGAAGCGTGCGCCGTTCCAGCACCCTCGGGGGGCGCGGAGGGAAAGGCCCGCCTGCTGACGCTGCTGGAGGGAGGTCCCCAGCGGCTCGACGACCTGGCAGAGCAGGCTTCGCTGTCGGCCTCAGCGGTAGGCGCGCTGGTTACAATGCTGGAACTGCAAGGTCTGGTCCGGACGCTCCCAGGGCAGATGGTTATGCGCAACCCCACAGGGCGGGGTAGAGGCGGCTAGAGGCCGTGAGACCGGTGTTTCGGAGGTTGGGATGAGTCCCCCACGAGCCCTCGTCGTCGTCGAGTCGCCGACCAAGGCGCGGACGCTCAGCAAGATGCTGACGCGATCCCACCAGGTCAAGGCATCCATGGGCCATGTGAAGGACCTGCCCAAGAGCCGGCTCGGCGTGGACGTGGACGACAACTTCACCCCGCGGTACATCTTGATTAAGGGCAAGGGTCCCATCGTCAAGGAGTTGAAAGAGGCCGCCAAGAAGGCCTCGACGATCTACATGGCGACCGACCCGGACCGTGAGGGCGAGGCAATATCCTGGCACCTCTCAGAGGTCCTCCGGCCCGTCAACCCTGCGATTAGGCGCATCGAGTTCCACGAGGTGACCCAAGAGGCGGTCCGGCGCGCGCTCGAACACCCGCGCGAGATAGACCAGCAGCTCGTGGATGCCCAGCAGGCCCGTCGGATCCTGGACCGGCTCGTCGGCTACAAACTGAGCCCGCTCCTCTGGCGCAAGATACGCGGCGGCCTCAGCGCGGGCCGGGTGCAGTCGGTTGCCGTGCGGCTGATCGTGGACCGTGAGCGCGAGATCGAGGCTTTCGTCCCCGTGGAGCACTGGTCGCTGGCAGGGACGTTTCGGACCGCTTCCGAGCAGACGTTCCTGGCACGCCTGCTCACGCGCGATGGGGAGCGGATCGGCGCCCCTACGGAAGAGGGCGCCGTGGTCATCGCTACCGAGGCCGAGGCGCACGCGCTGGCCGCCGAGCTCGAACGCGTGTCGTATGCGGTCGGCGAGGTCCGGCGCAGGGACCAGGCGCGAAATCCGGCGCCGCCGTTCACAACCAGCACGATGCAGCAGGAAGCCAACCGCAAGATGGGATTCTCGGCCACGCGTACGATGGCCGTGGCGCAGCAGCTCTACGAGGGGCTCGACGTGGGGGCCGAGGGCACGGTGGGCCTCATCACCTACATGCGCACCGACTCGGTGCGGGTGGCAGACTCGGCGCGGCACGAAGCCCGCGACTACGTCGCCCGGGTGTTCGGTGACGCGTATCTCCCAGACCGGTCCAGGCAGTACCGCTCGCGCCGCAACGCCCAAGATGCTCACGAGGCGATCAGGCCCACGAGCCTGGCGCGAACCCCTGACCGTCTCAAGCCTCACCTCCGGTCAGACCAGTTCAGGCTGTACAGGTTGATATGGGAGCGGTTCCTGGCCAGCCAGATGGCATCGGCGGTCCTCGACACGCTCTCGGTGGATGTCACCGGCGGCCGGTTCGCGTTCCGCGCTACCGGCAGCCGGATCAAGTTCCCTGGCTTCCTCATCCTGTACCGCGAGGCCACGGACAACGGTGATGACGAGCGCGAGGGTTGGTTGCCGCCGCTCGCGTCCGGCGATCCCCTGGTACTCGATGGGGTAACCCCTGAGCAGCACTTCACTCAACCGCCGCCCCGCTACACCGAGGCCTCCCTGGTGCGTGCCCTGGAGGAGAAGGGAATCGGCCGGCCCAGCACTTATGCGCCTACGATAGAGACGATCAAGAAGCGCGGATACATCGCGGTGCGGGAACGCCGGCTGGTCCCGACCGAAGTCGGGCAGATGGTGACCGACATCCTGGTGGAGCACTTCCCGGAGATCGTGGACGTGGACTTCACCGCCGGCCTCGAGACCGACCTGGACCGCATCGAGGAAGGCGAGGCCGACTGGGTGCAGATCGTGCGCGACTTCTACGGGCCATTTGAGCAGACGTTGCAGCGCGCCGAAGTCAGTATCCCGGTGGTCGAGGTGCCCGAGGTGGAGATCGGCGAGCCGTGCCCGCAATGCGGCCGGCCGTTGGTCCGCAAGCACGGCCGGTTTGGGGAGTTCATCGCGTGCTCGGGCTATCCCGAGTGCCGGTACACGCGGCCGGTGGGCATCGGCGTGGCCTGCCCAAAGTGCGGGGCCGAGATAGTGGCGCGTCGCACCAAGCGCGGCCGAACCTTCTACGGCTGCAGCGCCTATCCGGCGTGCTCGTTCACCTCGTGGGACCGCCCGGGCGACCGCCCGTGCGCGCGGTGCGGTGGGATGACGGTGATCAAGCACACGCGGCGCGGGGACGAGGTGCGCTGTACGAACAAGGCCTGCGGCCACCGGGTGCCGCTGCGCGAGGCGGTCCGTACTGATGCGCGTGGCGCGGGCGCGGCTCCCGCGCCACCCGCGGGATAAGCGGCGGCAGGAGATGGGCGCGCCAGCTCCTGATCCCGAGGTTCGGGCGTTCCTCGAAATGCTGGAGGCCGAGCAGGCTGCCTCGCCCCACACGCGGGAGGCCTACCGCCGTGACCTAGGCGCCTTCCGGACGTTCCTGCGGGGCGAGGGCATCGCGGGTTGGGACCAGGTGACCCCGGCCGTGGTCCGTCGCTACGCGGCCGCGCTCCACCGGCGCTACGCACGGGCCTCGGTGGCTCGTCACATCTCGGCCTTACGCTCGTTCTACCGGTTCCTGCGCCGCGGGGGCCGCGTCGAGACCAGCCCTCTGCGGCTGGCCTCTACGCCCCGAGGCCGACGCCGGCTCCCTTCCGCGCTCACCCATGAAGCGATCGCGGCGCTGCTGGCGGCCCCGCCGCTGGACCGGCCTACCGGCGTGCGGGATCGTGCCATACTCGAACTCCTCTACGCCGGAGGGTTTCGCGTCGGCGAACTCGTCGGCATCCGGTGCTCTCAACTCTCCGGTGACGAGATACGCGTGCGCGGCAAGGGGAGCAAGGAGCGGCTGGTGCTGATCGGCACGCAGGCGGTCGCGGCGCTGCGGCGCTACCTGTCCGATGGCAGGCCCCGCCTGCTGCGGGGCGAGACCGACGTACTGTTTCTAAGCGCCCGCGGCAGGCCGATCTCCGCGAGGGCCGTGCAGCTCATCGTCCAGCGCTGGGTCAGGATCGCCGCCATTGCGCAGCGCGTGAGCCCGCACGCCATCCGCCACACCTTTGCAACGCATCTGCTGGACGGCGGCGCCGATCTGCGCGTCGTCCAAGAACTGCTCGGGCACGCCAGCCTCTCCACGACCCAGGTATACACGCACGTCTCGCGCGACCATCTCAAGCGTATCTACGCCGCGGCGCACCCTAGGGCATAGCGTACCGGGGCGTCGCCAGCATCACCTCGGCAAGCGCCTCTACCACCTGTTCGTCCCACTGCCTGCCGGCACCCTCCCAAAGGATCTCCCAGACCTCTGTGGGCGAGAGGGCGGCGCGGTATACCCGATCGTGGCTCATCGCGTCGAACGCATCCGCCACCGCCACGATCCGCGCCTCGATAGGTGTCTCCTCACCCTTCAGCCCGTGTGGGTACCCTGCCCCGTCCCACCGCTCGTGGTGGCCCAGGGCAATGGCCTCGGCCATCCGCAGCAGCGCGAAGCGCCCGCCTGAGAGCATTCGCGCGCCGATGGTCGTATGGGTCTTCATGATCTCGAACTCGTCCGGGTCCAGGCGGCCCGGCTTGAGGAGGATCTGGTCTGAGATGCCGATCTTGCCCACGTCGTGAAGGGGCGCGGCCCGGCTGATCAACTCGACCTGCGGCAGGGCGATTCCCAGGCGCTCGGCTACCCGCGCCGCCATCTCCCCCACCCGCCGCGTGTGCTGACCGGTCTCGTCGTCTCGGAACTCCGCGGCCAGGGCCAGGCGCTCCAGCACCTCAATGTGGGACTCCTCTAGCTCCTTGGTACGCTCGCGGACGCGGTCTTCCAGGGCCAGGTTGACCTGCTGGAGTTCTCGATGGAGCACGCGGGCATGCAGCAGGTTCTTGATGCGCAGCAGGACCTCTACGGTGTCGAAGGGCTTGGTCAGGAAATCACGCGCGCCGGCGGCCAGCGCCTTCTGGCGCACCGACATCGCCGCGTCTGCCGTCAGCACCAGGATGGGGAGGTAGGCGCCCTCAGGAATCAGGGGCTGCAGCAGATCCATGACCTGGAAGCCGTCCAGGTGCGGCATCATCAGGTCGAGCAGGATCAGGTCGGGCTGGAACTCAGAGAACAGGGGCAGCGCCTGGCGTGGGTCGGTTGTGCTCTTCAGAACGGTGTAGCCCGAGTGCTGCAGCAAGGCCTCCAACAGGAAGACGTTGGCCTCCTGATCATCCACGATCAGGATGCGGGCCCCGCGGATCGCGTCATCCAGCATGGCCGGCGGGTCAACCCTGTCCCAGGTAGGAATCCAGGACCCCCAGGAGTCTCCTGACGTCGAGCGGCTTGGTCAGGTACTCCCGGGCACCTGCCTCGATCAGCCGCTTGATCCGAGCGGGCGTGGCGTCGGCGCTGACCACTACTACGGGGATGCCGCGCGTCTCAGGTCTCTCTTGCAGTTGGCGGAGCACGTCGTCCCCTGGGATGTCCGGCAAGTGGAGGTCCAGCAGGATGAGGTGAGGCCGGTGCTCGCGCGCCAGCTCCAGGCCCAGCCGGCCCTGCATCGCCGGAACCAGGCGCACCTCCGGGCGGTTGGCCATCAGGTGCCCAATCAGCTTCACGTTAGGCAGGTTGTCCTCGATGTATAGAACTATCCGCGGCCGCGCCGAATCCCTGAGGTCCGCCGGGGCAGGCAGAGGGACGCCTGCCCGCTCCAGACGCTGGTGCAAGGGCTCCGCCAGGGGCAGTTCAACCCAGAAGGCGCTCCCGGTACCGACCTCGCTCTCGACCCCGAGCGCACCGCCCATCACCTCGGCAAGGTGCCTGGACAGCGCGAGGCCGAGCCCTGAGCCCTCGACCCCGGTCTGCTCGGCGCCAAGGCGCTCGAAAGGCACAAAGAGCCGCTCCATCCGGTCAGGCGGGATGCCGGGACCGGTGTCACTCACCTTGATCCTCATCCTGGCGCCGGGCGCCTCCTGAACGCAGCATCTGACCGTGCCCTCCTGCCGGTTGAACTTGATCGCGTTGGAGAGCAGGTTCAGCAAGATCTGCTTGAGGCGCTGTAGGTCGGCCGTGACGAATACTTCCCTGGCGTCGTCTGCGGCTGCGCCTAGCAGGTGGACGTGACGTTCAGCGGCAAGGGGGCTGACCAGCTCCATGCATTCCCGAATGAGCGCGCCGACAGAGACCGGCTCGGGCGACAGCGACATCCGGCCGGCCTCGATGCGCGAGATGTCCAGCACCTCGTTGATCAGCCCCAGCAGGTGCCGGCCTCCCTTGAGGATATGGGTCACGGCCTCGCGCCGCGCGGGCGTCAGGTCGTCCATCTCCAGGAGCTGCCCGAACCCTAGGATGGAGTTGAGCGGCGTGCGCAGCTCGTGGCTCATGCGGGAGAGGAACTCGCTCTTGGCCCGGTTTGCGCAATCGGCCCTTTCTTGGGCCTGCTCGGCCTGCTCACGCGCCTGCCGAAGTTCGTTGTTGGCGGCCTCGATCTGCGCTGTACGGGAGGCGACGCGCTGCTCCAGCTCCAGGTTCAGCTGGCGGACCTCCTCCTCGGCGCGCTCGCGCTCGGTGATGCGCGCCTGCACGGACTCGGCCATCGCGTCGAAGGCAACGGCCAGGCGGCCTATCTCCCCGCTCCCTGCCGTCGGTCCTGAGCGGGCGGTCAGGTCGCCGGCCTTGAACCGACCCATCACGCCCAGCAGGGCGCGGACGGGGCGCAGGATCAACAGGCCGCCCATAGTCCAGGCCAGCAGCAGCACCAGCACCCAGGCCAACCCGAGCAGGGCCAGGTTAGTCACAATGAGCCGGTTGACCCCGGCATAGACCTGCGCAGCCGAGAAGCCGACGACCACGTAGGCCCCGCCCGCGCCCTGGGGATCGCCGACGGCCCTGAACGAGTGGAGACGACGGATCCCGTCCAGCCCGGGGGCCTCAAAGGTGCCCTCGCCTGCCCCCCTGATGCTCTCGAAGTACGGCACCTTCTTGCCTACCCACTTGTCGTGATCGGGATGCCGGGTCAGTGTGACACCACCGCTGTCGATCAAGACGATCGAGGTACCTTCTGGAAGGCGCGTCCCAGCGGTCGCGCGGCCGATCTGGGACACATCAATGCCGGCGTAGACAACGGCAATCACCCGCCGTTCCTCGTCGAGCACCGGTAGCGCCATCGGGAGGGTTGCCCGGCCGGTGACGCGGCCGACTATGTAATCACCCACGACGAATTCACGCGTCTTCAGCGCACTGCGGAAGAAGGGCCGGTCGGCCACATTGACCGGGCGCGACATGGGGACAGCGCTGCAGAAGATGTCACCGTCGGGCTCGATGGCGGCCAGGTTGGCGTATTCTGTATATTGCTTCAGGAGGTCGGCAAACAGATTGGAGCACGCGGGCCCGTCCAGGCGGCGCACCTCCGGAAGGCGTGCCAGAATTCTCAGGAAGTGTTGTGTCACCGACACGAGCTGTCCACGCTCGGCGGCGATGGAAAGTGTCAGGCGCTGCGTGCCTGCGACGGCCTCGCGGGTGGCCAGTCGCCGTTGCTCCTGAGCGGAGTGGACAGTGAGGGCAAACGAAGGCAGGCTCGCGAGGAGAACGAGCAGCAGCAGACGAACCCGCAAGCCCGAGAGCACGCGCCGGAGCATAGCCACCCCCCGTGGCAGTCGAGCCCTGCGTACCACGCGCACCAATCCAATTGATGCCCAGAACGGCGGCCGTGTAGTCAGGCGCTAGAGTCAGATCGGGGTTTTCCTCCGGCGCCGCGGCGTGCTATACTACCGCGGGATTTGCCGCGGCGCGAGGCAAGCGCGGCGCCCGACTACACACGCTTCCCGACCCGCCGAGGGTGCCTGCAGAGGTCTCGGCCCAGCCTGCGGGGATGAGGGGAGCGGAGGCGGAAAACCAATAGGGAATCCGGTGGGCTCCGGATCCCAGGGGAGGTTGTCAGTTGCCAGTAGTCACCATGAAGCAGTTGCTGGAGTCGGGGGTCCACTTCGGGCACCAGACCCGCCGATGGAATCCCAAGATGAGCCGTTTCATCTTCACGGAACGCAACGGAATCCACATAATCGATCTCCAGAAGAGCGTGCCGCTGATCGAGGAGGCCTACCGGTTCGTGCGCGAAACGGCAGCCTCCGGAGGCGATGTGCTCTTCGTGGGCACGAAGAAGCAGGCCCAGGATGCCATCCGTGAGGAAGCGGTGCGCGCCGGAGCGCCCTACGTGAACCAGCGGTGGCTGGGCGGCATGCTGACGAACTTCCAGACGATCCGCAAGCGTGTCGAGCGGCTGCGCGAGATCGAGGACATGCGACAGCGCGGCGTCATGGACGTGTTGCCCAAGCGCGAGCAGAGCCGCCTCTCCGAAGAGGCGGCCCGGCTGGAGAAGTTCCTCGGCGGCATCAAGACGATGAACCGCCTGCCCGCGGCCGTCTACGTCGTGGACACGCGACAGGAGCACATCGCCGTGGCCGAGGCGCGCAAGCTTGGGATCCCGGTGGTGGCGATCCTCGACACCAACTGCGATCCCGACGAGGTGGACTACCCGATTCCGGGCAACGACGACGCGATCCGCGCCGTGCGACTGATCACCAGCCGCGTGGCGAATGCCTGTTTGGAGGGCATGGAGGAGCGCCGTAAGAGCGAGGTGCAGGAGGAGGAGATCGAGGCAGGCCCCGCCGTCGAGGAAGACGAGATGGCGGAGGGGATACCCCTGGTGCAAGAGCACGAGTTCTCTGGTACGGGCCCTGGCGTCGAGGAGGCAAGAGGGTAGCCGATGGCAGTGACGACCGAGATGGTGAAGGAGCTTCGCGCGCGCACCGGGGCCGGTGTCATGGACTGCAGGCGCGCGTTAGAGGAGACCGCGGGAGACCTGGACGCGGCCACGGGCCTTATGCGCGCCAAGGGACTGGCAGCCGTTGCCAAGCGGGCCGGCCGCGCCGCCTCCGAGGGCGTGATTGAGACGTACGTGCACGCCGGAAGCCGGTTGGGCGCAATGGTAGAACTCAACTGCGAGACCGACTTCGTGGCCCGCACCGATGAGTTCCGGTCCATGGCACGCGAGATCGCCATGCAGGTGGCCGCCTCGGCCCCGCGCTTCGTATCCAAGGAGGAGGTTCCCCCCGAGCTGATGGCGGGGCGGCGCGCCGCCATTGCTGGCGAGTCGCCTGGGGCCTCCGATGCCGATCTCGACAGGCGCGTAGGGCAGTGGCTCGAGGAGGTCGTGCTGCTCGAGCAACCCTACATCCGGGACGCAGGGCGGCGCGTCCGCGAACTGATCACCGATGCCGCCGCGCGCGTGGGCGAGCACGTCGCGGTGCGGCGGTTCGCCCGTTTCAAGCTGGGGGAGTAGCTTCGAGGCGCCCCTTTGGGGGAAGATCATGGACGCCGCAATCGAACCAGCGAGACGCCCTGCCTATCGCCGGGTCCTGCTCAAGCTAAGTGGTGAGGCGCTGGCCGGCAACGGAGGCGTCGGGTTCGATCCCGACGTCCTCCAGTTGGTCGCCAGCGAGGTTCGCGACATCACCTCGCGCGGCGTTCAGGTGGCGATAGTGGTCGGCGGCGGGAACATCGTCCGCGGTTCCGACCTGAGCCGCCGTCTCGGCATAGACGAGGTGACGGGGCACACCATGGGCATGCTGGCCACCGTGATCAACGGGTTGGCCCTCATGGACGCCATGGAGCGGATTGGGTTGGTGGTGCGGGTGCTCTCGTCCATCGAGATGCACCAGGTGGCAGAGCCCTACATCCGCAGGAGGGCGCTGCGCCACCTCGAGAAGGGCCGCGTCGTGATCTTCGTGGGTGGCACCGGCAGCCCGTACTTCAGCACCGATACCGCGGCCGCGCTCCGCGCGATCGAGATGCAGGCCGACGCGGTGCTGATGGCTAAGAAGGGCGTCTCGGGGGTCTACGACAAGGACCCGCGACAGCACCCCGACGCCGTGATGTTCTCCCACCTGGACTACATGGACATCCTGAACCGCGACCTGCGCGTCATGGACGCCACGGCGGCCGCTCTCTGCAAGGACAACAACATGGACATAGTTGTCTTCGACGTCACTCGTCCCGGCAACATCCCGCGGGCCGTGGCCGGGGATCCCATCGGGACCCTCGTGGGGGGAGGCCGGGCATGACCGACGAGGTGCTGGGCGACGCCAAGTTGCGGATGCAGAAGGCTGTCGAGGCCACACGCAGGGAGTTCGCCAGTCTCCGCACCGGAAGAGCGAACTCAGCGCTGCTGGACCAGATACGCGTGGACTACTACCAGACACTCACGCCCATCAATCAGCTCGCCACGATCTCGGTTCCCGAAGCCCGGCTGCTCGTGATCCAGCCGTGGGACAAGAGCGCGACGCGCGACATCGAACGGGCAATTCTCAAGAGCGACCTGGGCCTCGTCCCGAGCAGCGACGGCGTCGTTATTCGCATCCCAATACCCACGCTGACCGAGGAGCGCCGAAAGGACCTGGCGAAGATCGCGCGCAAGTACGCCGAGGAGGGCCGCGTGGCCATCCGGAACGTTCGCCGCGAGGCCAAGGAGATGCTCGAGCAGTTCGAGGACGATGGCGACATCTCCGAGGACGAGTGCCACCGCGGCCTGGAACGGCTCCAGCACCTGACCGACGAGACGATCGCCCATCTCGATTCTCTGCTCCATACCAAGGAGCAGGAGATCATGGAGGTCTAGGTCGGCACCCGTGGTGGACGTGCTGGGGCGCGGTCTCGACCAGGCCCGGGCTGCCTTGGAGGCAGAGGGGTTCGCGGTTGAGGTGACCGAAACCCGGAGTCCACGCCGGGTAACGCACACCGGCGCGTTGCGCGTCGTGCGGCAGCAGCAACTGGCCGGCCGTCTGGTTCGCCTGGTGGTGGCGCACGAGCGCTTCGCGCCTGCGCCGAGGCCGCCGGGTGTCTAGCCGAAACTCACAGCCTTCCCCGGAGCCGTTGGACCCCCTGCGCGTTCCCGCTCACGTCGCCATCATCATGGACGGCAACGGCCGCTGGGCCAGATCCCGCGGGCTGCCCCGCGCCGCGGGCCATCGAGCGGGGGTGGGAGCCGTACGGCGGGCCATCGAGGGTTGCCGTGATCTGGGCGTCCGCATCCTCACCCTGTACGCCTTCTCCACCGAGAACTGGCGGCGGCCCAGGGATGAGGTAGGCGTGCTCATGGGTCTGCTCCACGAACGGCTCGTGGCGGAAGCCGAAGAACTGCAGCGAAGCGGCATACGCGTGCGGATCGTCGGCGATCTAGACGCCATCGCGCCCGAGACCCGCGCTCAGATCGAGCGGGTAGAGGCCATGACGGTGGAAAACCAGGCGCTGCTGCTGAACGTGGCGTTCAATTACGGCGGCCGGGCCGAGATTGCGCGGGCGGCGCGGACGCTGGCTGCCAGGGTGCGGGACGGGCAGTTCGGGGTGGAGCAGATCTCAGAGCAGACCCTGTCCGAATGCCTGTACACCGCCGGCCTGCCCGATCCCGAGCTGTTGATACGGACGGGCGGTGAGCGACGGCTGTCGAACTTCCTGCTGTGGCAGGCGGCCTACGCCGAGCTGGTGTTCCTCGACCTCTACTGGCCGGACTTCGATCGCCACCACCTCGTCGCGGCAGTCAGCGAATACCAACAGCGGCAGCGACGATTTGGCGGCGTCACCAGTGCCTGACCGAACCGGGGCACCCAGGGATCGGATGCTGGCACGGCGCGTTGCCACGGCCGGCGTGGGTGCGCCGGTTTTGATCGCCGCCATCTGGTTCGGCGGATGGCCGCTGCTGGCCGTCGTATTGCTCCTTTCCGCATTCGGCACAATCGAGTTCCGTAGCCTGGCCACCTCGGCCGGATACCGTACCTCGGTAGTGGTGCTCGCGGGCACGCTGCTCTTCCCTCTCCTGGCGGCTGCGGGCCGGTGGACCGAAGCGGACACGCTGGCGATCGGGATTGTTCTGGCTGCCGCTGTGGCTTCCCTCGTCTCCCAGCATGGAGCCGCCGCGCCAAGGCACGCCGCGGCCACCGCGCTGGGAGTGCTCTATGTCGGCGGTCTGTTCGCTCACCTGATCCTGATGCGCGACGCCCTCGGTCCGGCGGTGACGCTGTTGGTTGTGGGGCTGATTTGGGCCAACGACACCGCGGCGTACTTCGCCGGACGCGCCTGGGGTCGCCGCAGGCTGGCGCCCTCAATCAGTCCGGGAAAGAGCGTCGAAGGATTTCTGGCCGGTATCGCGGCCGCGGTGGGGACCGCGGCCGTCCTGGCCTTCCTCATGGACCGGCCCGCGGGACCGCTGGCCGGCATCGGGCTAGGCGTCGGGCTGGCCGCGGTGGCCGGAGATCTGTGGGAGTCCGTTCTCAAGCGGAGGGCCGGCGTCAAGGACTCGGGCGCGCTGCTGCCTGGCCACGGCGGAGTGCTGGACCGGTTCGACGCGGTGCTGTTCGGTGTGCCTGCTGGGTACTACCTGTGGAGATGGCTGCTTTGACGCGACTGGTGATCCTGGGCTCGACAGGGAGCATAGGCCGGGCGGCCCTCGAGGTCGCATCCGCGCTCGGCGATATCGAGGTGGTGGGGCTGGCCGCGCGCCGCGGCGGCGAGGCGCTCGCAGCCCAGGCGCAGCGCTGGCATCCACGCGTCGTTGCGATCGAAGATGCTGAGGCTGCCGGGTGTCTGCAGGGGGATCTGCCGCCCGGCACCAGGCTACTGGTCGGACCTGACGCCGCCACCGAACTGGCCGCGCTCCCCCAGGCAGACATGGTGCTGGTGGCCGTGGTGGGCGTGGCAGGGCTGCGGCCCACGCTGGCGGCCCTAAACGCCGGAATTGACGTGGCGCTGGCCAACAAGGAAACGCTGGTGGCGGGTGGCCATCTGGTCAAATCTGCCCGCGAGCGTACCGGAGCCAGGTTGCTCCCGGTGGACAGCGAGCACAGCGCGGTGTTCCAGTGCCTGGCCGGGGAGGATCCCACCGCGGTGCGGCGGTTGATACTCACCGCCTCGGGTGGGCCGTTCCTGCGAAGGCCCGTGGCCGAACTCGGCACGGTGACCGTGGAGGAGACGCTGGCTCACCCGACCTGGAATATGGGCAGGAAGGTCACGGTTGACTCCGCGACCCTTATGAACAAAGGCCTGGAGATCATGGAGGCGCACTGGCTGTTCGAGATCCCCCAGGACCAGATCGAGGTCGTGATCCATCCCCAGAGCCTGGTACACTCCATGGTGGAGTTCACGGACGGCTCTACGATCGCACAGATCGCGCGGCCTGACATGCGGGGGCCGATCCAGCACGCCCTCTCCCGAGGTCGCCGCCGTCCGGGGCTGGTAGCGCCGATGGAATGGGACCGGCTCTCCCTGTCGTTTGAGTACCCAGAGCCCGAGCGCTTTCCCGCGCTCCCGTTGGCACGCAAGGCGCTGCGGTTGGGCGGAACGGCGCCGGTTGTTTTGAACGCCGCCAACGAGGTCGCGGTTGAGCGGTTCCTGGCCGGTGCGATACGCTTCACCGGGATCGCCGCGACCGTGGCCGAGGTGCTGGCGCGGCACGAGCCGCGTCCTGCCCCGACGCTCGATGCGGTGTTGGAGGCGGATGCCTGGGCCCGGGTTCAGGCGTCCGAGATGATTCAGCCCACGGGGTGACGGTTGTGAACAACGTACTGGCGGCGATAGCCGCGTTTGGCGCGATGATCTTCGTGCACGAGTTGGGGCACTTCCTGGTGGCCCGCCGCGCCGGCGTGCGCGTCCACGTATTCGCACTGGGGTTTGGTCCCCAGGTTGTTGGCTGGAAGCGAGGCGAGACGCGATACGCCATCAACCTCATACCCCTGGGCGGTTTCGTACGCATGGAGGGCGAGGACAACCAGGGCACCAGCGGTCCTGGCAGCTTCACCTCCAAGAGCGTCGGCGCCCGGATGGCGATCATAGCCGCCGGCCCGATAATGAACCTGCTGATGGCCGCGGTCATCCTGGCCGTGGCCGCTGGAACTGGGGGAATCCCGGCCGGTCCCAGCGCGATCGTCGGCACGGTCGAGGACGGATGGCCGGCAGCGGCAGCCGGGCTCCGGCCAGGCGATCTGATCGTTTCCATAGACGGCGTCACAATGCCGGGTGGCGAGCGCATCATCGAAACGATCCACCGCAGCGCCGGACGGTCCTTGGAGCTGCGCGTACGCCGGGGCACGCAGGAGCTCGTGATGACCGTAACCCCGCGGCTGGACCCAGGGCGCGGGGTAGGCCGGATCGGGTTCTCACCCGAGCCCCTCTGGAGACGCCTCGGTCCTCAGCAGGCCCTCGCCTGGGGGGTGGAACGCACAGGGCAGCTCGTGGCCACGGTGGGCGGAGCCCTGGTGTCGCTGACCCGCGAGCGCAAGCTTCTGGAAAGCCTGGGAGGTCCTGTGGCCGCAGGCAGCATCCTGGCTCAGGCGGCAGGTTCTGGGCCGCAGGTGTTCTTCCATGTGGCCGCGTTTCTTAGCGTGATCATTGGGTTCTTCAACCTGCTCCCGCTGCCGGCGCTGGATGGAGGCCGCCTGGCGTTCCTGCTGGTAGAGGCGGTGCGCCGGCGCCCACTCGATCCACGCCGGGAAGGCCTGGTGCACACGATCGGTTTCGCCCTGCTGCTGTTGCTTCTCGTTGGTCTCACGATCCGGGACGTCGCTCGACTGTAGGATGCACCGCCTGCTGACCCGGAAGGTGAAGATCGGACCGGTGGAGATCGGCGGCGGCGCGCCGGTGGCCGTGCAGTCCATGACCACCACCGACACGCGGGACGTTGACGCAACGCTGGCCCAGATCTACCAGTTGGCCGCCGAGGGATGCGAGATCGTGCGGCTTGCCGTGCCCGACGCCGAAGCCGCCGCGGCACTGTCCCAGATCAAGTCCAGGAGCCCACTCCCGGTGGTGGCCGACATCCACTTCGACCACCGCCTGGCCCTCCTGGCCCTGGAGGCCGGGGTAGACAAACTCCGCATCAACCCGGGCAACATAGGCAGTCGCGCACGCACCCGGATCGTGGCGCGCGAAGCCAGGGCCCGCGGGATTCCGATTCGCATCGGCGCCAACGTGGGCTCGTTGTCCAAGGCCGTGCTGCGGAAGTTCGGCCGGCCCTGCGCCGGCGCGCTTGTGGAAAGCGCACTGGAAGACGTGCGGGTGTTGGAGGACCTGGAGTTCCACGACATCGTCATTTCCGTCAAGGCGTCCGACGTGCCGATGATGATCGAGGCCTACACGGCGCTGAGCGAGCAGACTCGCTATCCGCTGCACGTGGGGGTGACCGAGGCCGGCACTGCCTGGGCAGGTGGGTTGAAGTCCGCGGTGGGGATCGGGACGGTGCTGGCCCAGGGGATCGGGGACACGATACGGGTGTCGCTGGCGGCCGATCCAACCGAGGAGGTTCGGGTCGCGTACGAGATCCTCAAGAGCCTGGGGCTGCGCTCGCGCGGGGTGCAGTTCGTGGCCTGCCCTTCCTGCGGCCGCGCCGAGGTGGACGTCATCCGGATCGCCCAGGAGGTGGAACGGCGCCTCCGCTCTGTCCCGGCTCCGGTGAAGGTGGCGGTGATGGGGTGCGCGGTCAACGGACCGGGCGAGGCACGCATGGCCGACGTCGGCGTAGCCTGCGGTCGAGGGATGGGGCTGATCTTCAGAGACGGACGGATCGTGGCCAGCCTTCCGGAAGACCAACTGATTGACGCGCTCATGGAAACGGTATGGACGATTGCCCGCGAGCGGTACGGCGCGGCCGGACCCGTTCCGTGATCCCACTGCGCGACAGCGCCCGCTCCGCGTCGTCGCCCGTGGTCGTCTACGGCCTGATCGCCGCCTGCGTCGGTGCTTTCCTCTACGCCGAGAGTTTGGGCGGCGGCGCCCAGATGGCGCTCTACGCCTCCCTGGGCGCGGTTCCCAGGGCCGTGACCGGCGGGCCGTGGCCCGATGCCTGGTTGGGCCTGCTCACCTCGATCTTCCTGCACGGTAGCTGGGCGCACCTGGGCGGGAACATGCTCTATCTCTGGATCTTCGGCGACAACGTGGAAGACGCAATGGGGCACGGCCGGTTCCTGGCTTTCTACCTCGTCACCGGTGTCATTGCCGCCCTGGCGCACGTGGCCACCTCGCCTGCCTCACCCGTACCGTTGATCGGCGCGAGCGGCGCGATCGCCGGCGTGCTGGGCGCCTACATCGTCCTCTACCCGAAGGCGCGCATCCTGTCCCTCCTGGTGTTGGGGATCTTCATCCGCCTGGCGGAACTGCCGGCGGTGCTCGTTCTCTCCCTCTGGTTCGTCATGCAGTTGCTGTCCGGGGTGGCGACGCTGGGCTCACCAGCGGTAACCACGGTGGCCTGGTGGGCGCACATCGGCGGGTTCCTGGCCGGGGCTGTGCTCATGCCCGTGTTCGCCAGGCGCCGCGGCGGCCGCCCGGCGTAGCCCGAAGCCCCCGGCCGCTTCTCGCGCTCCGCCGGTTCTGCTATAGTGTGGCGCGTGGCCCGCATTGGGCCAGCTAAGGAGGGTGAGAATGCGCAACATCACCGTGGACGTACTGGCCCGCACGCCTGTAGGTCGCCACAAGGTCGAGATTGTGGAGCGCAAAGGGGTTGGCCATCCAGACTCGATCTGCGACGCCATCATGGAACGGGTCTCGATCGCGCTGAGCCGCGAGTACCTGCAGCGCTTCGGCCGGATTCTCCACCACAACATTGATAAGGCGTTTCTGGTGGCCGGCAACGCGGAGATCCGGTTGGGTGGGGGCGCCGTAACAGAGCCGATGCGGCTGATCTTCGGCGATCGGGCGACCGCGGTGGCCAACGGCGAGGCGATCCCGGTAGAAGAGATCGCGGTGGACACGGCGAAGGCATGGATTCGCGAAAATTTGAGGTTCGTGGACTCCGAGAAACATGTCGCCTACGACGTTCAGATCAAACCCGGTGCGCCGGAGCTCGTAGACATCTTTCAGCGCGGGGGCGCGCCCGTGGCCAACGATACCTCCGCGGCGGTGGGCTATGCGCCGCTCACGCCGACGGAGCAGGCCGTGCTGGAGATCGAGCGCCTGATGAACTCCCGGACCTTCAAGGAGCACTTCCCCGAGGTGGGGGAGGACATCAAGGTCATGGGGTTCCGGCAGGAGGACGAGCTCCACATGACCGCCGCGGTGGCCTTCGTTGACCGGTTCATTGACAGCGAGGCCACCTACCTGCGACGGAAGGCCGAGCTGCACGCCGCCGTATCTGATCGGCTGGCGACGCTGCGGCCCTTCAAGAAGGTTCAGCTATACCTGAACACGCTCGACGAGCCCGGCCGCGGGATCGGAGGCATGTACCTGACCGTGACGGGCACCTCCGCCGAGGGCGGCGACTCGGGCCAGGTGGGACGCGGGAACAAGGTCAACGGTGTGATCGCCCTGAACCGTCCGATGGGGACCGAGGCCGCGGCCGGCAAGAACCCGGTGTCGCACGTCGGCAAGATCTACACGATCATGACGCACCAGGTGGCCAACAGGATTCACCACGACGTCCCCGGCGTGGATGAGGTCTACGTCTGGTTGCTCAGTCAGATTGGATCGCCGGTGGATCAGCCCAAGGTTGCCGCGGCCCAACTTGTACTGGCGCCGCACGCCCGCCGCAGCGCGGTGGAACGACGGGTTCGCGAGATCCTCGACTATGAACTGGCAAACATCCGGCAGCTCTCGCAGGATCTTGCCGAGGGGCGCTACCAGGTCTGCTGAGGGCCGCCGGCTTCTCGCAACGGTAGCCGGCTTCCTGTTGATGACGGCGCTCGCTGCCGTGACGTCGGGGTGTCAAGTGCACCGGCGGGCAGCGCCTGTCGGAATCGGACTGCTGCAGGTGGGCGACGTTGTGCGCGCCACCGACAGGCCTGCGTTGAGCCCCGTGGCCTGGTCGCCGGACGGCGGGCAGTTAGCCTATGGTAGCCGCGACGGCGTCTGGGTCCACGATGTCGGTGATGCCCGCGGCAACAAGATCGCGCCGGGCGAGGCGGTTACGGCCGTGGCATGGTCACCGGCCAGTGGCACGCTGGCCTACGTAGACCGCGGCACCCTCTGGACCGTTCAACTGGATGGAAAAGGCCGCCGCCAGATTCCCATCAAGGGGATTGCCTCCAGCCCAACCTGGGCGCCGGGAGGCGACCGGCTCGTCGTTGTAGTACGGACGGCAGGAGTCGCCCCTGCGGCCTCGCAACTGTGGACCGCCGATTCCAGCGGCGCCCCACCCCGGCAGATCGGGTGGCAGCCGAAGGGGCGTCACATAGGGGCCCTGGGATGGTTTCCGGACTCGCTGCATCTCTTCGTAGGGTTGACCGAGCAGGGGAGTGAAACAGCGGTCGAGTGGTGGCAGGTGCGCGCGGCCTACCCCGATTCCCGCCGGCTTCCAGGACCACCGGTTCCGGCCCTGGAGGCGGTGCTCTCCCCGTCGGGCGAGTGGGTGGCGTTCGTTGCCGGGATTCCTGGCGCGGAACGCGCCTATGTTATCCGCCGCGGCGGCGGCGGCATGGCCCCGGTCTCGCCCGCCGTCCGGCGCCTGAGCGGCCTGACCTGGTCCCCGCACGGGGACAAGCTGGCATACGGGTTGATGAAAGACGAGGCGACGGCCGAGATCTAC
>CAYLKW010000018.1:0-15288 GCA_964384245.1 uncultured bacterium
GCGGTGCAGCGCTACGCTGACGTGGCGCAGTTCTACTGGCAGGCGATCGAGGGGGACCACGCGCCCATCGGCCGGGTCCGGATCACCGTGCGGGCGCCCGCCGCCAGCCCCAACCTGTTCAAGGTGTTCGTGCACGGCAAGGCCCGGCCGGGTGAACTCCGGATCGCCCAGGACCACAAGAGTGCTGAGATCACGCAGTCAGACATCCCCGAGACCTCATTCGTCGAGGTGCGGGTCCTGCTGGACTCCTCGCTGTTCCCCCGGGCCTCATTGCGCCGGGGTGAAAGCCACGAGAGCCTGCTGGCAGACGAGCGCCGCCAGTCCGAGGGAGACAGACGGCAGACGCTGGCGCTCCTGGCGGCACTGGCGGCCGCGTCGGTGCTCGTGATCGGCCTGGTAGGCGCCTACGTTTGGACCTACGCGCGCTATGGGCGGGAGTCGGCGGTGGCCTACGAGGCCATCTACGAACGCGAGCCGCCCCGGCCGATCCCCCCGGCGGTCGTCCCCGCGATTCTCACGCAGGGCGGCGTTCGGAACGCCGACCTACCACGGGCCTTCGCTGCCACCCTCCTTGAGGCTGCACGGCTCGGGTATCTGGAGATCGAGGAGCGTCAGGGCCGCGGATTGCTGGGCACCGGGCTGTTGCGCGATGACGACCTGGTCTACCGGCTCACCGAGAAGGGACGCTCGCTCTTGTCAGGGCAGATGCCGCAGGCCGCAAGCCGGGAGCGATCCGTTGAGCAACTCGAGGTGAAGGTCCTGAAAGCCGTGTTCCGGGATGCCGGCAAGGGCGACGAGGTAACCGGCGATGAGATCGAGGCCTGGGGCAAGCGGATGCCAGGAAGAAAGAGCAACTTCTTGCTCTTCGTCGAGCAGTGGGGCCCCGACCTGCGCAAGTGGTTCGAGGACAGGCATTTCCGTCTGGATGACGCGGCCAGTGAGCGGGCCAAAGGCTGGTTCATCGGAGGCGCGTTCGTCACCATGATCGTGGCCTCCGTGGTGGGCATGGGCATCGCGGCGGCGGTGGCGATCCCGGTGGGTGTAGTGCTGATCGTGCTCGCGGTCAAAGGACTTTCACGCCGCACCCGTGAGGCGGCCCTTGAGGTGAAGCGCTGGGAAGCGTTTCAGCGGTTCATGGCCGACTTCTCAGCCATGAAGGAGGCGGGGCCGAACCTGCTGGCGCTGTGGGAGACCTACCTTGTGTACGCAACGGCGCTGGGCGTGGCGGAGCAACTGCTGAAGAACCTGCAGCTCGTGGCCGCGGAGTTCGGAGGGAGCGCGTTCCGTCCGACGTGGTTCCGCGCCGCCTCCAGCGACGGCAGCGGGGGGCTGGCGCCCGCCGGGATCGGGTCGCTGGAGACCCTGACCAGATCGTTTCAGAACTTCCAGAACCTGTCGCGGGCGCTGTCCAGCTCGTCGAGCAGCGGCGGGGGGTTCAGTGGCGGCGGCGGGGGCGGCGGCGGTGGGGGCAGCAGCCGGGCGGGGTAAGGCGAACGGAAGGCGCGGCCCACTGGACCGGATTCGCCTACCGTCCGGTCTTCGCCCACCTCTCCAGCGCGCGCACGCCCATCGAGCCCACCAGCGTCATGATCAGGTAGAGCAGCGCCACCATGTTATAGGTCTCGAAGGCGCGGAAGGTCCGGGCCGAGAGCAGCCGGCCTGCCTGCGTCAGTTCCGGAACCGCGATGGCCGAAGCCAGGGCCGAATCCTTCAGCAGCGCGATGAAATCGTTGCCCAGCGGCGGCAGCACGACGCGCAGCGCCTGGGGCAGGATCACGAACCGCATCGCCTGCCCGTAGGTCAGGCCCAGCGAGCGAGCGGCCTCCATCTGCCCCTTGGGAATGGACTCGATTCCGGCCCGGTAGATCTCGGCCAGGTAGGCGCCGTACCCGATCGCCAGGCCGAGGATGGCCCGGTTGAGGTCACTCCGGATCAGCCGGGTGATGACCTCGGCCGCGCCGGGGAGACCCGCCGCCCGGGCGGCTCCGGACAGTGCGGCCGAGACCAGGGGCGCGGCCACGAACGCGATGTAGATCAGCAGCACCAGCAGCGGGACGCCGCGGACCACCTCGACGTAGAGCGTGGCCACGGTGTAGACCACCGGCCGCCGGGATAGCCGCATCAGCCCTGCCACCAGGCCGATGACCAGGGCCAGCGCGTAGGCCGCGAACGTCAGGCGCAGCGTGAGGAGCACCCCGTCCCAGAGAAAGGCCAGGGTGTCCTGGTAGACCTGGGAGCCGGCCACCACGAATGCGATGCCGGCCCCCGCTGTCAACAGCACGAGTACCCACCAGGGAACCCGCTCGAGGGCGGCCGGCGCCAACCTGCTCTGGCCGCCGTCACTTCCGCCGGCGGAGGATGGGTTTCTCTTTGTCACGCGAAACCTACTGGCCTGGCGCGCGCTCCACGAACCACTTCCTGTAGAGGCCGTCAAGCGTCCCATCGGCCTTCATCTGTGCCAGGGCCGCGTCAAACGCCTGCTTGAGGGCAGTGTCGCCCTTCTTGAGGGCAATACCCAGGGCCTCGCTCGTGAACGGCTCGCCCACCTTCTTGAGCTTGTCCGGGTTCACGTAGATGAACCCGTCGGCGGCGTAGCTATCAATGATGACGGCGTCCACGTCCTTGTTGATGAGCGCCTTCACCGCCAGGGCAAAGGTCTCGTAGCGGCGGACATCGCCGACCTTCCCCTCCTTCTGGAGGGCGCTGGCCTTCTCATCGTTGGTGGTCCCGGTCTGCACCGCGACCTTCTTGCCTGCCAGGGTATCAACGCCGCTGACGGCAGTCTCGTCCATCCGTACCAGAACGACCTGGCCGTAGCGCAAATAGGGCTCGCTGAAGTCAAGGGTCTTGAGCCGCTCTTCGGTTATCGTCACGCCCGAAGCCACGGCGTCGAACTGCCCCTGGGCCAGGGCCACGAATATGCCGTCCCAGGCGGTCGTCGTGAAGACCGCCTTGCAGTTCGCGCGGCGGCAGATCTCGGCCAACAGATCGGGGTCGAACCCGACGATCTGCTTGTCCTTGTCCACATACTCAAAAGGCGGATAGGTGGTGTCGCTGCCGACCTTGACCTCCCGCCCGCCCAGATCCGTAACGGCCGCGGCCGGCTGCGGCACCGCGGGCGGCTGGACCGCCTGGCGTCCGCCGCGATACACGTAGTACAAGGCGGCGATCACGATCAGGAGCACAACGATGTAGATCACCGAACGTCCTCTCATCTGTATCCCTCCTGTTGGATCAGGCGTCGTCGTTCCCACACTTCAGGGTTCACCAGGTTGGGCGGCCGCTGTCCGGCCAGCGCGGCCAGCAGGTTCTCGACCGCCATCAGTGCCATCCCGGTCCGCGTCCTGACGCTGGCGCTGGCGATGTGCGGTGCGACCACCACGCTGTCCAATGCTAGCAGCGGATGATCTGTCGGGAGGGGCTCTGCTTCGAACACGTCCAGCCCGGCCCCGGCGATCCGACCTCCGGTCAGAGCATCGTACAGCGCCTCGGAGTCCACAATTGGCCCGCGGGCGGTGTTGATCAGGAACGCGGTGGGTTTCATCAGGGCGAGTTGCGGAGCGCTGATCAGGTGGCGTGTCCGCGGCGTAAGTGGAACGTGGATGCTGACGAAATCGGAGCAGCGCAGGACCTCTTCCATTGAGGCGAACTCCAGGCCCAACTCCTGCTCCGGGGCCTCTCGCCGCGCCACATCATGGTAGAGAATCCGCATCGCGAACCCGCGCGCCCTGCGGGCCACTGCCGTACCGATGCGGCCCAGCCCGATGAGCCCCAGGGTCGCGCCGCAGACGTCCTGGCCCAGCAGTAGCATCGGTCCCCAGCTCTGCCACCGGCCGGCCCGGGTGTACCTGTCTGCCTCGACCACCCGGCGGGCGACCGCAAGCAGCAGCGCCATCGCGAAATCGGCGACCGTCTCAGTCAGGGCGCCCGGCGTGTTGGTGACGATCACCCCGCGCTCTGTGGCCGCCCCGACGTCTATGTTGTCGAACCCTACCGCGTAGTTGCTCACCACGCGCAGCCTGGGAGATGCGTCCATCAGCGCGGCGTCAACGCGGTCGGTAAGCAACGAGATCAGTCCGTCCGAGGCAGCGGCTTCCCGCACGAGAACCTCGCCGGGGGGAGGAGTCTCGTCGGTGGGCCAGACCGAGATCTCGGCCTGCGCGCGGAGCGTTCCCATGGCCTCCTCGGGCAGGCGTCGGGCAACATAGACGCGGGGAAGCGGCACGCCTAACCGTTCGCCTCCTCGGGCAGGCCTCCTGCTCAAGCGCGCGGATCTCCCCGCCCTGCGCGCTGCGTGCCGTGCCCCGTGCGCCGTGAGGAATCCGCCCTCGCTGCGGCGAACCATTGAGCATGGCAATGTGGAAAGCAGCGCTGCTGGCCGTCTACCTTGCTGCTGGATCGGCGCCTGCGGTGGTGCCCCTGGAGGTCCCCTCGCCGCAGCCCGGGCTGGACAGGACACTGGCAGACGACTACCGGCGGGCGCTGACAAATCAGGGCTTCCAGGTGATCTCTCTGGTGATAACCGACCGCCGGGCTGCCGGCGGGGTCCGCCGCGCGGAGATAGCGTACCGCACGCGAACGAGCGGCGCACTGTCCGCGCTGAGACCAGAGGTGGTACGCGTGATTGCTCCGGCCGCCAATCCCCGGCTGGCGCTCGATCTTGTCGCAGTCCGGGCGGTCCGGCGCGACGGATCAGTTGCAGCAACGATCGCGGTCTCCGTGGCCGTGCTCGATCGCTGGCTGAAGGCCCAGATCAATGACGACGAGTTCTACGGGCGGTGGGCCGTGCGCGGGGGTTCACGCTAGGGCCTGGCGTTCGAGAACCGCGATGGCCTCCACGTGGTGCGTCTGCGGGAACAGGTCAAACGGCTGCACGTCCACCAGATAGTACCCGAAGGGCATCAACTCCTTGAGGTCCAGCGCGAGCGTCGTGGGGTTGCACGACACGTAGATGATCCGGCGGGCGCCGGTCCGGCCGATCTTGCGCATGACCTTTCCGCCGGCGCCGGCACGGGGTGGATCCAGAACCAGCAGGTCCGGGGCGCCGTGCGCCGCTACCACCGAGGGCAGCATCAATCGCGCGTCACCGGCTATAAACTCCACGCCGTCCAGACCGTTGAGTGCCGCGTTCGCGCTGGCCGCGTCCACGGAGGCAGGCAACAGTTCGATGCCGACCACGCGGCCACCGCCGCGGGCCAGCGGCAGCGCAAAGGTGCCAACCCCGCAGTAGAGGTCCACCACGCGCGCCGAGGCGAGCGGCTGCGCACGCTCGACCACGTGCTCGATCATGCGGGCGGCCTGCGCGGTGTTCGTCTGGAAGAAGGTGTCGAGTCCAATCCGGAAACGCAGGCCCACTACCTGTTCCTCAAGAGCACTGCGGCCGTACAGGTCCTCGACTACCGCAGGTGGCGCACCGTCAGAGGTCGCCATCACGATTCCCCGCACGATACCCGTAACTCCGGGGACCACCCCCACCACCTCCTCCACAAAGGCGGCGGAGGCGGTGAACGGACCCGGAGAAGTAAGAAGACCGACCAGGCGGTCGCCAGTACCCCTGGCCTCGCGGATCACCAGCGAACGCAGGAACCCGGCGTGGGTCCTAGGATCGTACGGCGCCAGGCCGTTGCGACGCGCAAACGCCCGCACCGCGTCCACCAACGTGACCGACTCAGGGGACTGCAGGAAGCAGGCCTCGATGGGCACGATCCGGTTCCACTCGCCACGACGGTGGAGCCCCAGCACCCCGTCCGGATGGAACGAGAACTCCATCTTGTTGCGGTAGTACCATGGGGCCGGCGCAGGAACGATCGGGTGCACCACAGCCCCTGCGATGCCGTCCAGGTGGGCGAGGCTGTCCCGGACGATCGCCTCCTTCGCGCGGGCCTGCGCCGCGTAGGCCACGTGCTGCCATGCACACCCGCCACAGGGACCGAAGTGGGGACAGCGCGGCTCGGTGCGGTCCTTGGATGCGACCTCGACCGCCACCGCCTCGGCCTCCGCGTACGCTCTCCGCGCACGGACGATGCGCGCACGCACGACGTCGCCCGGCGCGGCGCCGGACACGAACACGTCCAGCTCGTCGAGGCGGCCGACTCCCCTCCCACCGTAGGCGAGCCGGTCTACCGTCACCCTGATTTCGTCTCCGCGTTTCAGCATTCCGACCTCCGGCCGCCATCGTACCATTACCGCGGCGCGGCGCCCACCTGCGGCGGAGGCGCCGGCAGGCACAGCCCGTCCTGCCAACGAAGTAGACGTGCATGGACCTCTACCGCTGCGTGGTCAACAAGCGTGACTGGCGGACGTTCACCGATCAGCCCATTGAACCGGGCCTGCTGCGGCGGATCCTGGATGCCGGACGTCGCAGCGGCAGCGCGCGCAACCGGCAGCCCTGGCAGTTCGTGGCAGTCACCGACCGAGCGGTGCTGCAGCGCCTGGCGCGGTGCGGTCGCTTTGCCGGACATCTTTCTTCCGCCGCCGCCGCGGTGGTTGTTCTCGTCGAGGACCACAAGCAACTGTTCGACGCCGGACGCTGCGCGCAGTCCATGATGCTGGCGGCGTGGAGCATGGGAATAGCCTCATGTCCGGTAACGCTGCACCACGACGCCGAGACCCGGGCGGCGCTGGGCCTGCCCGAAGGCCCGGTGGTAGCCACGGCGATCGCCCTGGGCTATCCTGACCCGCGAGGACGGGGGCGCCTGGAGCGCCTTTCGTTGCGCGTGATCGCCGGACGGGGCCGCAAACCACTGAAGGACCTGGTGCACTGGAACCGGTACGGCCAGCGTCTGCTATAATGCTTCCGGCATGAGACGCAGTCGCTACCGTCCGTCTCTCGTCGCGCTCGCGCTCCTGGTGCTGGCCGTTCCGGCTCTCGCACAAGGTCTCTCTATTGACGCCCTTGTCTCGCGAATCCTTACCGATCCCAACCCCCAGCCCTACACGATGGCCGCGGACTTCACCGCCCGCATGGTCTTTAACATGACGACGGGGCGAATAGACGTTTACGCCGCCGGCACCCTTCTCGAATCGCGTTCCGCAACCGGCGAGCCGCGCCGGCGCAAAGCCACGATCACCCGGCTCGACGTCCCGTTGCTGCTGCGACCGTTCTCGGGTTCGATCCGGCGCACGGTTACCGATCTGGTCGAGGCCGAACCCAGGCCAGGCGAGTTTCTACCGACCCAGGACATGTTCATTGTTGAGGAGCGTGCCGGCGGACGAGTTCTCGTGGGAGGCGTGCGCCAGGACGTAGTCACCGATACCATGACCCGGTACGGCCAGACGGCCAACCTGAGGGATCCCGCGGCCAGGAGGGCGATCGCCCGGTGGTTGTGGTCGCCGACCCAGCGGGCCTCGATCGTGCGCAAGGGTCCGGGTCCGTACATGCTCACGGCCTTGGTGGATGAGGCCGGCTTCCTGCACCAGCTCTCGCTGTTCTACGATTGGGGCGAGCTGTCGAACCGGTTCGCGTTCGCAATCGTCGGAGACCGGCCGTTTTGGCGCGAGGTCATCACGGACACGTCGTCGGAGTTCATGGGGTTAGGCCGCGTGGAGGCCACGATCGCGCTGCAGATCTCAAACCACTGCCTGAACTGCCCGCCGCGGTAGGCGCCACCATGCGAGTCGAGTTCTTCTACTGGGAGGATTGCCCTTCGCACCCGGAGGCCCTGGAACGACTCCGGCAGGTATTGCGCGAAGAGGCATTCCCCGACCAGGTGGAGCTGGTCCGCATCTCCTCGCAGGAAGACGCGAACCGCCACCGTTTTCCGGGGTCGCCCACGATCCGTATCAACGGCGAGGACCTGCAGCCCGAAGGCGCCCAGGGAAAGGCGATGCTGACCTGCCGCACCTATCATACCGAGGACGGCCGGCTCTCGCCGCTGCCAACAGCCACGATGATCCGGAGGGCGCTTCACGCAGCCCGCAGGCCAAACTGAGGAGGATGATCATGCCCCTGGCCATAGGTGACCATCTCGTGCCTTTCTCGCTCCCAGCGACCGCCGGTTCCACGGTCTCGACAGACCAGTTCGCCGACCGGGCGGTGCTGGGTATCGTGTTCTGGTGCAACCACTGCCCCTACGTCAAGGCGTGGGAAGACCGGATGATCGCCGTTCAGCGCGATTACGCCGGCCGGGGAGTCCAGTTGGTCATGATCAGCAGCAACGACCCGGTGGCCTATCCAGACGACTCCTTCGAGGCGATGCGGTTGCTCGCGCAGAAGAAGGCGTACCCGTTCCCCTACCTGTTCGATGAGTCGCAGCAGGTAGCCCGGAGCTATGGCGCGACGCGCACACCCGAGGTGTTCCTGTTCGACAGCGAGCGGGTACTGCGCTACCACGGCGCGCCCGACGACAACTTCGAGCGTCCCGAGGCGGTAGCCAGCCACTACCTCAGGGACGCGCTCGATGCGCTGTTGGCTGGCCGCACGCCGGGAGAGGCGACCACGCCGCCCAAAGGCTGCACGATCAAGTGGCGCCCATAGAGGGGCGCAACACCGCGGCGGCGCGCAGCTCTCGCCGCTTCAAGCGCAGCAGTATCTCGTTGGCCGCCTCCAGCGGATGTGACTCGGCTTGGACACGGACGGGGATCTCCGCGGCCAGGCGCAGGAAGGCGTGCGCGTCCGCGCGGGTCAGATGGCTGACCGTGCGCAGGACGCGCTCCCCGTACAGCGTCGCGTATGGCATCGCTGGGATGCCGTCCAGCGTCACGGCATTGATCGCCACCGTGCCGCCCGGGCGTACCGCCCGTAGCGCGGCGACAACCACCGCGCCTGATGGCGCGAAAACGATTGCCCGATCGCAGGGCGCCGGAGGCGCGACGCCGGGTTCGACCGCCCAGCACGCGCCCAGTTCCTCTGCCAGCGCCCGGTGTTCGGCCCCGCGCGTGACAACCCCTACCTCGCATCCCCAGTGCCGGGCGACCTGGATAGCCAGGTGCGCCGAGGCGCCGAACCCGAAGAGCGCCAGCCGCTCCCCGGGCTGCAGCCCTGCAACGCGTAGGGCCCGGTAGCCGATCACGCCGGCGCACAGGAGCGGCGCAGCCGCGGCATCATCGAACGCCAGCGGGATGGGAACTACGAACGCCGCGCGGGCCAGGGTGCGGTCGGCGAAGCCACCGTCCACGTCGTAGCCGGTGAACTGAGCCTGCGGGCAGAGGTTCTCCTCACCGCTGACACAGAAGGCGCACGCTCCGCAGGCGTGGGCCAGCCAGGTCACGCCCACGCGTCTCCCTTCCAAATCAGGGGTGACATCCGGGCCGAGCCGGTCAACGGTGCCGACTATCTGGTGCCCCAGGACTACCGGCAACCGGTGGGGAGGTAGGTCGCCTTCGGCGATGTGCAGGTCGGTGTGACAGACGCCGCAGGCATGCACGCGGATGCCCACCTCACCAGGGCCGGGGAGTAGCGCCTCCCTCTCCTCGATCACTAGCGGCGCGGTTTCGATGGGTGCCGGGGCCCGCAGATGGACGGTGCGCACGGCCGGCGCCTAGCGCAGCCCGTGCTGTGCGATCGTACCACCGGCGAACCTCTCGATCCGGGAGGCGGCAAGAGCGGCGTGCGCCTCCAGCCGTGCTGGATCGTAGCTGGCCGGTGCGTAGATGATCATGAGGCATTGCCTCGTCGCCGGCGTGATCATCGTCCGCTGCGAGTCGCTGGTCGGGCTGCCGCATGGACCATCGTCGTCGGCTGCTGTGAGCCGGCCCTCGACGCTGTAGGATCCCTTGCCGATCGCCTCATACCCCTCGCCGGGGTGTCCGCGGCGTATCACGAGTGCCCCGCGGACGCGGTCGAGATCGTGCAGCCCGATGGGTAGCAGGAACTCGAGCGAGCAGAGGTTGTTGATGTCCACAAGCGTGTTGATCCTGGGCAGCCCGTCGCCCCGCAAGACGCGCCGCAGCAGCGCCTCGGAGGAGGGCCTAAGCTTGGTGGGATCCACGCCTATCCGGCGGTACAGCTCCCTGGCAGGATGGAGACCATCGATCTGCGCGGGCTCGCGCCCGGCGTACGCGGCACGAAGACGCGTGCTGGCTGCCTCGATCTCATCCCAGAGTCCTGGATCATGATCCGCCACCGCCACCCCCGCGGCCTCAACGACCGCGACCCTCACGTGAGCGGCGACCGACGGCTCCACCCGCACCTCGATCATGTCCATCCCCTCCTGCGTCGCTGGTCCAGCCTCCAGATGCCTGCGCCGTGCGCCGACGCGACGGCATCACGGTATTCCTGGGGGGTTATCCGGCGGTTCAGCTCGGGAAAGCGCTCCGCCCCGACCTTGCCTGCTGGCGCGTACTGGTCCATCAGGTTGACATAGGTGTCCGGGGAGACCGACGCGGCAAGCCAGCGCATGACCTCGGCCGTCCCGGCCAGGCCCTCCGGCATCACCAGGTGCCGCACGAGCAGCCCCCGCAACGCCAGCCCCTCTTCGTCCAGGACCAAGTCGCCTGTCTGCCGATGCATCTCGACGATGGACGCCCGCGCCGCTTCCGGGTAGTCCGGCGCCAGCAGGTAGCGGCGGGCGACCTCGCGATCCCAGCACTTGAAATCGGGCATGTAGATGTCCACGATGCCATCGAGCAGGCGCAGGCATTCCATCGAGTCGTACGCGCTGGTGTTGTAGACCAGGGGCAGGTTCAGTCCAGCCTCAACGGCCAGAGGCAGCGCCTCCAGGATCTGCGGCACGACGTGCTCAGGCGTGACCAGGTTTACGTTGTGGCAGCCCGCACCTTGAAGATGAAGCATCATGGCGGCCAACGCCTGGGGCGGTACCGGCTGGCCTTCACCAAGGTGACTGATCGCGTAGTTCTGGCAGAAAGCGCACTTCAGGCTGCACATCGAGAAGAAGATCGTGCCGCTACCCCGCCATCCCCTCAGACAGTCCTCCTCACCGAGGTGAGGAGAGAACGAGTTCACGATAGCGTAGCGGCCGGTCTTGCAGACCGCCCAACGGTCTTCCAGGCGATCCACCCCGCACTCGCGCGGGCAGGCGCGGCATTCCCGCAGGAGGTCGAGCGCTTCGTCCGCGCGGCGGCGCAGCTCGCCAACGGCCAGGCGGCAATAGGCAGGCGAGAAGCTGGCAGATGTGACCAAGCGCACCCTCTCCGACGCCATCATGCACCGGAGGCGGCATCACGACAAGTGAGACCGCCGCGGCTCTCCCCAGGCAGGCGTCTGGCCGCCGCGCGGCGCAGAGGCCCCACCTGCGGGCCCTGACCTACCCGCCAGCAGCGCCGTAGCCCCTCACCCCAGCAGAATCAGCGCCGTCCCCATCAGCGCGATCATCGTCCCGATCACGATCCAGACCGTGATCGTCTCCTGGCCGCGCAAGAAGACTGGGCTGGCGATCAGCACCACGAGCGCCTGCAGATTGTACAGCACCGACGCGATGGCCACAGGGGCGTGTCTAAGAGCGGTGAAGAGCAGCAGGATCGCCACGGTATTGAATAGGGCGCTGCCCAGCAGGTCGGCGCGGAGCCATGCCCGGCCGGTAGGCCAGCGGGCCGAGCGCTGAAAAGCCGACCAGAGCAGATGGGCGAGCAGCGCGGTGACCGCACCCACGGTGGCGCCCAGAATCGGCGCCGGGGTCAGGATCAACCCGAACCGGCGCGCGGTATCGCCAAGGGCGAACGAGGCCGCCCCTGCCAGCGCCATCGCTATCCCCACCGGGTCAAGGGCGCGCGGCATGCTGTGGCCTGCGCGGCGTCCAGGCCAGAGACTGACCCACAGGCCGGTCGTTACGGCGGCCAGTCCGGCGACCTGCCACGGGCGGGGCAGTTCTTCAAGAAACAGGTAGCCGAACATCAGCGTGAAGACGCTGTTGCTCAACCGGATGGCGGTGGAGAGTGCAGGCCCCAGGCGGCGGATGGTTTGGTACGCCAGGTTCCGGCCCAGCAGCGTGCCGGCTATCCCGCCCGCGGCAAACATGAGGATTGAAACCGGGTGGATCGGCGGCAGCATTCCACCCAAGGCCGCCGCTGCGAGGATGGTGGAGAAGATCAGGACGTTTGCCGCGATGCTCACCAGGACGCCGGCTTCAGGAGCGACCGCCACCATGAAGCGCCTTGCCAGGACGGTGCTGATCCCGAATGACAGCGCGGCTGCCAGCGCCGCGAACTCCCCGGTCACCGAACCGGCCGCCGCAGGGCGGCCCCCCTGCAGAACCCGGTACCCTTGGCCGATAGCAGCAGTGCACGGCGCAGTCGAGAAGGGGGGCACGCGTGCACACCACGCCCGGACACCCTGCCAGCGGGCTGCCGGACAGGCGCAGGGGCCTGTCCCTGATCGAACTGACCCTGGCATTGAGCCTGACGGCGATGGCCGCAGCCGGACTGATGGGCCTTGCGCGCATGGCCTCGCAGGCAGCGGTCCTCGTCGGAGATGGGCTCGACGGGCAGCAGGGCACGCGCCGGGCCATGGAACGGGTCACCGAAGAACTCCGCTGGGCAGAGACCGTGGTAGCCGACGCCGCGTGCGCGCCGTCGGGCCTGTGCCCGAGCCGCGTGAGGGTGCGGATTCCCTCGGGCAACCCCTACCGCCGGGCCGAATCCTACGAGGTCGTCTTCCAGTACAACCCCAGGCAGCGCGAGATCGAGCGCCGGCTGGGGCGCGGGGTCAACAACCTGGCCTCGCGCATCGACGCGCTCGAGATCACCTATCACGACGCGGAAGGCGCCCTGACACTGATCCCCTCGGAGGTGGCGCGCATTCGGATCGCGCTGGTGGCCAGAGCCCGCACCAGCCGCCCGGTGTACATGGAGAGCGAGATCTCTCTCCGAAACCGGCGGAGCCCCTACACTCCGCCCACGCACACACCTGCCTGGAGGCCATCGCCCAGAGGGTACGGAGAACCGGCCCAGCCTGCCCCTACCCTGCCGCCAGGCCCGCCCGGTCCAGGAGAGGCACGTTAGTGCACCGCAGGCCCCCACAGCCGTACGCTACACACAGTACGTGCGATACGAGAACGTGCACGGTGGACCTGCCGCCACCTGCATGCGACCGGCGTGGAGATCCATCAGGATGGAGACCACGGTCTGGTAGCGCTCGGCCTCGGGCAACGCCGGGTTGGGGTGCCGGCAGATGGACTCGGGGTGGCCTTCGTGGTCGCACAGGGCTGCCCGCAGGGTGCCCTCTGAGATCGGGCCGCGGGCAGCAGCCGCAGCGAGGAGCCGCTCTGCCCGGGCGCACCTGTGAAAGGTCGAGCGCCACTCCTCGGTGATCGGCTGCCAGAGCCCGAGACGGTCGGGATCACGAAAGTGGTTGGCGTGTACCAGGGTCCCGTTGCTGGGATCCAAGGCGCGGACGCAGCTCGGCGCGGTCTCCATATCCACGGCGACCCCTTCTCCCTTCTGCCCTGCACTGGCCACCAGGAAGTTGGCGGAGCACGCGCGGACTCCCTGCGTCACGGCGCCGACGGCAGCGTCCAGAGTCGTGGAGCAAAGGGCCTCCCAGGTGCGCAGGTGAAACGGAGGACCCGAGCGCGTCCAGTCATCGTCACTGGAGATCAGGCCGCTTACGGCGAGGCCGATTCCTGCGCTGTTTTGGCCGATCTTCCCGCCCGCGATCCCGGCTTCGGTGAAAGACAGCACGCGGAGTCCGTCCGGATGCGCGATGTGTTGTAGCACCCCCGCAACCCCGGGGATCCAGTCCCAGTTCTCGCCGACCCAAAGGTGGCCGTCATCCGACGCTTCAGGGGTGACCGCGAAGACCGTGCATTCCCTGGTGGGCGATGGCATGCCACCCAGTTCGAGCTTCCCCAGCCTTGAAAACTCGCCGTAGAACAGCTCGTAGCGCAGGTTCAGCGCGGCTACCTCCATCAATGGCTGGCCTGCCCCGCGCGCCAGGCCCTCGACTGTTTCAGCGAAGGCAGCGCTGTGGGCGCGAACAGCGGGCCAGCATCGTTCCGTTCGTCTGAGCACCTCGTCCCGCGACAAAGAGACCTCTCCGGCGAACCTTTGGAAGTACAGGTCGAGGTTGCGGGCGACGAGGTCGGCAACGGCCCGGCCGTGGCCTTCCCCGATCTCGCGCGGTCCGCCCGACAACCGGAGCAAAGGCAGCGAGTCTTCGCTCACGGCGCGCATCCCGGCTCCAGGGCCGCCTCGAAGGTGATCCAGGCAGGCTGTCGGGCAAATCCCAGCCGCTCGTTGATCGCCAGCATGCCGGTGTTGTGCGTCTCGTTCCAGGTGCGGATCTCCGAGTAGCCGTGCTGACGTCCGTAGGCAATCGTTGCCAGCTTGAGCGCCATGGCGATGCCCCGACCCCTGTGTGCGGGCAGCACACCGGTAACGCCATGGTAGAGGTGCGTTCCTTGCGCGGGCCGCTGCAGGTTAGCCTCACCCACGTAGTCATCGCCTGAGCGCGCCAGGAAATACGCATCGGGCAGCGCCCGCGGCGACTCGATGGTCTCGCGCACGTACACCTCGAATGGGATGGGCGTGTACGGGATCGGCATCGGGATGTCCGCAACCACGGCGTTGTGCAGTTCGTAAGCGCGGCGTAGGGCGTCGGGATCGCGCCGGAGCTCGTCCTCCAGCGTCACGACAGTTATGCCCTCCTTGCGCGCGCCCTCCAGGCAGTGCGCGAACGGCGATGGGTCGAACCGCCCAAGGTCCAGCCGGACCTCCCAGGTCCGCATCGTCTCCTGAAATCCCCACCGGAGCAGGAACCGGATCGCCTCTGGCATCGTCTCCCGGGCGAACGACTCAAGCATGCGGGCGCCCCGGGCAGCGAGCACCCCGCGCATGTGAGCGTACAGCGCGGATCCCACTCCCTGACCCTGCCAGGTGGGGTCGGTGTAGACGCCCAAGCGGTACCGCGCGGGATCGAACTGCCCTGCCATGTGGTGGGCATGGGAGTGCCCCACGACCAGGCCCGAGGGGGTCTCGGCTACCGTCAGGATGGACGCGTACCCTCCCTCCCGTAGCCGCGCCTGATGCTCCCGGAACTCCTCCAGGGTCTCCGGATAGTCCGGAAAGAGGGCGTTGCCGATCTCCAAGATCCTCGCCTCGTCGGCATCCCGGGCCTCACGGACCACGTGAAAGGCCCTGTCACGTGGCATCTCTCGGCATCTTCTACTTCGCAGGTACGAACTTCCCGTCACCTGACATCTTCAGTCTCTCGAGGGACGGTGCAGTCCGGTGCCCGAACTTGTCGAAGACAAGCGTGCCGGTCGCCCCGGCGTAGCCTTTGCCACCGCGCGCGAATACGCCTGCAATCTTGCTCGCCTCCGTTCCCACCCTTCGCATGGCGTAGGCGACCATCCAGGTCCCGTCGAAGCTGTACGCTGCCCACGGCGTAGGCAG
>CAYLKW010000018.1:15388-17365 GCA_964384245.1 uncultured bacterium
GAAGTTTCTCACTGGCCCCCCGGTGCAGCTCGGCTCCGAACTGCCCGGCCGGGAACAGGATCGCCACACGGCGATGGCCCGCCTCAAACGCCCACCTGGCCAGTTCTTCCCCTAGCACGACGTGCGCAACAGCAACAGTGTACACCGTTCCCCCAAGCCGACTTACCAGAGGGCTGCTAGCGGCGGCATTGATCACGAGGATGTTCTTCGACCGCGCGTACTCGGCCCAGCCCGCGAAGACATCGCCTCGAGTCCCGTTGATGATCAGGACCGCTCTTTCCGTGTCTATTAGCTTATGAACGGCCCTCAGGCCGGTCTCCCGATCAGGCCCGCTCTCTTCCACTACTACCTTGACCTGGCGAGCCTTTATCCCGCCTGCCGCGTTGACCTCGGCGACCGCTGTCTCGACCCCCCGCACCACATCTTCCCTGACCGCAGCCGACGGTCCGGCCGAGGAGATGACAGCGCCAATGTGGATGTCCCCGCCGGTACCGGCACCACCTGCGCAACCCGAAACCAACACCACGAGCAACCCCGCCACCGCGACCGCGCGGAGCGCCCGCCCTCTATCCCGAGAATAACCCATCATCTCGACAGTCCTATTCCTTTGGCGCGGAGAGCACCCTTCTTGTCAGCGATGCGGAGCCCCTAACTAGCGGGCAGTCGAAAGCACTTCCTCCTCGCTTGGCACTTCGTGCACTGCCGCATGCTTCGGCGGGTCCACCCGCTGGGTCCACAGACTCACAGGCACCATGACAAGCAGCGACACGACCGGCGGTATCAACGTGTCCAGGCCGGCCAGATGTTCGGGTATGGTGTAGTACAGAACCAAGCGAAGCAGGGAACCGACAATGACAGCGGCCAGAGCTCCGAGCCCGTTGGCCTTCTTCCAGAAGAGTCCCAAAGTCAGAGGCACAAAGCACCCGGCAAAGACCACATCAAAGGCGAGGACCAGCAGAATGCCAGGCTCGGGTCTCACAACGGCCAGATACATGGCAGCCGCAAGAACCGGTATGGCCGCAAGCCGGGTGATCCAAAGGAGTCGGGCGTCGAGAGCCTTCCTGTCCGCCGGTGTGTAGTGTCTCTTCCAGACCTTCAGAATGTTCCTCTGCACTATGTTCCTGCCAAGGACAGAGGACACTCCCAGAAGCCCGCCATCCGCAGTGGATAGCCCGGCACCGATGATCCCGCCCATGACGAGCAATCCATAGATGAAGGGGAGACCCATTGCCAGCGTTGGCAGAACCATCCTGGTGTCCGCGGCGTTCGGGACCATCTTCAACGCCATCAGTCCCAGAAACGAGGCGAGGACGCCCACGAACAGCGTGATCACCGCCCCATAGTAGCAGGCTCTCTGCGCCGTCTTCGGGTTCTTGGCGGCGAAGACTCTCTCCATGAAGTCGAGCGCGACAACGTCGCCCAAACCCAGGGCGAGAATGCCGGCCCAGTTCAAGAGCGCGCCGTTCTTGACTACTGTCAGCCCGCTGAGGTCAAAGTGCCCAGGCGGGATCGCCGACGCGAAGAAACTCCAACCATAGGTGGATATGAGGTAGATGAAGGCTGCAAGGAATCCGAAAATGGTTGGGTATATCTGGGCGATGTCTGTGGCGACCACTGACCAGAGCCCACCGGAAACCATGTAGAAGAAGAGGATGCCGGATATGACGGCGAGCGACATGACATAGCTCCACCCAAAGATCACGCTCAGTATCCACGCGGATCCGGCGAGGTTGCCCGCGACCAGGATGATGAAGCTAAAGGACGTTAGAAGTCCCACCAGGACTTCCACTAACCGATTGAACCTCCTGAAGTAGAAGTCGGGCAGCGTGATCAGGTTCAGCCTGTTAAGGGGCTTCGCATACCACGTCCCCGTCACAACAAGGCACAAGGCCAGCCCGAGAGGGAACTGGAATCCGGCCCACCACCCGCCCGAATAGGTCGCGGCAGCATTCCCCATTGTGGCGTTCGCGTCCAGTG
>CAYLKW010000018.1:17465-22498 GCA_964384245.1 uncultured bacterium
TCAGTATCCCTTGACCTGCTTCGGGAAGTAGTCCTCGCACCCACCCTCTCGGTAGACGTCCAGCGTGGTGCAGTGCAGCGCGCCACCGAACGGGATCACCTTCTCGTAGGGAATCGGGACGACATTGAACCCCAGCTTGCTGAGCTGGTCGCAGTAGGCAGTCTCGTGCGCCTCGACGCAGACCGTCTTGGGGTCAATCGAGAAGGTGTTCATCGAGATCCACGACTTGCCCTCATATAGCCCGGTCAAGTAGACCTTGTTCTTGTGCACGTACGTCGGCCTCGCCGCGGGAATCAGCTCCCAATCGTTCTTCTTGAACAGTTCCCACAGCTCGGGCGTGCGCGGAGCCCAATCCGGGTTGTACATGGCCAGACCCGGCCGCAGCGGCACGAGGTTCACGTCAATGTGCCAGGGGTGGTAGTTGTTCGGCTTGTCGGCTTCCTTGGGGGTGTCGAACAGCACATGGTGCAACCGGAGGCCGAGCGAAGCGAACATCCGCTTCAGCCAGTCCATGCCGCCCTTGTTCGTCACGCACGAGCCCTGGTGGAAGATGTCCTTGCCGAACCGCATGGCGTCGGCGGCGTCCCAAAGGGCTTCCTTCTCGCTCAACTGGAACTCCCAGTTGTGCAGCCTTTGTCGCTTCTGCTCGTCCGTCCATACGTTCTCGAAGTCGTAGTAGTAGTTCCGGACGTAGGACTCGTCGGTCAGCATCGGCATGGGCGCCGCGAAGTGAACGACCTCGGGATCCTCCTTGAAGTACCGCTCAAAGATCGGCCGGAGGTTGAAGCGCTCGTAGATGCGCGAGCGTCGAACGGTGGTGGCCTCAATAATGTAGTTGCCGTGAATCACGGTGACGTCGCGGACGTTGTTGACGCCGTGCGCGTTCTGCTGCACCCAGCCCATCGGGGATGGAAGCGGCTTGTTGAACATGAACGGCTGGATGTCCACTCGCTCGACGATGACACCCCGCTTCTCGAGCTGGCCCACGAAGTAGTTCATCTGCTCGTTGGCCGCATCCACCATCTCCTGCGGGAACGGTCCCCACGACCCCAGCGGGTACCCGCCGTGCGGGAGATCATACCACCAGGCCGGCTCCGGAGCGGGAACGTTCGTGCCCTCCGGCCTTCCAACGATCACCCTCTTTAGCGGGTCCCACTCGTTCCAGGAATTCACGATCTTTGGCATTGCTGCTCGCCTCCTAGTCAGTGTTCTCCGTGCGACACCCGTCTAGATCAGGCCATGCTTCTTTGCGAAATCATCCAGGACGCCTGCAAGGTCGGGGCGACCGATCTCCTGCAGATTGTAGTACACGCGCGTCGTGGGCTTCTTGATCTTGATGATGCGGCTCAAGTCGATCGGCGTTCCGACGACCACGGCGTCACAGTCCGTCCGGTTGATGGTGGTCTCCAGGTCCTTCAGCATCTCCTCTCCATACCCCATTGCGGGAAGGAGGGTTCCGATGTCCGGATAGGTCTTGAAGGTTTCGACGAGCCTGCCCGTGATGTACGGCCGCGGGTCCACGAGTTCGGCCGCACCGAACTTCCTGGCCGCAACCACGCCCGCTCCGATCTTCATGTGCCCGTGCGTCAAGGTCGGACCGTCTTCAACCACCAGCACCCTCTTGCCCCTGATCACCGAGTGATCATCCACGTCGATCGGTGAAGCGGCGTCAATGACAATGGCATTCGGGTTTACAGCAGCAATGTTTCTCCGAACCGTTGCAAGACCCTCGGGATCGGCGCTGTCCACCTTGTTGATCACGACCACGTCGGCAAGCCTCAGCGTGACCGCTCCAGGCCAGAAGCTCATCTCGTGCCCAGGCCGGAGTGGATCAACGATGGTGACATGGAGGTCGGACTTGTAGAACGAAAAGTCGTTGTTGCCGCCGTCCCACAGAATCACGTCACAGCCCCTGGGATCCTTCTCGGCGGCCCGAAGGATGGCCTCGTAGTCCACCCCGGCGTAGACGACGTTGCCGCGAACCACGTGGGGTTCGTACTCCTCCATCTCTTCCACCGTGCAGTTGTGCTTCTCGAGGTCAGAGAGCCCCGCAAACCGCTGCACCTTCTGCGCAACGAGATTGCCATAGGGCATGGGGTGGCGAACCGCTACCACCTTGAGGCCCCTGGCCATCAGGACCTCGATAATCCTGCGCGAAGTCTGGCTCTTGCCGGCCCCCGTGCGTACGGCACCCACCGAAACCACCGGCTTCGTGCTCTTGATCTGGGTGTCCTTGGGGCCCAGCAGCACGAAGTTGGCGCCGGCCGCCTGCACGATTGCCCCGACGGTCAAGACGTGCTGGAAAGACACGTCACTGTAGGAGAAGACGCATTCGTCAACTTTCATGTCCTTGATCAACGAGGGGAGATCTGCCTCCGAGTAGATGGAGATGCCGTTCGGATATAGCTCGCCTGCCAGCTCCTTGGGGTACTTCCTGCCCTCGATGTCCGGGATCTGGGTAGCAGTGAAGGCCACCACGTCATAGTCTTTGTTTCCCCTGAAGTAAGTGTTGAAGTTGTGGAAATCTCTTCCCGCCGCGCCGATTATGATCACGTTCTTCGTTGCCATCTCTTACCTCCGTTTCCCCTGGACAACGCGATCTACCTTGAGATCTCGGTTCCCGCCTCTCCGGCAACCGCCTTCTCGATGTCATCGAGGTGGCAGATGACGGCCCTGTTTCCGGTACCCTCTACGAACCCCAGGAGCGCCTCAACCTTGGGACCCATCGACCCCGCGGGGAAATGGCCCTCCCGGACGTGCCCCTTCATCTCTTCAAGAGACACCTTCCGCAGCACCCGCTGCTCGGGCTTCCCCCAGTGGATGGCCGCGCCTTTCACGTCCGTGGCTATGATGAACAGGTCCGCCTTGATCTCTTGGGCAAGCGTGGAGCTCGCAAGGTCCTTGTCAATCACCGCCTCCACCCCGCGGAAGCTGCGTCCCTCCCGGACGACTGGGATTCCGCCGCCGCCGCAGCAAATCACGATGTAGTCCTCATCCACGAGCTGCTTGATCTCGCGGTGCTGAGCGATGGCCACCGGCTTGGGTGAAGCAACCACGCGCCGGTGTCCTTTGTCGGTCTTAACCATCGTGTAGGGTCGCTTGGCGGCCTCTTCTTCGGTATAGAAGGGACCAACCGGCTTGGTGGGGTTCTTGAACAGCGGATCGTTCCTGTCCACCTCCGTGAAGGTGAGCACCGTGATGAAGAAGCGGTCTTCACCAGCCTCCGTCAGGGCCGCGTCAAGCGAAGATTCGATCATGTAACCGATCTGGCCCTGGGTCATGGCCCCGACGACGTCAAGCGGCATAGCCGGGACTTCCCCGCAGCTCTCCTGCTGCAGCAGGAGATTGCCTGCCTGGGGTCCGTTGCCGTGGCTGATCACGACCCTGTAGTCTCTGGAGAGATTGGCTACTACCCTCATGGGCAGCCGGAGATTCTCCAGTTGTTCCTCCGCGGCGCCTCTCTGCCCCTTCTGGATCAGGGCGTTGCCACCAAAAGCAATCAACACGACTGGCTTCCTGCTCATTGGCTTCCTCACATCCTCGTCATGCCGCGTCAGCTATCCTGCAGGCGAGACTAGTCCCCAAGGGTGGCGACCATCACGGCCTTGATTGTGTGCACCCGGTTCTCGGCCTCGTCAAACACGACCGACGCGCCGGACTCAAAGACCTCATCGGTCACTTCCATGGCCTCCAGCCCGAACTTCTGGTAGATCTCCTCGCCGATCTTGGTCTCACGGTTGTGAAAGGACGGCAGGCAGTGAAGGAACTTGATATTCGGGTTGCCGCTCTTATCCATTGCCGCCCGATTCACCTGGTAGGGCTTGAGGAGGTTGATCCGCTCCTTCCATACTTCCGCCGGCTCCCCCATGGAGACCCAGACGTCCGTCGCGAGGAAGTCGCATCCCCGTACGCCCTCGTCCACGTCCTCGGTAAGGGTGATCCTGGCCCCCGTTTCCTTGGCGATCTCCCTTGCCTGATCCACAAGTTGAGGGTTCTGCTGGAGATTCCGGGGCGCCACGGATCGGAAGTCCATTCCCATCTTCGCGGCTCCCACGAGATAGGAGTTGCCCATGTTGAACCGCGCGTCCCCCAGGTACGCGAACTTGATCCGGCTCAATGGCTTGTCGCTGTGCTCCATCATCGTGAGGAAGTCAGCCAGGATCTGGGTGGGATGGAACTCGTTGGTCAGGCCGTTCCAGACCGGCACGCCCGCGTACCTGGCCAGATCCTCCACTATCTGCTGGCCAAACCCCCTGTACTCGATCCCGTCGTACATCCTCCCGAGAACCCGGGCCGTATCCCGAATAGATTCCTTGGAACCCATCTGCGAGCCTGTGGGCTCGAGATAGGTCACGTGGGCGCCTTGGTCATAGGCCGCGGTCTCAAAAGCACAGCGGGTTCGCGTCGAGGCCTTCTCGAAGATCAGGACGATGTTCTTGCCCTTGAGGCGCTGTTGCTCCGTCCCCGCGTAGCGGGCCTTCTTCAGATCCACCGAGAGATCCAGTAAGAACCTGAGCTCCTGTGGTGTGAAATCGAGCTCCTTTAGGAAACTCCTGTTTCTGAGATTGAAGGCCATCACGTGACCCCCTTCCAGTAGACTACTAGCCGGTCATGCCGAAGGACGCTGAAATTGTAACGCCAAAAGGGAGCCTGGGTCTCTACGGTGGTCCGCAGGCCCAGCTGTGCTGCAAGGGCCTGGGATAGGAGGCGGAGCCGCAGTGCGTGTGGCCGGTGCTTGTTGAGAACCGACGAGGACCTGCCGTCGAGGTGCGCGATTCAGGATGAAGGAGGACAGTCTGCCGGCGTAGCACTGGCGGCCCGAGAAAGTCCAGGAAGTCCATGTAACTCTCAACTGGAATCACAGTAGCCCCGCGCAGGTCTCCCCGCGATGAGTGAGCTATGTCGCCCGCCTGTCGCCATGTTTCGGCGGCACTTCCCGGGTTCCTGCTCCCAGGGTGACAGAATCAATGAGCTATTACAGAACGACTCCAGGAGGTTGACGGGCGCGTCAAGGCGTGATACCTTGCCCCTCG
>CAYLKW010000019.1:0-1892 GCA_964384245.1 uncultured bacterium
TGCACGAACTCGCTTGTCACATCCGGGGTTCCCATGCCGGCCACCATGACGCCGTTGATCGGCTCGGGCGGATACGTGAACGGCACGTCCACCACGATGGACCGCAGGCCAACTCGGTCAAGCAGGTTCCAGATGGCAGGCCGACGGCGATCACGCGAGGTGACAATGTCGCGCTCGTAACTCCCCGGGCGGGGCCTTGTGAAACCGAAGATCCCGTGCTTCCCAGGATAGACACCCGTCACCATGGACGTCCACGCCACCGGCGTGATGGCTGGCAGCGTGGAGAGCAGCGGGCCGTGGGCGCCTTTGTCCATCAGGCGGGCAATCGTGGGGAGATGACCTTGCTCTGCCCAGGGACGCAGCAGCGTGAACGTGGCCCCGTCCAGTCCCAGAAGGAAGACGCGCGGACGCTCGACCGTCACTCCATGTACCCCAACTTGCGCAGCCGCTCTTCCACCCGCCGACGATCCGAGTCGGTGTAAGGGTCAGGCGCCTCTGTGACATCAACCCGCGGCCGCGCAGCATCCGAAGACCCTGAGAGTGCCGCCGCACTTCTGCCCGGAGCAATAGCCTCCAACAGCACGCGCCCATCCAGGTCGGCTGGCGCGGCCACACCAAGCAGGTGAAGAACCGTCGGACAGACGTCCACAATCTCGGCCTCCACCATGGTCCCGGGCCGGATCGCGCGGCCGTGGGCGACGAAGACACCTTCGCGGCGATGGTTGCCCGAATTCCCCTTTGTCACCGGGACGCTTATTGGGCCTTCGAGAGCGTAGCCGGCCAGGTCGGGGGATGGCCCGATTCCACCCACACCGTCGGCGAAGGCCACGACGATGTCTGGCCCCTCATCAGCGTACGGTCCGTGGTAGAGATCCTCTCGCCGGTAGACCGACGCGATCAGCGGTCGGCCGGCATCGTCGCGCAGTTGAAGCACACCGCTGGCGATCCAGTCGCGGACCCTCTCGTACTCAGCGCCGGACTCAACAATCCCGTTGGGCTCGCGGCCCCGCACGTTGATCCGGATGCGGCGGCCTTCCGTCGCATCCCCGGTGTCCAGCACATAGGCCACCGTCCGTGACCAGTCCTCGCGTTCGGTCAGGGAGAGCCGGCTCACGGTGACGAATCCCGTCGGGTTCCCGCCATATGTCGTCATGCCGACGAACAGGTCCACTTCGCGCGTCTGCGGCTGGAAGACCGTGGAGATCTCGCTTCCGGGCCCCTGCACTGGCCCGCCGCCGATGATCGGGTGGCCGTCGCGTGACAGGTCGTCGAACTCGAGCAGTGCTCCGGGCGTGGCGTCCGCCACCGCTGCCCTGAGTTCGTACCGCCGGTGAGGGTCCAGATTGGGCAGCTTGAACACCGCGCCAGCGTACGCATCGGTTTGCTCTACAACGAACGAAAGCCCGCTGGCCTGGTTGTGGTACAAGGCGGGCAGGTTGCCCCATGACACGGCCCGGACCGCGGGCCGTGTACTCGGGCGCCTGGGCCGGGGGAGCGTACTCCCAACACCGCCCGCCCAGCGCCACCATGCCGGCCTGTCCGAGCCAGCGCAGGAGCGACAGACTGCGCTCCATCGGCCCGAACCCGTGGTCGGACGCCATCAAGAAGGCCACACCCGGATCCAGCAGGTCCATGATCTCCGCGATGGCCTCGTCCAGCCGCCGGTAGTAGTCCATGATCGCCGGACCGTAGCGCCGGGCGTCTTCGGCGTCGTAGCGCGAGTGACGCGGATCTATGTGCTTCCAGATGACGTGCTGAAGCCTATCGGTTGTCATCAGGCCGAGCATGAGGAAGTGCCATGGATGCTCACGCATGAGGAAGCGGGTCAGCGCCAGACGGTGCTCGGTGACAATGCGGTGGCTGATCGAAAGGCCGAGCCCCGTCCCCTGGCC
>CAYLKW010000019.1:1902-17907 GCA_964384245.1 uncultured bacterium
CGGCGGGCGTCGTCGAGCAGCGCCAGAATGTCGCCGTGGTGGTAGATGTCAAGCGGGTAGGGGCCAAACTCCCTGAGAATGATGTCCCGCAGCGGTTTGGGATGCACGAACTCGGTCGTGACGTCCGGGGTTCCCAGACCGGACACCATGATGCCGTTGATCGGCTCGGGCGGGTAGGTGAAGGGAACGTCAACAACGATGGAACAAAGACCGGCGGCATCGAGCAGGTTCCAGATCGCCGGCCGCCGTCGGTCGCGGGAAGTGACGATCTCCAGCTCGTAGCTATCGGGCCTGCGCTTGACGAACCCGAAGACCCCGTGCTTCCCGGGGAATACGCCGGTGACCATCGAGTTCCATGCCACCGGCGTTGAGGCCGGAATCGTGGATGCCAGTGGGCCCCAGGCTCCTTCTGACATGAGACGGGCGATAGTCGGCAGGTAGCCGTCCTGGGCCCAAGGCCTCAGGAGAGAGAATGTGGCCCCGTCAAGACCGAAAAGGAACACTCGCATGACGGTGAACCATTCGCTGAAGGAGAGCACGTACCCTTGAAGTTAGCACCTTAGAGGTCAAACTCAATAAAGAGCCTGCTCACGTAGTCAAAGAACGCGCCGCAGGCCCTCAGCCGCCCGGGTTCCACAAGACGGTACACGGGCGACCGGATGGCGCGGAGCCCAAGCCTTCCGGCGAGCCACCGCCTGGCTCCAGCCAGACGACGCCCATAGAGCAATCGTGAGACGCCCTCCACCGATTCCACTTCGGCTCCGAACATCTTCACGTAGTGGAAGAGGGAAACCTGCCGCCACCGGATCGTCCGCGCCAGCAACATGTATGGCCGTGCTCGGAACGGGGGCGGGATCATCGAGACAGGGATGCCTCGCTGTCTGAACGCCTCGATCGCGGTGGCCAGCCCGTGCTGCTCAGCGTGGCGCTGCCACTTCCAGTTGCCGCTGAGTGGATCGGGGGCAAACGCCTCAAGGATCCGCCGTACGTGCTCTCGCCATACGGACCCCAGTCCCAGCGACCACGGAGCCAAGATCTCGCCGCTGCTGTAGTACGGGGGCGGCCCGGCGATGACAGGGTAGCGCCCGCCGACGCAGTCAAAGATCCTACGCCAAATGGGTTCTGGGAGCAGGTTGAACCGCGCAGGGCCAGCCCCGATGCCCTCGCCGACCTCCTGCGCCAGCGGGTCGAGGTCTCGAAGAACCAGCACGTCGGTGTCGAGCAGGAGGAACCGACCCGCTGTGGGCACAATCTCCAGCCCCTGCAACTTGTTGCCGGTGGAAGAGAAGGGCGGCGGCATGGGTTCGTGCGAGGTGAGCGAGGCTCCGGCAAGCGCGGCCAGCCGGCGGACGGACTCGGGCGGGTTCCCGATACACGCTATGTGCAGCGGCCAGGACCGGCTGGCGCCTCGGTGCCGCATCCACGCGCAGAGGAAGAGCAGTGTCCGCAATTCGAACCGCGCGGATGACGCGCCGGAGAAGTCCGGTACAGTAATGACGTCAACCGCAGGCATCACTAAGAACCTGTGGGAGCAATCCCTCCAGGAAGGAGTAGAACCCCACGAACGCCGTCAGGTCGCGCTCGGGGATGCGGCTCACCCCTCCAGCGCTGGTCGGCGCCCGGCGGAAAAGCGACGCCAGCTCCCGAACAGATCTGGCGTAGGGCTTCAGGGCGCCGTGGTAGTGGAAGATCGCCACATCACCCCAGTTCATCACACCCGCGCGCAGCAGCAGCGGGCGCGTGTGAAAGGCCCAGGGGATCGTCACCACTGCGGCGCCCTCCTGCCTCAATCCTTCCACGGCGGTGGCCAGCGCGTGCTCATCTCCCTGGCCCCCGCCCCCCCAACTCTGGAGCGAGCGCGGGCCTGCGAAGAGAGGGGCGATCTGCTCGAGGTGACGCCGCCACCTGAGGCCCAGTCCAAGTCGCCAAGGGGCCATGACCATGCCGCTGTGGAAGTAGGGCGGCATGTGACGGCACATCGCCGATTCGGCCGGGGTCAGGCCTCGATGAGCGGCCAGCGTCTCTTCGGCGCACCAGCACGTACCAACCGGTCCGGGGCGCGTCACGCCGGCGGCCCGGTATATCTCATGCCAGGATGCCTCTGGGAAGTGGTTGACCGTGGCCACGCCCACGCCTATGGCATCCCCCACCATCCCGGCGAGGGGCGCCAGGTCCTTCAGCACGAGCGTGTCGGCATCCAGCAGGAGGAGTCGGCTGGAGCGCGGTGCTACCTCGAAGCCCCGCAGCTTGTTGCTGGTGCGCGCGACGTTGATCACGAGGGGATCGTGCAGCGTGACGCAGGCCCCTGCCCGGTCAGCCGCCTGACGTACCGACCAGGGGGGTTCTCCGACGCAGGCCAGGTGCAGAGGCCAAGCGCGACTGGCTCCTCTATGCCGCGCCCATGCCTCGAGGAACAGCAGGGCGTGCATCTCGAAGCGAGGCGCGGCTGGCCCGTCGAAATCGGCCACGGTGACGACGTCAATCATCCGGAGGCCCGTCACCCCTGCCCCGCTTGTGCTTACACTGGCGTTGCGCTGACGCCTATGGCCAGGGCACTACCACGACGCGAGCCGTGTTCCACATGCTGCCGACGGCCGAGTCGAAGTACGGTCCGTGCAGCGCGCGCGGTTGGCTGGGATTGATCCACCGGAAGCTGTTGACGCTGTTCAGGTAGCCGCCGTTCGCCTGAAACCCGGTGGTCACGCCATCGTTGAATCCCATGATCCACCCTCCGCCGCTGCAGCCTCCGGTCATGTCACAGCCGATGGCGATCGGGGCTGGGCCGGGCGCGCTCGGATTGTACTCGGTCACGCGCCGCGCGTAGCTGGACTGGCACGCCCACTGGCGCTGGCCGTTGAAAACCGTGTTCGGCCAGACGCCCAGCGTGGCCGCCGGATAGCCGAGTGAGTGGTAGTGCTGGATGTCCGTGTAGTCCCAGGCTAGCCCCTGTGTGCCTGCGACGCTGCCCAACGGGGTACCATCGGAAACACGACGGCGCACGATAATCATGGCGAAGTCGCGCTTGAGGTTCCCATTGTTGTGCCACTCCGTTGTGGTGAGCAGTGAATAGGCCGGCCAGCGGGGGGAGGCAACGCTGTAGGCCAGTGCCGCTGGAGTCGCGTTGTCCCGGTGGCCTGGCGAGAACAACACATTCGTGGCCCAGACCCCGTCCCCGCTGCTGACGCAGTGACCGGCTGTGAGAACAAGGCTCTGGTTGCCTCCCTCGCCCGACGTGACCGAAGTGGCGGAGCAGACATAGTCGCTGGTGCCCAGCGTGAAGTACAGCTTGCCGATGGTGCTGAAGGGGTATCGCCAGTATCCCCCGCTGAAGAACGCGATCGGAAAAACCTGCTGCCGGCTGAACGGATACGGGTACGAGAACGCCTCGTGGCCCAGCGGCTCGGCCCTCTGGGGCGCGGCGCCGGTCAGCCGCATCGGGGAACCCGGCGCCTGCCCTGGCTCGTTACCCGCGACGAGCATGGGCGGCCCTGCGGGAGCGAGCACCCTGCCGGCCCTCGCACTCGGAGCGCCTGGATTGATGACCCGCGGTATGGCCGAGGCCATGCGCTGAGGGGTCCAGTAGGCGGCGACGGTCGCTGCGGTGGCCATCTCCGGGCTCCGAACGATGCCGTCAGAGCGCGGCTGTGCGACAAGCACGGGCAATGCGAACAGGCCAACGCCCAGGGCAAGGATCAGAGCGATCGCGGCGATCGTGCTCGCGCGAGGCAGGTTCATCGCACCCTCCTCCTTGGGTCCTGCTATCGAAGGGTCCTTCTATCGAACGATTACGCCGAAACAGGGCGCATTCCTGCCTCGCGACGGCCAGGAGTCGTGCCTGCTCCAGGCGAATACCGCCACGGAGGGCGTGCATCGTGAGCGTGGCTGCTGCCTCCGACCGCGGCATGACGATCCTGGAGGTCCTGATCGCCACCATGCTGCTCGGCGTCGTGGCGATCGTCGTCTTCTCGGCGTTCGGCGTCGGCCTGCGTGCCGCTGCCCTGGCAGGCGGCATGAGCACGGCCACGGCCCTGGCCGAGGAGACCCTCGCCACCCTGACCGCGGCGCCCTGCGGCTCGTCGTTTCACACTTCTATCCCCCAGGACGCGGGCGGCGACCGCCCCATACGCTACCGCCGCGAGGTGAGCGTCCACCGCGCTCGCGGCAACAACCTGTGGGAACTCTCGGCCACCGTGACCTGGACCCAGGAGCGGCAGCAGCGCAGCGTCACCCTCTCCACCCTGCGGCACATCTCAGCGGCCTGCGAGTTCGTCGGGCAATGAGCCGGCAACCGGCACGCCGATTCAATTCGGACCGCGGGTTCACCTTGATGGAGATCGTCGTTGCGCTGGCGCTGGCAGCGATCGTGATGGCGCTGGTGGGCTCGCTGTTCGTGGCCAGCCTCTCGGCTTGGCGCCGGGGCAGCGACGTGCGGGAGGCCCAGGTGCAGGCCGGGCTCCTGGTGGACGTGATCGCCCGCGACATCCGCAACGCCAGCCAGGCGCCGAGCGTGACCATCCGGCCGCGCCTGACCGTGGATGAGGGCGAGCCCATCCTCTCAGTTGTGCTGGCTGCGGAATCGGGCGCCCCTGGCGACCAGGCAGCATGGGTCCTCTACCTCCACCTACCTGACCGGCGCGAGGTGCTCCGCCAGACCGTCCTCCCTGGCCCTGACGGCCGCGTACAGGCCCGCGACTCCCGCGTGGTGGCGACCGGGGTCGAGCGCATCACGGTGGAGCCGGCCGGCGCCGGGGTGGCAATCGAGGTTGAGATCCGCCGCGGCCGGGATGTCGCGCGCAACCGGGCCACCGCCGCCCCGAGGAATCCGTGAGGGCCGCGGCCTCCGCCACGAAACGCAGCGGCCAGACCGGCATCGCGCTGCTCGTCGTGCTGGTCATTCTGGTGACGGTGTCAGGAACCTCGGCCTCTTTCATTTGGTTCATGAATCAGCAGCAGACCCGGGCCGGGACACGCATGCGCGCGGCTGCGGCAGTTGCTGTGGCCGAGGCCGGCGTGCACCGAGCGCTCTCCATCCTTGAGTCGGTCGCCCCGGACGGCCGCACGCCCGGCCGCACCTGGCGACCCGCGACCTACACCGAAACCCTCCAGGTGGGGCCGCTGGAAGGCCGCTTCACAGTGTCGCTGGCGGACGGTCCAGGCGGCGCGATCCTGATCACCAGCGCCGGCGAGGTTGCCGGGACGACGCGGCGTCTGCGGGCGCGGGTCTACCTGGCCTCACCTGCCCTGCTGGCCGGACTGCATGGGGCAGGCTTCGTCCGCTTTGAGCAGCCTCCGGCGGCCACCTTCATCCTCGCCTACGGCGCCGGCCTAGGGGACCGGCCGTGGATCCATGTTGCCGCGGGGAAGAGCATCTGGTTCGTCAGCACCGACGTCTCGATCAACAACCCGGACGTGTCGCACGACGCCGCGCCCGGGCCTGTGGACGCCCCTGAAGGTGCCGGTAGCGCTACCCGGCTGCCCCGTCCCGGACCCGTGCGACTGCTGTTGGCGCGGGGGGCGGCGCTGATCCTCGGCCCGGACCGCCAGACAGTGGACGTTCAGCAACTCCGTGTCATGGGAGTCTACGTCGAGGGCGTCGTGCTGCGGGCGGAGGCGCTGCCCGCCCTGCCCGCTGTGGATCGCGACTACTATCGCTCGCAGGCCGAGGCCAACACGCTCAACGCCGGCCTAAACGAGGCCGCGGGTCGGTACGTGGGTGACGGGAACCTCCAGCGCAAGCGCGACAGCCTGTACTCAGAGCGTGAGTTCGAGTACCTGCAGGGCTACATCAAGACCGGCCTGGCGCCACCTGAGATTGCGGGGACAATCTACGTCACGGGCGGGGTGTCGCTGCTGGAGGGCGAGCGCCTGCACATCACCGATGGCACACTGGTGGCGGAGAGCACCGTGCACATAAGCCAGGGAGCCGTGCTCGAGGTCACGCACTCATCGCCCACCAGGACCCTGCCTGGGATCATCGTTCTAGGCAACGGCGCGCTGATGGTCACCCAGTATGCACGGCTGCGGGTGCACGGCCTGGTGTACTCCAACCGCCTCATTGACGTCGGCCAAGGGGCGCACGTGGACGTCGTAGGCGCGGTGCTGGGCAACGACGACGGTCTGGCCTTCCGCAACGTCGCTGCAACGGTGGTGATCCGGTACGACCCGGCGGTGATTGGCACCCCGGGGCTTAGGGTGGCAGACGACGCTCCGGTCGTGGCCTGGGTCGCGGCCTGGGAGGAATTGCCCTAGGCCTCCCCGCTGCTAGACGCGGCAGGGAGGGTCGTACTCCCTCCCCGCTGACAGCCGCTGCAGGCGAAGACCTTCCTCCTCGGTCAGGTAGTCATATCCCATCGCCTGGTAGTGGTTGCCGGGATCGAGCCGCTTGTACTTGGCTTGACGCGCGAGACGGTCTTCGAGATGAATCATGCGCAGATGGTAGATGATCAGATTGGCCTTCGGGTACCCCCCGTTGTGGCGGCTGTTCAGGGGAGCCCAATGGCCGTGCTGCGGCCGCGGATCGAACTCATGGTCGGGACGCGCCTTGAAGAAGCGGGCCTGGGCCTTCCGGCCCCAGAGGCCGTCGGCACGGTAGGTATCAGGGCCACCCCACAGCTCTCGGAACGTGACCGCGTAGGCCAGATACGTTGCCTGCTCGGCGCGCGCGATCTCCGCTGCCGCGCGCTCCCGGAAGCGCCGTTCCAATCGCTCGTCGGCGTCCACGGCGATGAGCCAGTCAGGGGCATACTGGAGGGCGGCCTCGACGAGCAGGCGCCGGTTGCGGGGTTCGTCCCATCGGTGGGGGCTGCGTGGGGCAAGGCGGATGAGATACTGCACGGCCGGCTGTTGGGCGATAAACTCCCCGGACCCGTCGGTGGAGCCGTCGTCCAGCGCGATGATACCGTCTACCTGTGGCGCAACATTCCGGAAGTAGTCCGGGAGGTAGCGCATCTCGTTGTGGAACTGGAGCAGCGCCAGGATCCTCGGTTCACGGCGGCGCAGTCCGGCCTCTGGGCGTCTGGCCGCGGGCGAGAGCGCCCCGAGGGCATAGGCCGCGGCGGCAGGCACAAGCGGCAAGGCACTGGCCATCACATAGGCGCGCTCACCGGCGCCGGTAGCGTTCCATGCCAGACGCAGGCGTCTGGAAACGCGCTTGAGGGCGTTGCGTGCAATCAGCCATTCCTCGTCTCTGCCGGCTAGTTGCTTGCGTTCGCGCCGCATGCGCGCGCCCCGGGCGTACTGATCCCGCAAGAGAGCCAAGAACGTTGTTGGATACAGATGCGCCGAGCGGACCTCGGGCGCCCAGGCGATCGGGATCCTCTCCCTCACCCGATCGTTGAACTCGGAATCCTCCCCGGCCCGCAGGTCCTCGCGGAAGAGACCAAACCGGTCAAACAGCGTGCGGGCGTAGCTCACGCCGTAGTGGATCACTTTGCTTTCCGGCGTGCCCGGCATTCGTCGCGCATGCAGGAAGATGCGCGAAACCCACGACCACAGATTGCGTGGACGGCAGTTGGTCACCGCGCTCGATACCGCCAGCGATCCGGCGCAGTGTCTCTTCACCCGTCCTTCCACCCATCCTGGTTCGGCAACGCAGTCGGCAGCCAGGAACGCGACGAACGGAGCCCCTGTCGCCTCGATGCCAATGTTGCGGACGGCGCCAGGGAAGAGGCGGGCTTCCCTGTTGATCACCTTCACATCCATGCCGGCCCGGCTCAGGGTCTCGACCGGATTCCCGCCGCCTGAGTTGACGACCACGATTTCCACCGGCGCGCTCTGCGACAGCAGAGAACGCACGGCATCCACGAGGGTAGGGGCATCTCCCAGGCTGAGCACAACACAGGCAAGCTGCGGAGGCTGACCGGCGGCTGGTTCCGGCCTCATAGCTCGACTTCGGAGTCCTCGCCAACGATGAGCCGGCAGACGGCGTGGTTGCCCCCTGCCCGGCGCACGACCGCGTTCTTGCCCAGGAGGCTGTCCTCCAGCCGCGGCACCCCGAGCACGCGCACCCCGTCCATCAGCACCAAGTGCTCCACCATCGAGTCCGCCACCAGGCAACCCGCGCCGATGCTGGAGTAGGGTCCGACGAACGACCGCTCGATCACGGTGCCCTCCCCGATCACCGCAGGGCCCCGGACAGTTGAGCCGACCAGGCGCGCGCCTGCGCCCAGCGAGACGCGGCCGTCCACCCGGCTGTCGGCGTCGATCTCGCCGCGCAGATCGCGCTCTGTCCATTCATCCAGGACCACGCGGTTGGCCTCGAGCAGATCGTCCTTCTTGCCTGTGTCCAGCCACCACCCATTCAGTATCGTGCTGTGCACGCGCCGGCCCTGTTCGAGCAGGCCCTGGATGGCATCGGTGATCTCCAGCTCGCCCCGCCGTGAAGGCTGCAGCGTGGCGATCGCCTGATGGATGGCTGGCGAGAAGAGATAGACGCCGACGAGCGCCAACCGGCTGGGTGGGTCGGCCGGCTTCTCGACCAGGCGGAGCACACGGCCTGCCCCATCCACCTCTGCTACGCCGAACAGCCTCGGGTCTGCAACCTCCTTCAACAGTATCGCCGCATCGGCTCCGGTCTCGGCCAGCGATCGCGTGAAGTCGCGAATACCCTGCCCGATCAGGTTGTCGCCCAGGTACATGACGAAGGGGTCATCGGCCAGGAAGTCGCGCGCCACCTTGACCGCGTGCGCCAGCCCCAGCGGCTGGGGCTGCTCGATGAACGTGAAATGCAGTCCCCAGGGGTTGGCCTCCAGCGCAGCCCTGATCTGCCCGCCGGTCTCCGGCGAGATGATGACCCCGACCCTCTCGAGGCCGGCGTCGCGCAGGTGCCGCATCACGTAGTGAAGGACGGGCCTGTTGGCCACCGGCACGAGCTGCTTGGCCATGGTGTAGGTCAGCGGGCGCAGCCGCGTGCCCGTGCCGCCGGCGAGGACGAGCGCCTTCACAGGGCGCCCCCCGAGCGTGGCGCAAGCTCGGGCCCCAGCATCCGTTCGGCCCCTGATGTCATAGCGGCTGCCAGTTCCTGATAGCGGGACACGACGGCGTCAACAGGTCCCAACGCCTCCATCTTCCCGTGAACCAGAAGGCAGACCCGATCACAGAGCGAGGCCACCGTGGGTAGGTTGTGCGAGACGAACATAATGGTCATCCCCCGCGCGCGAAACTCCTGCATGCGCTCCTGGCACTTGCGACGAAACCCTTCGTCGCCGACGCTGAGCGCCTCATCTACCAGGAGCACGTCTGGGCTGAGGTGGGCTGCGATCGAGAATCCCAGGCGCGCGTGCATGCCGCTCGAGTAGTTCTTGACCGGGACGTCAATGAAGTCCTCGAGTTCGGAGAACTCGACTATCGCCGGGTAGAGCCGATCGATCTCCCGGCGCGAAAGACCCAGCAGAGATCCATTGAGGTAGATGTTCTCGTGTCCTGTCAGTTCCTGATGGAAGCCGATTCCGATCTCCAGCATCGGGGAGACACGGCCGCGCACCGTGACGCTGCCGCGGGTCGGATAGTGCGTGCGGGCGATCAGGCGGAGCAGCGTGCTCTTCCCCGACCCGTTCGGCCCGATCAGGCCGAGGGTCTCCCCCGGCGGCACGCTGAGCGTCACGTCCTGCAAGGCCCAAAACGTTTCGCGGCGCTCGCGAAGGCGGGAGTCGAAGACGCCCATGATGCGCGACTTGAGCGTCTCGGCGCGATTGTGGCGCAGCACGAAGCGCTTCCAGAGGTTGCGTACCTCGATCGCCGGCGTCATTTCAGAGATCCTCCGCGAGGTACGGGGCCCGGCGCCTGAAGATCGCCCAGCCAACCAGGAGCGCGCTGACTGCCCACCCCAGCAGCACCAGGATCTCGCCCGCAGAGGGAGGACGTCCCCAGTAGGCGATGGCCTGATAGACCGAGACGAAGGACGTCATTGGGTTCAACTTGAAGACGGCCTGCATGGCTGCCGGCACCATCGAGATGTGGTAGACGATCGGCGTCAGCCAGAACAGCATCGTCAGTCCCACCTCGGTCAGGTGGCGCAGGTCGCGGAAGGCCACCGTCAGCGCCGACAACCCCAGCGCCACCCCGATGACAAACACCGTCTGTATCGCGAGCACAACAGGGTAGAACACCAGCGTCCAGGGGGCAGACCCCCGTATCACGAACAGCGACGGCAGGAAGACCGTCAGAGCCAGCATCGTCTGGATGAGGTTGAAGAGGACCGTCGCGGCGGGCAGGATCTCGCGCGGGAAGTGTACCTTCTTGAGCAGCCCGGCGTTCGCCATGAGCGAGATCGTGGAGGCCGTCGCCGAACTGGCAAAGAAGGCCCACGGCAGCAGCCCGGCGATCAGGAAGACCGTGAAGCGCTCGATCTGTATTCTAATGATGTACCTGAACGCCACCGAGTATATGAAGATCAGGGCCAGGGGGTTCAGCAGCGACCAGAGGAACCCGAGCGTCGAACCCCGATACTTGACCTTCAGTTCGGTTGCGACAAGGCTGAACAGCAGATCGCGGTAGCGAAGGTAGGCCACAAGCCCGGCAGCGGTCATTGCGCCGGACCTCGCGGCGGAAGATAGCCGCAGGCCGCCACCGCGCCGCGGATCTCTGCGACACAGCGCTCCACGGGCCACTGCTCTGTGTCCACGACCAGCTCGGCGCGTTCCGGCGGCTCATACGGCGCCTGAACGCCGGTCATCTGGGCGTTCTGCCCGCCCAGGGCGCGCCGGTAGTGTCCCTTGGGGTCGCGGCGCATGCACTCTTCGATCGAGCACTTCACCCACACCTCTACGAAGCGCCCGAGTTCCTCGCGCGCGGCATCGCGCACCGCCCGATAGGGTGAGATCAGGGAAACGACCGCCACCACGCCGTTGCGACTCAACAGCTTCGCCAGGAAGATCACCCGTCGGTTGTGCTGCTCTCGGTCGGCCGGGCTGAAACCCAGGTCAGGGCTCAACGCCGCGCGGATCTCGTCGCCGTCCAGCACCTCGACCGGCACACCACCGGCCCGCAGTTCCGCCTCCAGCGCCCTGGCGATCGTGGTCTTCCCCGAGCCAGGCAGCCCGGTCAGCCACACCACGCACCCCTGCTGGCTCACTCTACCTCCAACCCCCTTCCCCTCCCGCTCGCCCCGTCGCCAAGCCCGAGGACCCGCAATACCGCAGGCGCAACGTCGTAGATCGTCGCGTCCACCCGACGGCTCTCAACAGCCCCGGGCCTGTGCCAGATGTAGAGCCCTTCGAGCGCATGCACGGCGTCGTCGGGACCGGTGTCGTTCTCGTCCAGGTAGAGCGATGCGTGACCGATCGTGCCGGCCGAGCGCCAGTAGAGGTCATCGAAATAGACCATCAGATCAGGCGGATCGCCCAGGCATGCCGGATAGAGATCTTCCGGGGTAAACACGCGCGTGTCCATGACGCGCCCCGCGGGATCGCGGATCGCGCGCAGCCGCTCGGCCAGTTCGGACCTGACCCGAGCGTACTCGGAGCGGGGAACGACGCCCTGCGCCTCGCGCCCCTGAACGTTCAGGAAGATCCGGGCATAGTAGCCGCCCCACCCCCAGGCCACCGTACGCGCCCAGTCCACTGCCGCACCCTCAATCGGCACGATCGCCTCGGGTTGTCGCGCCAGCGTCAGGTACCCCTGCTCGATGAGCCACTGGTTGACGCAGAAGGCGCCGCGCATGGCTTTGGCGCCGTGATCGGAGGCCACCAGGACGTCGGTGTTGGAGGGAAGCACCTCCAGCAGACGGCCAAGCCACCCGTCCACGAACCGGTAGTACGAGCGCATCGCCCCCTCATGCCTGCTCCCAGGCTCGTACCTGGGGTGAGCCCGGTCCCAGAACTTCCAGAAGGCGTGTTGCACGCGGTCAACGCCGATCTCCACGAACTGGAACAGGTCCCAGGGCTTTGTGGTCAGCAGGTGCCGGACTGCCTGGAAGTGCTGGTCGGTCATGTCAAAGAGCGAGGCCAGGAGCGTATCCCGGTCCTCGGTCCGGAACTCGACGTCGTACTGGTAGCGCGGCGCCACTGTGCGCAACTCGTCCTTGAGCGCGGAGGGATAGGTGCTCGGGCTGTCCGGCCCGGGCGTGAGAAAGCATGCGACCGAGCAGCCGTTGACCGGGCGGGGTGGATAGCCGGGGGGCACGCCGACCATGCAGACCTGTCTTCCGGCGCGCCCGAGCAGATCGGCATACGTGGCCTCCACCACGGTGTGCGAGCTGACGATCCACCCGTCGGTGTAGGAGGCCCCCCGGCGGTGGCGGAACCCGTACATGCCCAGCTCGCCCGGCGTCTTTCCCGTCGCCATCACGGTCCACGCGGGAATCGTGATCGGTGGATCGCAACTCCGCAGCACGCCCCAGGTCCCCGCACCCATCAGGGAGCGGATGGTCGGGAGGTCATCGGCGAACTCGTCGAAGACCAGGCGCGGCGCGGCGCAGTCCAGGCCGACGATCAGCAGCTTCCTCTGCCCCATCACGCAACCTCAGCGCGCGTGTCCGGCGATCTCGTCTGCCCCGACCAGGGGGTCGGGGTAACGCGCGATCGCCTCCGCCACTTCGGGACGGATCAGACGGGCCGCCTCGGGATCCCTTCCTTCCAGCGCGGCGCGCAGCAGCGATCCGCTGAACTGCACATGATGCTCGGCCCCGTGCGGGCACGTCTTCTCGTTGGCCACGCTCTCGCACCGCGCGCAGTAGAAGAACGCGGTGAAGAACAGCGGTACGATCCCCAGATCGGGGAACTCCTCGAAGATCGCGTGGGCGTCATAGGGGCCGTAGAAGCTCCCGACCCCCGCGTGGTCGCGGCCCACGATGAAGTGGGTGCACCCGAAGTTCTTTCTCACGATCGCGTGGAAGACCGCCTCCCGTGGCCCGGCATACCGCATCTCGGTCCGGAGGACCCCTAGCACGGCGCGGTCGCGCAGGAAGTAGTTCCGCATGAGCACGGCATAGGTCTCCAGAATCACCTCATCTTTGAAGTCGCCGGGCTTCTTGCGCCCTATCACCGGGTTGATGAATAGGCCATCGGCGAAGGTCAGCGCCGTCTTCTGCACGTACTCGTGCCCGATGTGCGGTACGTTGCGCGTCTGAAACCCTACGACCGTGCGCCAGCCGCGCATGCGAAACAGCACACGTGTTTCAGCCGGAGTAAGCCGGTAGGGAGCAAACGCATCCGGGGCGCGCTCGAGCAGCTCAACGCGTCCCCCAAGAAGGATCTCCCGCATGCCGGCGACCCGTTGCACCCCGGGGTGGCGCTCGTCCAGCGTACCGAAGGTCTCCCCGGCCAGTTCCTTGCGGTTGAGCGGGTGCACCTCGCTCGTGTGCAGAATCGCAATCCGGCTATCGCGCCAGGCCAGCACCACAGGATCTCCCGGCCCGATGCCGGCCACCTCGCGAGGGCTCACGTCCAGGACGACCGGAACCGTCCAAGGGATATCGCTGGCCAGACGCTTCCGGCCCAGGACGTGCTCCAGTTCGGCCCGACCCATGAACCCTTCGAGGGGGCTGAAGACACCGGTTGCCAGGTTCTCCGCCTCGTACGCCACGTCGAGATCAACCTGAACGGCGGGCAGATCGGCGGATCGAGCGAGCCACTCCTCCCTCGCGCCACCTTCTAGCACCTGACCAACCAGCCGGCCGCCGTGGGGCGCAATCACCTCTTCGCCCTCCTAGTCAAGATACCCGAGCCGACGGAGACGCTCGATGATCGCGGCCTCGTCATCCGGTGCCTGGGAATGGGTAGCATCGTGCGGGGCGAGCGCGGACCGAACGGCGTGCACAACAAACGCCTCGACCGAGGCGTGCCCGAGCCGCTCGAGCGCGGCCTCGATGCGCCGGTGCAGCGCAGCCGGAATCGGAACGAGTACAGTGTCCTGCGACATCGTCATCCACCCCGCTGCGCCCTAGTACGTCAGCACCGAGAACAGCTCCGCGCCTTCCAGCGCTCCCCGGCCGTTCAGGAACGTGAGCTCCACCAGGCAGGCCATCCCCACGACGATGCCGCCCAGGCGCTCGACAAGCCGGCGCGTGGCACCGAGCGTGCCTCCGGTTGCGATCACATCGTCCACAATGACCACGCGCTGCCCTGGGGCGATTGCGTCCTCGTGCATTTCCAGCGCCGCCACCCCGTACTCTAACTGGTACTCTTCGCGGATGGTCTTCCACGGCAGCTTGCCGGGCTTGCGCGCCGGCACGAACGCCGCGCCGAGTCGCAGCGCCAGCGGCGCGGCCAGGATGTAGCCGCGCGCCTCGATCGCCACGATCACGTCCGGGCGCTTGGGCCGGCAGTAGGCCTCGAGCGCCTCCAGCGCGTGCGTGAACGCCTCCGGCGAGCGCAGCAGGGGGGTGATGTCCCTGAAGATCACGCCCTCGATTGGAAAGCCTGGCACGTCTCGAATGTAGGCCTTGAGGTCCACGCACACCACCTCCCTAGGAGACATGCTGTCGAGCGGGGCTCTATCCGAGTTCGACCTCTGATGAGTCGCCTAGGTTGATCCGCGCCGGCCGGCCCGCCACCGAGGCGTGCTCACCGATGATGGAATGCTCCAGCAGAACGCCGTCCAGCGTAGCATCGGCATTCACGATGCTGTCCCTTAGGACCGAATGCGACACACGCGCGCGCTGGGCCACCGAGGCGTACGGGCCTATCACCGAGCCCTCGACTAGGGCCGAGGGATCCACGTACGACGGGGGCAGCACGACCGAACCGTCGGGCACGTAGGCTGGCAGGAGCTCTGACGACAGCAACTCGCGGTTCGCCTCGAGCAGCGCCTCGGACGTCCCGCAATCAAACCATCCGGTGATGTGGAAGGTGCGCATGCGCTCCCCTGCCTCGACCATCATCTGGAGCGCATCGGCCAACCAGTACTCGCCCCGCACCTGCCGTCCCTCGTTGATGAGCCGCTCAAGACACCTGGCGAGCAGGAGGGGGTTCCGGATCAGGTAGACGCCCACGATTGCCAGGTTGCTCTGCGGAACCTCGGGCTTCTCGACCAGGCGACGCACGTGGCCGTCGGACACTTCCACGACCCCGAAGCGGCGGGCATCGGCCACCTCGCGAACCCCGATGGCGGACTCCCCGAGCGCAAGCACACACGGGAGATCGGCCTTAATGATGGTGTCACCCATGACTATCAGGACACCATCGCCACCCAGGTGCTGCCGCGCCACGTAGATCGCGTGCCCGTTGCCCAGCGCCTCCTTCTGTTCCACGAAATGAACCGGGATCTTGTAACGGCCGCGGACGAACTCCTCGATCTTCTCGCCCAGGTGCCCAACGACCAGAACCGCCTCGTCTACGCCGGCCGCGACCAGTTCGTCGAGGATGTGCCCAAGAATCGGCCGGCCGGCAACGTGCATGAGCGCCTTGGGCTGAGTGTGGGTATGCGGCCTCAGGCGGCGGCCGACACCGGCAACGGGAATGATGGCCTTCATGGGCCTGGCTCCCGCGCGAACGGACTACCTGCCCTCATGAACAGGCCTCTCGGGTGACAGTGTGCGGTGAAACAGCACGACACCCTCGCGTAGCGCCTGCCGAATGAACCAGTTGCCTTCGGCTTTCATCCGTTCGACCTCCGCACGCGTGTAGGGGAACACTTCCACGGCTACTCCAGCCACCGGGGAAATGGCATATCGCACGAGCCGCTCCATCCAGGGAATGTCGCAGCCCTCGAGGATGAAGAGCAGATCCGCATCGCTACCGGGGACCGCCTCACCGCGAGCAAGGGAGCCAAACAGCACCACGGATTCCAACTCCGGATGTGTGCGCGGCAAACCTGAGGCCATCTCTCGCAGTGCACAGAGCACCTCATGCCGGTCGAGAAAGGTGACCTGCACAGAACCGGAGGATATCTTCCGCAGCGCGGATCGCAATGTCGGCGTCCTCCCGCGTGTAGTACCGGTACGGCGCGCCCTCGGGATGGGCATTGGGATAGCGCGTACCTATGTAGTGGCGATCAAGTGCTCTTGCAAGGTCCCGCATCTGCTCGGATACCGCAAGGTCACTCGGGAGAGACTCGAGCAGACCCAGA
>CAYLKW010000019.1:18007-21083 GCA_964384245.1 uncultured bacterium
GTCGCGCATGCTGGAGGTCACGCTCGGCCTGATTGAACCAGTCCTCGTGCCGTGCCGGCATGGCGCCAGCCTCCCGCATCACCTCGCGTCCGAAATTCCGGCAACACCGGGTTGCCCACTAGACTTCGCCTTCCCGAAGGTGCTTCCTCCAAAGACAGGCGTCTCCGCAGGTCAATCCTCATTGGCGACCACCCCCTCGTAGCACGTGGCCAACGGTCCGGACGAGAATCTGCGCGTCGAGCAGCACCGAGCGATGCTTGATGTAGAACAGATCGTAGCGGAGCTTCACCATGGCATCCTCGACCGAGTCGGCGTACCCGAAGTTGACCTGCGCCCACCCGGCCACGCCCGGCTGGACACTGAGACGCGTCCGGTAGAAGGGAATCAGCGCCTCCAGCTCGGTGACGATCTCGGGCCGCTCGGGCCGGGGCCCCACGACGCTCATCTCGCCTCGCAGGATGTTAACGGCCTGGGGCAGCTCGTCGAGGTGGAACTGCCGCAGCGCCCGGCCGACCTTTGTTACGCGGGCGTCATCAACGCCGGCCCACTGCGGACCGTCGGACTCCGCGTCGGCGACCATTGTGCGGAACTTCAAGAGCACGAACTCCCGCCCTCCCCGGCCGACCCGGCGCTGGCGGTAGAAGACCGGGCCCCGGTCCTCGATCCAATGGGCAGCCGCCACCAAGGGTGTCGTCACTGCCACCGCCAGCAGGCCGACCGCGGCCAGGAGGAGATCCGCCAGGCGCTTGATAGCGTCGTAGAGCGCGGGGGAAGGGCGATCCAGCGGCAACGCGATGTGCAGGTTGCCCCCGGCGTGCTCGATCGGAACCTGCCCGGTGAGCTCCTCATACAGCCGGTGCATCGGCGTGACGGTGACGCCGCGTTCCTGGCAGTCCACCAGGGCGCGCAAGAGGTCACCGTCAGCGCTGCCGGAACAGGCCACGACCACCTCGGAGGCCTGCGCCTGTTCCATCACGCTCGGGAGATCGCGGTAGGTACCCAAGATCGGGAGCCCGTCCACTTCCGCTCCCTCCACCGCGGGGTCGCTGTCAACGAACCCCGCCGGCACGTACTCGGTGCGGCCGCGGTCCCGCATCGCCGCCAGTACCTCGCGGCCCGCCCTGCCGGCGCCCACGATCACCACCGGGTGCCGGAACGACGGCTGGACCAGGATGAGCGCGTAGAACGCCCTCCACGCGGCAACGAAGACCGTGGTTGTGCCGACGAACCACAGCAGCGTCAGGCGCGAGGGCAGCAGGTGCGGCGTCACGTAGGGCAGGGTCAGGTAGAGCGCATCGGCCGTCACGACGGCGAGCGCCGCGCGGATGGGTCCTGCGGGCAGGCGGGCCGCAAGCCGCAGATCGTAGAGCTCGGCCACTGAAGCAGCGAGTGCCCATGCTGCCGAGAGCAGGACGAACCAGAACACGCGCTCGGCAACCGTGCTCGCCGCGAGCGGGAAGTGGAGCCGTACGGACAAGGTGACGAGCAGCGCAAGGTTCAGCATGGCCAGATCCAGGAACGCCAGGAGGGCCTTGCGCTCCGAGATCTGAAGTGGCTGCCGGAACTCGTGCGGGTTCCTCATGGTGTCCTTCCGGAAAGCACGCGCTCGTAGAGGGCGGCGGTCTCGGCGAGCATCCGCTCCTCGGTGAACTGCTCGAGCGCCCGGCGCCGGCCGGCCTCTCCCATGCGGCGGCGAAGGACGGGGTCGGTCAGCAACCGATCCAGCGCCACGGCAAGCGCGCCAGGATTTCCAGAAGGGACGAGGAACCCGGTCTCTCCGTCCACCACCGCCTCCGAGACACCACCGACGTTCGTGGCCACAACGGGCAGGCCGCTCATCATGGCTTCAATTACGGCCAGCGGCATTCCCTCCCAGCGGCTTGACAGCACGAAGATGTCCGCCGCTTTGAGCAGCACGGGCACATCCTCACGCGCCCCGAGCACCGCGACGCGGCCTTCCAGCCCCTGCTCGAGAATCAATGACTCGACCTCCGGGCGCATGGGACCGTCGCCCACCAGCAGGAGGCGGTGATCCGCGCCGAGTTGCGTCCAGGCCTTGACGAGCGTGATCGGGTCCTTGGGCTCCTTGAACCTGCCGACCATGACGGCCGTGCAAGGTCTGCCCGTCCCTGCTCCGTCCTCTTGCACCGGGGCGCGCGCAAGCCAGGGATCAGGGGCGATGCCGTTGGGAATCACTGCGAGGCGCGTGGGCGGGCCTATCCCAGCCCGGAGCGCTGCCTCCCGGTCATGCTGTGAGACGCAGATGATGGTTGTGGCCAGCCGGGCGGCCAGCCTCTCCGCCAGCACGAGCATCAAACGGACGACCGGGGGCGATGAGGGCATGGCAAACGCCCATCCATGGGTCGTGAAGAGCACTACGGGAGTCCCGGCTAGCCTCGCGGCTGTCCTCCCCAGCAGCCCTGCCTTGGTGCTGTGACAGTGCACCAGGGCGAACCGCTCGCTGCGCATCCAGCGCGCGAGCCGCACGAGTGCGGCAAGGTCGGCAAGCGGGCGGGGCGCACGGACAAGACGCGGGATCTCAACAACGCGGATGCCTTCCTGGTGCAGGTGAGCCACCAGCGGCCCGCCCGGACCGCATGCCACGGTTACGTCGTAGAGGTTCCGTAGACCTCGGGCCAGCGCGAGGACGTGCGCCTGGGCCCCGCCCCAGTCGGACAGGGTGATCAGCATCAGGATGCGGTGAGCCACTCCAATGCTCCAAAAGCCGCCACGCCCAGCAGCGTGGGAACCAGCCCGAGACGCGCACCCGCGGGAAGGCCCAAGCGCTGGATCGCCATGCGTTGGAACTCCAGCTTCGTGCGTAGCCTGTGGCTGCGGGGTCCGGATAGCCCATGGCTTCGCGGCCGAAGCCGCCGTACAACCAGTGGCTCAGCCAGGTTCGCGACAGGGTGGGCAGCGGCAATCTGTATGAAGAGATGGTAGTCCTCAAACCGGGTGTCCGCGTACCCCCCGCATGCCTGCAACGCGGACCGGCGCATCATCACCGAACTGTGCACGAAAGGATTACCCCAGGCCATGGCCCGGCGAATCGCACCGTCCGAGGTGGGAACCCGGA
>CAYLKW010000020.1:0-16478 GCA_964384245.1 uncultured bacterium
TACCACGCGATGCGCCACTCCGCCAACCTGGAATCCGTGGACACCTACGAGGGCACCTACGACATACACACGCTGATCCTGGGCCGGGACCTAACGGGCCTCAACGCGTTCGGCTAGGTACTCACCGGCGCGGACACAAACAAAGAGACGGCGGTTGCATCCGCCGTCTCTTTGGGGCAAGCGCAGGGCGGCTACTTGCCCTTCTTCTTAGCGGCCTTCTTAGCCTTCTTCGCCACCGTCCTCGCCTCCTTCTCTTGGAAGATGGACGGCACGATCTTGCCGTCGTATGCTCGTTCGATACCACATATAGGTTTTCCTTCTTCGTCGGACACAATTTGTTGATTTTCTTGGTAGTTGGCTCAGGTGAGCAGGAACGGCAGGACGCCGGCCGAATCCCCGAGGCGATGTTCCCGCCGGAGGCACGCCGCACGCTCGTGACCGCGCTCACCCTCCTGACCGCGCTGCTGGTCGCCTCAGGCGCCGCCGCGTCAGCCCAGTTGCGGCCTGAAGATGTCCGCGGCCACTGGGCAGAGGAGCGCATCGCGAATCTTCTTTCACGCGGCGTGGTCGAGTTGGGCAGCGACCGACTGTTCCGCCCCGATGCGCCCATCGTCCGCGCACAGTTCGTCGCCTGGCTAGTGACAGCGCGCGGATTGCCGCAGGTGCGGTCCGATCCGCCATCGTTCGCAGATCTACCCCTCGCGCGCGAACTGGCGCCTGCGGTTGAATCCGCGGTGGCCTACGGCATCCTCACCGCGGGTGGCCTGTTCCGCCCGAACTCGCCGCTGGTGCGCGGCGACGCGTTCATCTGGCTTGTGCGCGCGTTGGGGCACACGTTCGAGTCCGCGTACATGGTCAACGCCGCACTGCCGTTTGCCGATCTCAACGGGCTGACGCCGGCAGTGCGCGGCGCGATCGCCGTCGCCGCGCTGAGCACGCCGGCCATGCTGCGCGAGCCACCATCGGAGCGCGTGCGTCCCGGCGATCCGCTCACGCGCGCCGAAGCGGCCAGCTTGGTGTGGGCATACTTGCAGGGCGTGGAGCAGGGCATGTCGCTGACCTTCTCGGTCGCGCTGGAAGCTGGCGTGACGCTCATCCTGGAAAAGCGGGGCGCGCTGCGGACACCGCCGGTCTGGCGGGTGCAGATCGGCGCGTTCCAGGACGAAGAGCGGGCGCGCCGGCTGGCCGATGCGATGCGGGCGCGGGGCCATCCGGCCTTCGTGGATGCGGTTGATGAGTTCTTCAAAGTTCGCGTGGGTAACTACGCCACGCGCGATGAGGCGGCCAGCCTGCAGCAGCGTCTCGCCGCAGAGGGGCTGCCTACCTGGATCATCCTGACCGTGCCCGATTACGAGGCGCTGGCCGGACCGTTCTGGAGCGGGGTGGTGCTGATCGAACCGGCGGGCGGCGCGCGTCTGCGACCAGCGCTTGCCTCGGGGCCGGTCATAGGCCGTGGCCGGACAAGTGACGCCGCGCGCCGCGCTGGCGCGATTGCCGCCGTCAACGGCGGGTTCTTCATGGCGTCGGGAGACCCACTGGGGTGCCTGGTCGTCGAGGGCGAGGTGATCAGCGAACCCCTGACAGGCAGGAGCTGCGTTGGAATCACCGACGAAGGTCAGTTGCTCTTCGACCTGCTCCGGCTCGACGCCGCCGCTTCCACCAGTGGCGACACCGTTACGATAGACGGCGTCAACCGCGATCGCGGCGCAGGCGAGATCATCCTGTACCGCCCGGCGCACGGCGTCACCACGCGCACCAGCACCCTCGGCGCCGAGGTGGTTGTGACCGGGGAGGTTGTGCAGCAGGTGACGGACGGACGCGGCAACACCCCGATTCCGCCAGGCGGATACGTGCTCTCGGGACACGCCCGCGGCCGGGCTGCATTGCTGGCCGCGTTCAAACCGGGTGATCGGGTATCGCTCCGCGCGCGCCTGGTACCGATCTCCGGCGACCCGCGGTGGGAAGGCGTCCGGCACGTGGCAGGCGGCGGACCGCGGCTTCTGGCCGGCGGCCAGTTCGTGGGCGGCGAGGGGTTTCGCCCGTCGTTCGTCAACCGGCGCCACCCCCGCACCGCTATCGGCCGTCTCGAAGACGGCCGGATCGTCCTTGTGGTGCTCGGAGGGCGCCAGCCGTATCACAGTCTCGGCATGACCCTGGCCGAGATGGCGGGAACGCTCCGGCGGCTTGGTGTAACCGACGCCCTGAACCTGGACGGCGGCGGCTCTACTACTTTGGTGGTGCGGGGAGTGGTGATCAACCTGCCGTCGGATGAGACCGGGGAGCGACCGGTCAGCGACGTCCTGTTGGTGCTCCCGCCGCCCCAGGGAGGCAAATAGATGTACGACCTGGTCTTCTGCAACGCCCGCGTGGTGGACGGCACGGGCAACCCATGGTTCTGGAGCGACGTGGGCGTGAAGGATGGCCGCATCGCGAGGGTCGGCGACCTGTCCGGCGCCGCGGCTCATCGCACCGTTGACGCTGGCGGCACGGTGCTGGCGCCTGGGTTCATTGACCTGCACACCCACGCCGACTTCACGCTGCCGGTGTTCCCTCGTGCCGAGGCGATGGTGCGCCAGGGTGTTACCACACAGCTCGTCGGCAACTGCGGTTTCTCGCCGTTTCCGGTCTTCAGGGAGCGCCTGGAACTGTTGCGCGCCTATGCCGCGTTCGTGGACGTGGGCCTGTCGTGGGAGTGGGAAGACGCGGCCGGTTATGCGGATCACCTGGAACGTCTGCCGCTGGCCTGCAACGTCGCTCTCCAAGTGGGACACGGCACGGTGCGCGTCGCGGTGATGGGCTTTGAGGATCGCGCTCCATCGCCGTCGGAACTGGACGCGATGCGCTCCCACGTAGCACGCGCGTTGGAGCAGGGATCCTTCGGTCTCTCCTCGGGCCTGATCTACGTCCCAGGCAGCTACGCCGACACCGAGGAACTGGTGGCCCTGGCAGAGGTGGCGAGGCGGTACGGAGCGTTCTACTCCTCCCACATCCGCGGTGAGGGCGACTCACTGCTGCACGCGGTCGGGGAAGCGCTGGAAATCGGACGCCGGGCCGGGGTGCCCGTGCAGCTCAGCCATCACAAAGCTATGGGGCGCCAGAACTGGGGCCGGGTAGACGCCTCGCTGGAGATGATTGACCGCGCGCGCACCTCAGGCCAGGACGTGCTGGCGGACCAGTACCCGTACACCGCGGGCAGCACCACCCTGGCGGCGATCATGCCGAAGTGGGCGATGCAGGGCGGGGTCGAGACGATGCTGTCCCGCCTCGCGGATCCCGACCAGCGCGCCCGCATCCGCGCCGAGATCGCGTCTCCCGGACCCGATGCGCTACTGTCGGGAGCCCGCGAGTTTGACCCCGAGGCGACCATGATAAGTCGTGTCCCCGACGGCCCCAGCAAGGGATACGAGGGCAGAATGCTCACCGAGATCGCGGCGGATAGGGGCGAGGACCCGGTGGATACGGCCCTGCACCTGCTGGAGAGCGAGCGCGGCGGCGTCCAGATGATAATCTTCGCCATGTCCGAGAAGGACGTGCGACGGGTGATGCGCCACCCCGCTGTGGCCATTGCCAGCGACGGGTGGACGCTCTCTCCCTCGGCCGGGGGCAAACCACATCCGCGCAGCTACGGCACGTTCGCGCGCGTGCTGGGCAGGTACGTGCGCGAGGACGGTGTACTCGGCCTGGAGGAGGCCGTGCGTAAGATGACCTCACTCCCGGCACAACGACTGCGGTGTTACGATCTGGGGCTGATCCGGCCGGGCTGCGTCGCCGACCTAGTGGTCTTCGATCCAGAGCAGATCAGCGATCTGGCCACGTTCCAGGACCCACACCGTTACTGCGCAGGCGTCGCTCACGTGATCGTGAACGGACAGATGGTCATCGAGAACGAGGTGGACACCGGTGCCAGGGCAGGACGGATCCTGAGGCGCGGGGCTACTTAGCGGGAAGATCGGCGCTGGTATCCACGTCGGCGGCGTAGGATTCGGGGAGCGGCACGGTCACGACTTCCTGGGGATGGGACTGGATCACGCTGCGGGCGCCGCGGTCGCCCCGGAGGGCCAGCAGTTCGGGGAAGAAGGCCCGGTGGAAGTAGACCGGCGGTCCCACGGCGCCTTGGCAGGCCGAAGCGACGATCCTCCGCCCCTCGACCGCGGCGGCCTCGATCAGGCGGTCAATCGCCTCTGCGGGGACGAAGGGCTGGTCCGCGAGCAGGATCACGGCGCCGGTAGCTTTCGGGGAGACGGCCTCGATTCCGACGCGGATAGAGGACCCCATTCCCTCCGTGGGATCCGGATTCTCCACGATCCGCACCGCCAGGCCGTCGAGCAGCGAACGGTAGAGATCCGCGTGGGTTCCGAGCACGATGATCGTCTCGCCGCAGCGCGAGGCGAGCGCGGCCGCCACGACGCGGCGGATCATAGGCGTTCCCCGAACAGGGATCGCCAGCTTGGGACGGCCCATCCGGGTGCTGGCTCCGGCCGCCAGGATCACGGCGGAAACGAAGGGACCCGAGTCCTGCGCGGGCAGGTGGATGGGGCCGGTGCGGGCGCGGAGGAATCCTCCTGCCCGCCCGCGCGCCACCGCGAGTATCTCCCCCAGGGCGGCCAGCGCGATCTCGTCAGGGGTATCGCCGCCAATATCCAGCCCTACAGGGCCGAAGATCTGCGCGCGACGGTCATCGCCGATCGTCACGCCTTCGGCCTGTAGCTCTCTCAGTATCTTCTCGGTGCGCGCCCTGGGCCCCAGCATCCCCAGGTATCGGACCGGGGTCGGCAGGAACGCCCGCAGCAGGTCGCGATCGTGGACGTAGTTGTGGGTCATGATCAGCACGAACGAGAGGGGGTCGGTTGGGACCGCCTGGCCGGCCTCGGGAAACTCCGTGCGGACAAACCCGGCTGCGCCCGGGAACCGCTCGGGTGTCAGGAACGCCTCGCGCCTGTCAACGACCAGCACCCTCCAGCCGAGCTGCGAGGCGAGGCGGACCACGGGAATCGCATCGTGTCCTGCCCCGCAGACGATCAGGCGCAGCGGAGGATGCAACGCCTCGACGAACAGCCGGAGATGCGGCCCTCCCTCAGGACGCAGGTCGTGGACCCGCGAGCGTAGCGCGCCCGAAGCGCTCAGCACAATACGTGCGGCCTCGGCGTCCACGGCCGTATCCCCCAGACTGCCCTGGCATCGGCCGTCGGGCCACACCGCCATGCGCCCTCCTGCCGGGACCGTGTCCCCTCCCTCCACCACGGTAACCAGCCCGAGCGTGGCGCCGCCGAGCACTGCCTCCGCCGACTGCCACAACAGATCGTCGCCCGTCACCGGCTCGACGAACACCTCGATGGCGCCGTTGCAGCCTAGGCCCAAACCCCACACCGCGTCGTCGTCGGCGGTCAGGTCGTAGAGCACCACCCGCGGGAGGTTCCCCTCCATCACCTCCCCGGCCACAACCGCCACGTCGCCCTCGAGACAGCCCCCGCTGATGTTGCCGGTCAGACGGCCCGAGCGGGCAACGAGCATGCGCGCACCCTCGCGCCGGTAGGTAGAGCCCCGGACCCCTATTATGGTGGCCACGGCCATCGGCTCTCCTGCGGCTGAGGCCGCGCGGGCAGAGGAGAGCAGATCGGCGAGTTCCTTCATGAGCGGCGCGCCAGATGGCGCTCGAGCCGGCGCAGACTGTCCAGGTTGTGCGCAGGGGCGAAGACGTCCACGTGGGGCAACGCGACCCGCATCCCCTGGCAGATCGGCTCGTACCCAGGGCTAGCCAGCAGCGGATTCAGCCAGAGCACGCGCGCGGCGCGCCGGTGCAGTTCGGCCATGGCGGCACCCAGCACATCCGGCTCGCCCGTGTCCCATCCGTCGCTGATGATTATGACCACCGTCCTGCCGTCGAGCGCCCACCCTCCGTGGTCGGTGAGAAACCGGCGCAGGCTGCGGCCAATCTTGGTGCCGCCGGACCAGTCTGGCACCTTCCCGGCAATCTCGTCCAGGGCGGCGCGCAGATCGGCGCGTGCGAGCGATCCCGTGATCCGGCTGAGGCCCGTGCTGAACACGAAGGTCTCGACCCTGGCCACCGCGTGCTGCAGCGCATAGATGAACTGGATCAGGAACCGGCTGTGGAGGTCCATCGAGCCGCTGACGTCGCACAGCAGCACCACGCGCGTCTTCTGGAGCTTCCGTTCCCGCCGGAGGATGTCGAGCATCTCGCCTCCGCGGCGCAGGCTGTGCCGGATCGTCCGCCGCAGGTCCACCAGGTGGCCTCTGCGGGCCTGTCTGGTCCGGCGTGACAGGCGCGTTGCCACCCTCCGGGCGATGGCGGTCACGATCGTAGCGATCTCTTCGAGTTCGTCGGCGGACAGCGCGCTGAAGTCCTTGTGGGTGAGCGCCTCAACAGGGCTGTAGGCCGGCACGCGATCGCCGTCGGCGCCGGCTTCGCCGTTCTCCTGCCACTCGATCATCACGCGGTCGAGCGCCTGCCGGCCATCAAGCGGCTGCGCACCGCCATCCCCTGACGGAGGGACGCCCGTCGCCTGCTGCATCTCGCCCCAGAACTCCCAGAAGGCGGCGTCGAAGATGCGCTGCGCCTCGGGCCCGGACGCCAGAACCGCCCGGAGCGTAAGGTAGGTTTCAATGCGATCGGTCAGGTCCACGGCGGACAGAGCGCGCAACGCGTCGGCGGCCTCGGGCGGTCCAACGCTCAACCCGCGTCGCCTCAGCAGGCGAGCAAACGCCACCACGTTGGATGCGAGATCGCCGTGCCGCGGGCGGCCTACCTGCGAATCGCGAGCCGCTCCGCGGCGCGCACCACGGCTTCCTGGGACCATGGCCGTCCTTCCTGCTCCAGAGCAGCGACGCCGTCGAGAAGATGATCCAGCCACTGCGCCCGCACTGCCGCGGCGTCGTCGTGATGCTTGAAGAGGACGCCCAGTGTCTCCTCCACCGCGGCGCGGTCGAGATGATCCCGGTGGAGGGCCATGAGCGCGGCGCTCCAGTCCAGGGTTTCGGCGACCCCAGGGGCCTTCTCAAGGCGGACGCGCCGGATCAACTGCATGAAAGCGCTGATCTGCTCTGCCAGGCGTCCGTTGACGCCGGGCACCTTGCGCCTCACTATCTCCAGCTCCTTCTCAAACGTGGGGTAGTCAATCCAGAGGTACAGGCACCGCCGCCGCAACGCATCGCCGAGCTCCCGGGTGCGATTGCTGGTGAGCACCACGTTGGGAATCGCGGTGGCCGCTATCGTGCCGATCTCGGGGATGGAAACCTGGAAGTCGGAGAGCACCTCCAGCAGAAACGCCTCGAACTCCTCGTCGGCCCGGTCTATCTCGTCCACCAACAGCACCGGCGGCTGCGGCCTGGTGATGGCGTCCAGCAGCGGTCGCTTGAGGAGAAACCCCTCGCTGAAGATCTCTGCCTCGCGCTCTGCGAGGGACCGCTCGCCTCCCTCGGAGAGCCGGATGTGGAGGAGCTGCTTCTGGTAGTTCCACTCGTACAGCGCGGTGGTGGCGTCGAGGCCCTCGTAGCACTGCAGCCGGATCAGGTCCGCGTCGAGGGCACGGGCCATTACCTTCGCCACCTCGGTCTTTCCAACGCCAGCGGCGCCCTCGATGAGCAGGGGTTTGCGCAGGGTGATGGACAGGTAGACGCTGGTCGCAATCGTGCGGTCGGCGACATAGCCCTGCACGGCCAGCAGTTCCTGGATGCGGTTGATCTCGGAGTGCATCCCCTGCTCCACCGGTCAGACTCGCGACGCGCTCCGTCGGCGGCGCCCGCTCGCCATGGCCCGGTCGCGGGCAAGCACGAGGGCGCGGCGGGCAAGAACGCCTGCCAGGTGCGTCCGGTACTCGGCGCTGGCGTGGATGTCGGAGTTGGCATCAACGCCGTCCGCGGCAACCGCGGCGGCCTGGGCCAGCGCCGGGTCGGTGGGTTCCTGGCCCGCCAGGGCGGCCTCGACGCCGGACGCCCGGTAGGCAGCGGAGGCCACCCCGGTAATGCCCACGCGGACATGGGCGCAGCGGCCGGCCTGGTCCAACCCGATCGCGGCCGCTACCCCGACCAGCGCGAAGCCGGAGGCCGGATTGGGCATCTTCAGGTATGCTGCGCCGCACCCGGCGGGTGCGGCGCGAACCGTGATCTCCGTCATGATCTCGTCCCAACTGGCAGCGGTCGTCATGGGCCCCAGGAAGAACTCCGCGGCCGGGACGGTCCGCAGGCCGGCTGGGCCCTGCAGCGTGAACTCCGCGCCCAGCGCCAGCACGGTGGCCGGGTAGTCCGCCACGGGGTCGGCATGGATGAGGGCGCCTCCGATCGTCCCAAGGTTGCGCACTTGAAGATCGCCAATGACCGCCGCGGTCTCCACGAGGGCCGGGGCTACCCGGCGCACCGCCGGTGAGAACTCGATCTCTTGGTGCGTGGCCATGGCCCCGATTCGCAGCACGCCCTGACGCAGCCGGATGCCGCGGAGAGACGCCACGCGCCCGATGTCTATCAGGTGAGCCGGCGTTGCAACCCGCAGTTTCATCATGGGAAGCAGGCTCTGCCCGCCGGCCAGGATCTTGGCGTCGTGGCCGTGCAACTGCAGCAGCCGCAGGGCGGCCTGCACCGTACGCGGCCGATGGTAGGCGAACGCGGCCGGAATCATCTCACGAGCTCCGCATCCGCACGCTGGTGCACCTCGCGCTCCAGCGCCTTGAAGAACACGCCTGCCAACTGTTTCGCCACGCCGCCGAACAGGCGGTGGCCGACGCTCATCAGAACTCCGGTCACCTGCACCTCCCCGACGTATTGCACGAGCGTCGAGGCGTCCTGGGCCTCCAGGGTCAGGGCGCCCGCGGCCCTAATCGTTCCGGGCCGCCCGCCTCCTTCCACGGTCAGGGTCATCCTCTCCGGGGGAGTCTTGCCCGTGATGCTAGCCCGTCCCTGGTAGGTTCCGCGCACCGGTCCGACTGCCAGCTCGATCGTGGCGTCGTAGGTATCGTCACCGGTGGGGACAAGCTGCTTCAGGCCTGGAACCGTCTTTGCTAGAACGTCGGGGTCGTTGAGCGCGGCCCATACCCGATCGCGCGTCGCGGGAAGGAGATGCTCGCCTTCTATCTTCATTCCGGACCTCCTGGAAATGAACTTCATTATAGGAAGGCTGGATTTTGCGTGTCAATTTCGATCCCTCACGCCTCGGTCGCCAGGTAGTCGCGCAGCGCCTCGCCGCGCAGCCCGTTGCCCAGTCCCACCGCGAGTTTCAATCTGGCCTTGTGACCCGGCAGGTCGTGCACGAAGAACACCCCGCGCGCCTGCAGATCGCGAAACGCGCCCTGGTACCCGTAGCCATCCCACATCTCGCCGCCTAGACACCGCGTCGTGACAACCACCGGGACCCCTGCGCCCAGCGCGTCACCGATGGCTGGCAGCAGCGGCGGCGGCACCCGGCCGCCGCCGAAGGCCTCTATCACGATCCCGCGGGAGCCGCTCTCCAGGCTGCAGCGGAGAAACCGGTCATCGGCGTCCACGGCCAGGCGGATCAGGTCCACCCTGGGTTCCATGGCGTTGGGCAGCACGCGCCGCGGGTACGGCGCGGCCACGAACGCGATCCGGTCCCCGTAAGCAAGACCCGCCGGACCGGTTACCGGCGACTTGTAGGTGTCCTCCTTCTGGCCGCTGGTCTTGGTCACCCACCGCGCGGAGTGAACCTCCTCGTTAAGGACCACCAACACCCCGCGTGCCCGTGCCTCGGGCGAGACCGCGGTGCGGATCGCGTCGTAGAGGTTGCGGTAGCCGTCGAACCCGATCTGCGAGGCGTTGCGCATCGCCCCGGTGAAGATCACCGGGGTCTGGCCGCCCACCGTCAGGTGCAGGTAGTAGGCCGACTCCTCGAGCGTATCTGTCCCGTGGGTAATGACCAGGCCCGCCACCTCCGGCCGCGCGACGATCTCCGAGGCGCGGCGGCTCAGTTCGAGAATCCTAGCGAGCGTCATGAAGGCGCCCGGGATGAAGTCGAACTCCTCTACCTCCAACGAGGCGACCGCGTCGAGCCCTGGTATCTCGCGCAGCAGGTCGGCGCCGCGCAGGGTAGGCGTGGCCCCGCGACCGTCCGTATCGCGGGTCGAGATCGTACCTCCTGTTGTCAGTACCACGACTTTGGGCATGGATGCCTCCAGAGGCCGGACCATCTGCCTGGCTACGGCGCGAACCGCGCGCGGTGCAGGAACCGCCCTGATCCGCTCTGGCCCAGGAACCGGTCGCCGTCCACGATCTGCCGGCCGCGTACCCAAACCGCCACGGGCGCCCCGCGCACTGTCATTCCCTCAAATAGATTGTAGTCCACGCGCATGTGGTGGGTGCGCGCGCTCAGAGTGCGCTCGGCCTGGGGGTCGAAAAGCACGATGTCGGCATCGGCGCCCACGGTGAGACTGCCCTTGCGCGGGTAGATCCCGAAGAGCCGGGCAGGGTTGGTGGCTGTGAGCTCCACGAAGCGGCCGAGCGAGATGCGGCCGCCGCCCACCCCGGCATGATGCAGGACCATCAGGCGGTCCTCTATCGCCGGGACGCCGCTTGGGATCTTCGAGAAGTCGTCGCGACCTAGCGTCTTCTGCGTCGCGAAGTTGAACGAACAGTGGTCTGTGGCTACCACGTCCAGCGAGCCGTCGCGCACGCCCTCCCACAGCGCCTCCTGGTCGAGCGCGGTCCTAAACGGCGGCGAGCAGACGAACTTGGCGCCCTCGAAGCCCGGACGGTCCAGGTCGTCCGCGGTGAAAAGGAAGTACTGCGGGCAGGTCTCGGCCCACACCCGAAGACCCCGTGCCCGGGCCGCGCGCACCTGCCGCAGCGCCAGGTCGCAGGTCACGTGCACGACGTAGAGCGGCGCGCCGGCCACCGCGGCCAGCGCGATCGCCCTGCCCGTAGCCTCGCCCTCCAGTTCGGCCGGGCGGGTCAGGGCGTGATACCTGGGGGAGCGGCTACCCGCGGCCACCGCTTCCCTAACCAGGAGGTCAATCGCGTCGCCGTTCTCGCAGTGCGCCATCAACAGGATCCCGGCAGAAGCAGTCCGCCGCGCGATCGCGAACAGCGTGGCGTCGTCCACCTGCAGCCGGCCCTTGTAGGCCATCAGCACCTTGACCGTGGTCACGCCCCATTCCGGCAGCAGGGCGATCTCGTCCAGCACGGCCGGCGTGGGGTCGGCGATGGTCATGTGGAAGCCGTAGTCAATGGACGCCCTGCCGGCGGCCCTGGCGTGCCAGAGGTCGAGCGCCTCGCGCAGGCTGGCGCCCCTGGGTTGAATCGCGAAGTCTATGTGAGAGGTGGTCCCGCCAAACGCGGCAGCGAGGTGGCCGGAGGCGAAGTCGTCAGCCGATGCCCCCTGCCCAAGCGGCATGTCGAGGTGCGTGTGCACGTCAATGCCGCCTGGCAGCAGCAGCAGGCCCCCAGCGTCCACGACCGCGGCGCCGTCGTCCGGGAGGCGCTGCCCGATGGCGGCGATGCGCTCACCGTCCACCAGCAGGTCCTCCTGCCGGGCCCCCTCAGCCGTAACAACCGTCCCGCCCCGAAACAGAGTTCTCATCGTCCTACCCCCGGCTCACCGGATCAAGTGATAACCCGAAATCAACAACCAGGCCGCGGCGCCTGAGCCGGCGACGCTGATCACCCATCCGGCTGGGATCACCATCAGGGTTCGGCGGTTGACGCCCACGATCCCCTTGGTGAGGCCCACCCCGACGACCGCGCCGACGATCGCCTGCGAGGTGGATACGGGGATCCCGAGCTGGGTGAACAGGTGGATCGTGATCGCCGTGGCCATTGTGGCCACCAGCGCTGAGATTGGGTCCAGCGCCGTGATCTGCTTTCCAACCACCATGATGACGCGGTGGCTGTAGGTCAACACGCCGAGCGCAATGGCCGCACCGCCCAGGGCGGCGCCGGCCTCGGCGCCAACCAAGCCGACCGCCACGTACGGCGCCATGGCGTTACCGACGTTGTTGGCGCCCATGGCATAGGCGGCGTAGCAACCTATGACGACCGCGGCATATCGCACGAACCGGTGGAAGGCCAGCGCCCTTCCCAACCGCCCGGCAGCCAGTGCCGCGATTGCCATGTAGATCAGGTAGGCGAAGGTGGCGGCTCCAACCGGTGTTGCCACCATCGCGGTGGCCACCCTCACCACGATCGGGACGTTGAACCCCGCCCGTTCGGCGAACCCGACGCCGATGAGTGCGCCGACTATCGCGTGCGAGGTCGAGATAGGCAGCCCGAACCTGGTCATCACGTTTACGGTAACGGCCGCAGCCAGGGTGGCTGCCACGCTCATCTCGAGTGAAAGGTGGGTGAGGCCGCCCAGGGCCGGGAAGATCTTCTGCCCCTCGACCACGGCGCCCAGGAATCCGAAGACCGCGGTGAGGGCCGCGGCCCGGCGCAGCGTGACGACATTGGCGCCCACCTGGGGGCCGAACGCGTTGGCGGTATCGTTGGCGCCGATACCCCAGCCGAGGTAGAGACCTGGGAGGAGGGTCAGCACGCACACACCGCCCGGGACGCGTCCCGCACGCCTATGTCCATGCCGCTGCCGTCCGGTTCACCGAAACAGGCCCAACCCTGCCATCAGGAGATAGCCCGCGATCCCCGAGCCGAAGATGCTGACTACCCACCCCGCGGGAATCAGCAAGAACATCCGGCGGTTGACCGCCACCACTCCTTTCGTGAGACCGACGCCGACCACTGCGCCAACGATCGCTTGTGAGGTGGACACGGGGATCTTGAGTTGGGTGAACAGGTGGACCGTGACGGCGGTGGCCAGCGCGGCCACCAGCGCGGTAATGGGGTCCAGCGCCGTGATCTGCTTGCCGACCAGCATTATGACGTTCCGGCTGTAGGTAAGCACCCCGACCGCGATGGCCAGGCCGCCCAGCGCCGCCCCGGCACCAGGACCGATCACGCCCACGGCCACAAACGGGGCCATCGCGTTGCCGACGTTGTTGGAACCCAGGGCGTACGCGGCATAGCAACCCACCACCACCGCGGAATAGCGCACGGCACGGCCGAAGAGCAGCCCCCCGCCGAGCCTCCCCGCCGCCACCGTAGCCAGCAGCCGGTGGAGGAGATAGGCGCTAACCCCGGCCCCTATCGGTGCGGCCATCATCGAGGCGACCATCCGCGCGGCGATCGTTGCATCGAACGATTTCCCCATGTACAGCCCTGCGGCTATCAGGGCGCCGAAGATGGCGTGCGAGGTCGAGATGGGCATCCCGAGCCGCGTCATGACGTTGGTCGTGATGCCGGCGGCCAACGCCGAGATGATGCTCATCTCGAGGGTCAGGCTGGTGAGGCGCCCCAGCGTTGGGAACACCTTCTCGCCCTCTAGAACCGCGCCCAGGAAGGCGAAGATCGCAGCCAGGACTATCGCACGGCGGTAGGCGATGATGTTGGCCCCGATCTGGGGGCCAAAGGCGTTGGCAGCGTCGTTGGCCCCTATCCCCCAGCCGAGGTAGAGGGCAGGCAGGAGTGCGATCATTTCTAGATCTTTAGGCCGATGATCAGTGCCTCAAGACGGTCGCCCGCGTCCTCCATCTCGTCGGACATCTCGGTCAGCTTCTCGAGGAACTGCTTCAGGTGGGCCTTGCCGGCCAGTGGGAGTTCAGAGGTGAAGATCTGCCGGGTCATCTTCCACTCTATGTCGTCAACCAGTGACTCGGTGATACCGAGCTTCGTCAGGCTGTCGCGGATCACCCGCTGGTCAGGCGTCGAGAAGAAGTTCGTCACGGCGTCGTGCAGGGCGCCATAGGCCACCAGGGTCTGCTCCTGGATCTGCTGGATCTGCTCCGCGTACTCTGCCGGGATCTCAGGGCGCTGGCCCAGCAGGAAGTCGCATGTCACTTCCGCCGCATCGGCGATCATGTCCATCCGCTCGACGAACTCGTGGATGTCGGACCGGAAGATCGGCAGAAACGCCCCCCGGTAGAGTAGATCAACCACCGAGCGCCGCATCTGGTCGGCGTCGGTCTCCAGGTGGTCCACCTCGATCGCCCCTGCCTTGGCCTCTTCAATCCGGCCTGCGAGATAGTCGTCCAAGACGGTTCGGGCCCGCGCCACGCACTCGCCGACCTTGTCGAGGTGCTGGAGAAGCAGCTCCCGGACCTCTCCCTCCCTGCTGTGCCCAAAGATGAACTTCATCGCTCTTGCCACCGCTGTCACCTCCAAGAGGCCTTCCTCCCGTAGGTTCGTCGGCCGCGCGGCGTGTCCTCCGCGAGAGCCGGCGGCGCTGCGCCGGGCAGGAACGCCCTTCTCGCGCCGCGAAAGGACCGATACTCCCACAAGACTCGACTTCTCGCAGCGGCCCCGGGCAATCCGGCAGGCCGTGGTGTTGGAGGCGCACTCGATGGGGACTCGGTGGTTCGGTGAGCGGATCCGGAGGGTCGAGGATCCCCGGTTGCTGACCGGCAGGGGCACCTATGTGGACGACATTCAGCCGCCCAACCTGCTCCACGGGGCGGTGCTCCGAAGCCCGCATGCCCGCGCTAGGATCGTGCGTATTGACACTTCCATTGCCCGGGCTATGCCCGGGGTCGCCGCGGTCTACACTCATGCCGACCTGCCGCCGCCGCTGGGGGATCCGCTGCCGAAGCTCATCCCCCACCCAACCCTGATCCACCACAAGACCCAGGTGGCACTGGCCGCGGATGGCGTGCGTCACGTGGGCGAGCCGGTGGCGTTCGTGGTGGCCGAAAGCCGCTATCTGGCCGAGGATGCCCTGGAGGCCATCGAGGTGGAGTACGAGCCACTTCCGGCCGTGGTGGATCTGGAGGCCGCGGTCGGGCCTGGCAGCCCTCTCGTCCACGAGGACGCCGGCACCAACGTGGCCGCGCACTACACGCAGCGGGTGGGCGATCCCGAGGACGCGTTCGCCCGTGCCCCGCACGTCTTCCGCGAGAGGATTCGCATGGATCGGGGCACGGCCGCCTCCATGGAGACCCGCGGGGTCGTGGCGATCTGGGACGAGCGCATGCGCAACCTGGTTATCTACGACTCAACGCAGTCGCCAATTCCGATCCGCAACGGGCTGGCACGGCTGTTCGGCCTCCCCCAGAACAACGTGCGGGTGGTCGCGCCGGACGTAGGCGGCGGGTTTGGGCCCAAGATCATGATGTTCTACCCCGAGGAGATCCTGGTGCCGCTGGCCGCGATGCGGCTGGGCCGGCCGGTCAAGTGGATCGAGGACAGGCGCGAGAACTTCGTGGCCACCAACCAGGAGAGGGAGCAGATTCACGACGTTGAGATCGCGGTGGACGGCGCGGGCCGGATTCTGGGCGTGCGCACCGTGTTCCTCCACGATGCCGGCGCCTACATCGCCTACGGCTTGATCGTGCCCATCGTCGCCAGCACCACGCTGGTCGGCCCATACAAGATCCCCGCCTACCGCTGCGAGTTCAAGGCGGTGTTCACCAACAAGACCCAGGTGAGCCCCTACCGTGGGGCAGGCCGGCCCCACGGTGTCTTCATCATGGAGCGGCTGATGGACAGGGTGGCGCGGGAGCTTGGGCTCGACCGCGCCGAGGTGCGCCGGCGCAACCTGATACAACCCGACGAGTTTCCCTACGACACCGGCCTGATCTACCAGGACAACGCGCCGCTCATCTACGACAGCGGCAACTACCCGGCCGTGCTGAGCAAGACCCTCGCGATGATTGACTACGCCGGTTGGCCAGAGCGACAGGCCGAAGCGCGCAAGGCAGGCCGCACCCTGGGCCTGGGTCTCGCGCTCTACGTCGAAGGAACCGGCATCGGTCCATACGAAGGATGCCGGATCACGGTCGAGCCGACGGGCAAGGTGTTTGCGGCAACAAGCGTGGGCACGCAGGGCCAGGGGCACTTCACGGTGTTCGCGCAGATCATCGCTGACGCCCTGGGCGTGGACGTGCGCGACGTCACGGTCACCACCGGCGACACCGCGGCCTTCGGATGGGGCACCGGGACGTTCGCAAGCCGCTCGGCCGTGGTAGCGGGCAACGCGGTGGCGCTCGCGGGCAAAGCGGTGCGAGAGAAGACGCTCACGGTCGCGGCAGGGCTGCTGGAGGCGAGCCCGGACGACCTCGAACTTGCAGGGGGAAAGGTCTTCGTACGCGGGGCGCCGGCGCGGTCGGTAACGCTGGGCGAGGTCGCGGCGGCGGCCAACCCGCTCCGAGGAACCATCCCGAATGAGTGGGAAGGCCCGGGTCTGGAAGCCGCACGCTACTTCGCGCCGCCGCGGGGCAGCTTCGCCGGCGGGTGTCACGCCGCGATCCTCGAGGTCGACAGGGATACGGGAGCGGTGCGCGTCGAGCGGTACGTCGTTGTCCACGACTGCGGCACCGTGATCAACCCGATGATCCTGGACGGGCAGATCCAGGGCGGCGTGGCCCAGGGTATAGGCGGCGCATTCTACGAGAAGCTGGTCTTCGACGAGGACGGCCAGCTCCTGACGCAGACCTTCATGGACTACCTGCTGCCGACCGCGGCCGAGGTCCCGAAGG
>CAYLKW010000020.1:16578-20743 GCA_964384245.1 uncultured bacterium
GTACTGGTGGATCTGAACCGGATGAGGGACCTGGCCTTCATCCGCCCCTTCGGGGAAGGGCTCGCGATCGGCGCGATGACACGCCAGCAGACCGTGGAGACCCACCGCGGCGTCGCCCGGCGGATCCCCCTGCTGGCCGAGGCCACGCGATGCATCGGGCACCCGCAGATCCGCGCGCGCGGCACGATCGGCGGAAGCCTGGCGCACGCCGATCCGGCCTCGGAATTGCCTGCGGCGGCCGCGGCGCTGGACGCCCGCTTCGTGCTCTCCAGCGTACGCGGGGAGCGTGTGCTCGACTGCGAGCAGTTCTTTGCGGGCTATCTGACCACCGCCCTGGAACCCGACGAATTGCTGACAGAGGTGCGCCTGCCCGCGCTCCCTTCGGAGGCCGGATGGGCGTTTCTTGAGATCGCCAGGCGGCACGGTGACTTCGCACTGGTGGGTGTGGCCGCAGTCCTGGAGCAGGACGGCGACCGGCGGTGTCGCAGCGCCCGCCTCGTCTTTACAGGGGTGGGGCCGGGGCCGGTCCGCGTACCCGAGGCCGAGCAGGCGCTCCTGGGCCAGGAGGTTACCGAGGCGAGCGTGGCCGAGGCGGTGCGCGCGGCGCAGCACCGGCTCGATCCTCCCTCTGACATACACGCCACCGCCGACTACCGAAGACAAGTCGCCGGCGTGCTGGCAGGCCGGGCCATCATGCAGGCAGCCGAGCGTATCCGGGAGCCACGATGATGAACAGTAACCCCACATCAGTGACCGCCACACACCGGGCGGCCCGACGCCGCACCAGGCGCAGGGCGCCGGTGAGCCAGGCGACGATCCGGCTGCGCGTCAACGGAAGCGAGGTCGCCAAAACGGTCGAGGTGCGGCGTACGCTGGCCGACTTCCTGCGCGAGGATCTGGGCCTGACCGGGACCCACGTTGGATGCGAGCACGGCGTCTGCGGGGCCTGCACAGTGCTGCTGGACGGAGCGCCGGTCAGGTCGTGCCTGCTGTTCGCGGTGCAGGCCGACGGCGCCGAGGTCACCACGGTCGAGGCGCTGGGCGAGCCCAACGCGCTTTCCCCCCTGCAGCAGTCGTTTGCGCAACACCACGCGCTGCAGTGCGGGTTCTGCACACCCGGGGTACTTATGAGCATGCACGCGCTCCTGCGGCGCACGCCGCGACCCTCTGACGAGGCCATCCTCGAAGTGCTCGGCGGGCATCTGTGCCGGTGCACGGGATACGCGGCGATCGTGGAGGCGGTGAAGGCCACAGGAGGGACATGACCCCATCACGATCGCCCGCCTTCGCGCACATCGCAGCCACCCGCGCAATTCGTGCCGGGCTCATCGCCGCGCCGCTGGAGGACCTCCGAGCGTACAGCGCGGCCGGAGTAGTGTTGGCCGCGTTCGAGCGGAGCGCCTACCTGGATCTGGACGGCCGAATCCTCGCGCTGACAGCGAGTGATCTCGAGCCAGGGCCGTTCACGATCGGTGTAGATGGATTCTCATCGCTGGGTCCGATCGCCCCAGGCGAACTGGTCTCGCTGGGGGACGGCAGGCTGCGGATCGGACAGGGCGCGGTGGATCTTGGGAGCGCGCGCGTCTGGGATCCGGCCCTTCCTCCCCTGCGTCAGGACCTCGCGCCGGGGCTGGTGAGGGACGCGCGTGCCGCGGTTCTGGCGGGACTTGGCTCCGACGCGCCTCGATCGAACGCGGGCGCCCTGGGGGGCATCCTGCCGGAACTGTCATCCGGTCTAGAAGCCATCGCCGCGTTCCTTTCCGGGAAGAGCAGCGCGCGGACGGTAGCCAGCGCGGTGGCCTCCCGCGTGGCCGGGCGAGGGCCTGGGTTGACCCCGTCAGGGGACGACCTCCTCGTGGGAATCGTTCACGCGCTTACGCTGTGGCCCTCCCTGGCTAGCGCGGCCGGCGGGGTGTCGCAGGCCAGAGACACACTGGTCGGCGCCGCGATCCCGCGTACGACCCGCATCAGCGCGGCCTACCTGGAAGCCGCTCGCCAGGGCTGGGGCTCGGCGCCCTGGCATGGGCTTGCGCGCGGGATCGGTGAGGGACCCGGCGCCGCGCGCGCGGCCGCGCGGCGGATACTGGGTATCGGCGAAACCTCGGGCGCCGACGCCCTGACCGGCTTCTGCTGGGCCTGGGACAGGGTCGAGGCCTAGATGCGCCTGCGGGGATACGCGGCCGTGCTTGCCGCGGCCTCATTGTGGGGCATCGCCGGTGTGGTGGCCAAGGCCCTGTTCAACCGCGGGACGATCACGCCCGCGGCGGTGGTCGAGATACGCGTGACCGCGGGTCTGGTGCTGACCGCGACTGTATTGTGGGCACAGGGGCGCTCGGTGAGGTTACCGCGGGGCGTGGTGCTCCGGTTGATCCCCCTGGGCGTCGCCATGGTCGTCTCCCAGTCGATGTACTACCTGACCATCAGCCTGGCCGATGTTGCGACGGCAATCTTTCTGCAGTACACGGCGCCAGCGCTGGTGGTTGCCTACACGGCCGTGGTGCACCGCGAACGCCTACCCGCAATGCAGGCGGCCTGCCTCGCGGGCGTGATCGCTGGCGGCTACTTGCTCGTGGCGGGACCGCACGGGCTCGCTGTCTCGCCAGCCGCGGTCGCGTCAGGGATCGCCTCGGCGTTAGGCTTCGCAGGCTGGATCCTGATGGGACGCTCACGTGCCCGCACTGTGGATCCGTGGCACATGCTGTTCTACGGGTTGCTGGTGGGTTCGATCCTCTGGAGCCTACACACGCCGCCCTGGCGTGTATACCTGCTTCCGTTCACGCCGGGCGAGTGGGGCTTTCTCCTCTTCATTGTGGTGTTCGCCACCGTGCTGCCGTTCGCCCTGTTCCTCTACGGATTGCGCTTCATCGATAGCCGGTCCGCCAGCCTGACCGCGACTGTCGAGCCGGCAGTTGCCGCGGTGTTCGCGGCGGCGCTGCTGGGAGAAGCGCTTGCGGGGCGTGCGATCGCCGGCGCGCTACTCATCCTGGCCTCGGTGGTGGCACTGCAGCGCGGACCGACGTCAAACTCTTGACGGGACCGCGACGATCTGGCATGCTGATCCAGAAAACCATACTCATTATGAATATGGATACTTGAGGGCAGGGGGGTTCCACGGCGTGAAGCCTGCCGAGCGCAAGGGGGTGCGCATGCACGACGCGCGTAATCGGTCCGATGTTGCGGACCTGCTAGCCCTCCGACGCCTGCGTGCGACCGCGGCACGGCGGGCCGTGCTCGCAAGCATTCTCGCCAGCCGGAAGCACCCGACGGTGGACGAGATCTTCGAGCGCCTGCGGCGGTCGGGCACGCCGGTCAGCATCGCCACGCTGTACCAGAACCTCGCAGCCCTCGTCGCGGCCGGATTGCTGAGACGGTTCGCCGGCCCGGACGGGGTGGCACGCTACGACCACAACCTCGAAGCGCACAATCACATTGTCTGTGAGCGCTGCGGTCGCATCGCCGACGTGAACATGCAGGCGGCCGCAGGCGCCCAATCCGTCATGGAGTGGCGGCGCCAGCGACCGTTAGCGGGCGGATGGCTGGTGCGCGCCATGGAGGTGGAGTTCCGGGGGACCTGTCCGCAGTGCCGCCGGCGTGCGGGCCAAAGGCCCTGAGTTAAGGAGGCGGCCACGCAACCAACAGACTCAAAGGAGGACGAGGATGAGCGAAGGCAGCAAGTGCCCGATGACAGGTAGGACTGGTAGAACCGCTGCCGGCAGGGGTACATCAAACCGCGACTGGTGGCCCAAGCAACTCAACCTGGGCATACTTCACCAACATGCGCCGGCCTCCAACCCCATGGGCCCCGACTTCAACTATGCCGAAGAATTCAAGAAGCTCAATCTGGCCGACCTGAAGAAGGACTTGTGCGCACTGATGGCCGATTCCCAGGACTGGTGGCCAGCCGACTGGGGACACTACGGCGGCCTGTTCATCCGCATGGCCTGGCACAGCGCCGGCACCTACCGTACCGCTGACGGACGCGGTGGTGGCGGCACCGGCAACCAGCGTTTTGCGCCGGTCAACAGCTGGCCCGACAACGCCAACCTGGACAAGGCGCGCCGCCTGCTCTGGCCCATCAAGAAGAAGTACGGCAACAAGGTCTCCTGGGCCGACCTGATGATCCTGGCCGGCAACGTGGCGCTGGAGTCCATGGGCTTCAAGACCT
>CAYLKW010000021.1:0-20645 GCA_964384245.1 uncultured bacterium
ACCACCTCGGTGAAGGCCTCCTCGTACCCGCCGTCCCCGGTCTCGGCCGGAAGCGGCAGGTTCACGGTTAACCCCTCTCCAAGACCCTCACCGATGTCGCCCAGGGCGCCGGTGCCTGGATACCAGTACTCCTGGTGAAGGGAGACGAACAGCACTCCCGGGTCGCGCCAGAAGATGGCCTGCGTTCCGTTGCCGTGATGCACGTCCCAATCAACGACCATGACGCGCTTCTTGCCCGCGCGGCGCGCTGCGGCCGCGGCCACCGCGGCGTTGTTGAACAGGCAGAACCCCATTCCCCGCTCCGGCAGCGCATGATGCCCGGGAGGACGGATGGTCACGAAGGCGCGGTTTGCCTCCCCCTCACACAGCGCCTCGGCCGCGCGCTGCGCGGCGCCGGCCGCGTGGGCGGCGGCGGTCGCCGAGTCAGCGCCGACGCGGGTGTCCTGATCGAGCCACCCACCCCCACGCTGCGCCATCGCCTCCACCTCGGCAACGTACGCGGCCGAGTGAACCGAGAGCAGGATGTCCCGATCAACCGGCGGGAACGCGGAGGTCTCCACCAGATCGGCCAGCCCGCTCTCTCCGATCGCCTTGTAGATCGCCAGGAGGCGTTCCGGCCTCTCGGGGTGCCCTGCGCCGGTGAGGTGCTGCGCGCAGGTGGGATGGGTAAGGTGGAGCACGCTCACGGCCGGGCGGCTGCCCGCAGGGCTGCTACGGCCATCTCGATCCCCTCCGGAGCGTCGAAGATCGCCGAGGCGGCAATGAGCACGTCCGCGCCTGCTGCGACGGCAGGGCCCGCGGTCTGGGGCGATATGCCCCCGTCAATGCCTACCCAGCCGGACCAACCGGCAAGGAGCGCCCTCAGGCGCCCGATCTTGGGCAGGACGCCCGCCAGGAAGGCCTGACCGGCGTAGCCCGGGTTCACGCTCATCACGACCACGAAATCCAGCACGTCCCTCAACTCGGCGCAGGCCTCCGCAGGGGTGCCAGGGTTGAGGGCGATCCCGGCCTGGACGCCCAGGTCCCGAATCTGGGAAAGCGCGCGGTACGGGTGTGCCGTTGCCTCGGGATGCACGGCCAGGCTGGAGGCGCCGGCGCGGGCGAACGCCTCCAGGTGGCGCTCGGGCTGGCAGACCATCAGGTGGACGCCCAGTGGCAGGGCGGTGACCCGGCGCAGCGCCTCCACGATTATGGGACCCATGGTGATCGGCGGGACAAAACAGCCGTCCATGACGTCCACGTGGATCATGTCGGCGCCGCCCCGCTCGGCCGCACCTACGGCCTCTGCGAGGTGGGCCAGGTCGGCGCTCAGGATGCTCGCAGCGATGCGCACCTGCCCCTGGTAGGCCGTCGGCCTGGAGGCGGTCACGGCCGGATCTCCTGGACCAGGCGGCCGTCCACGTAGACCTGGATGATCGTGTATCCCTGGCTGCGCACGGTCTGGTCAACCCGGTCCCCAGGCGAGTGCGGCGCCTGATAGACGGTGCGCACGCCCGTCTCGTCAATCACCACGATCCTGACCTCCTGCATGCCGCCTTCTGGGACGACTACCTGCACCCGGGTGCGGCGTGCCAGACCCGGCGAGGCCGCGGGCGAAGGCTGCGGCGACGGCAGGACGCGGGGCCCGGGCGTGGGTGTGGGCACGGGTTGAGCGCGGGGCGCCGGTGTCGGCTGTCGCGGGGTTTCGACGATCTGCGGCTCCGCCGTAATGACCGGGGCACGCGGCGGAGCGCTCTCTTCTCCAGGCCGCGCGCTCACGGTAAGGATTATCTGGACCGTCCCTGGGCGCAGGGGCGTCGCAGCCAGCGGTGACTGCTCCATGACCGTCCCTGGCTCGGCGGCCGTGGTCGCAACCGTGCGAACATGGGTGATCACCAGCCCCCGCTCCTCCAGGAGCTTCCTGGCATCTGCCAGCGTACGACCCACGAGCGACGGCATCTCTACCAGGGCGGGGCCGCGGCTGATCAGCAGCAACACGGGTGTGTCCAGGGGCACGCGCGAGCCTGCGGGCGGGTCCTGCCGGATCACCGTCCCCGCCTTTGCGATCTCGTCGTATCCCTCTTGGAGCGTCCCGGTCTGAAGACCGGACCCCTCCAGCGCAAGCTGCGCCTCCTGGAGAGTCCGGCGCACCACATCAGGCACCGTGGCAAGCTGCGCTCCCAGGCTGAGCACAACGCCAATGCGCCGCCCTCGCTTGACGCGCTTCCCGGGTGGCTGATCCTGCGAGAGGACGATGTCCTGGGGCACGGTCGGGCTGTAGGCCCGCTCCGTGACCGCGATCGTCAGGCCTGCCTGCTGCGAGATCAGCTCGGCCTGGGGCAGCGTCCGCCCCACCAGGTCCGGCATCTCCACCTCGGGGACGTTGAGGTAGCCGCTCACCGCCTGCCAGCCGGCCCATACACCCATCGCGGCGAGGACCAGCACCGCGGCGGCTACCCGGAGCGCGGCTCCGCGCCGGCGGGGCCGCGGCACCACCTCGCCTGTAAGATCAAACCTGCGGGTGTCGCCTTCGTCGAGCGCGGCGGTCTCCCTCCACAACTCCGTCTCTCCTGCAAGGTCGCCCGCCATCTCGCGGGCCGAGGCGTAGCGGTCCTGGTTCGGCTTGGCCATGGCCTTGAGGATAATCCCCTCGAGCCGCAGGGGGATGCTGGGCTCGGCCGCGCGTGGACTGGGAGGCGGTTCGTGCAGGTGCTTGAGGGCAATCGCGATCGGGCTGTCACCGGTGAACGGCAGCCTGCCCGTCAGCATCTCGAAGAGCACCACGCCCAACGCGTAGGTGTCCGATCCGCGGCCGACGCCGGCGCCACGCGCCTGCTCGGGCGAGAGGTAGTGAACTGTACCCATGACCATGCCGGGCTGCGTGATCGTGCTGGTGGCCAGGGCCCGCGCAATCCCGAAATCAGCCACCTTCACGCTGCCGTCGGGAGCCAGGAGGATGTTCTGGGGCTTCACATCGCGGTGGATTATTCCCTGGCGGTGGGCGTACTCCAGGGCGTCGCAAACTTGGAGGGCGATGCGCTCCGCGTCGGCGGGCTCGAGCCGGCCGACGCGCCGGAGGTAGGCCTTCAGGTCCGGCCCGTCCACGTACTCCATCGCGATGAAGTACGTGTCGCCGTCCTGCCCGCTCTCCAGGACGCGAACGATGTTGGGATGAGCCAGGTCCTCGGCGGCGCGGGCCTCACGGGCGAACCGCTCGATGAACTCGTGATCGGCGGCGTGCTCCCCGCGCAGGACCTTGAGCGCCACAACCGCGCCGTCGTCCAGCCGGCGCGCGCGGTAGACCGTGGACATCCCGCCCTCGGCGATGCGCTCCGCTATCTCGTACCGCCCGGCGATGACCACGCCCGGGTTCACGCTCACGCCGGAATCCCCACGGCCCGGGTGCGGTGGAGCTGCCCGCAAGCGGCCTGGATGTCCACCCCGCGGTCCATGCGGACCGTGGCGGACGCGCCGCCCCGGCGCACCAGCGCCGCGAAGCGGTGCACCGCGTGAACCGGTGGCCGCGCGTATTGCAGCCCGTGGACCGGGTTCCAGGGAATCACGTTCACGTGCGCGCCACTCCCTGACAGCAGCGCCGCCAGACGGCGCGCCTGGTCGTCGTGGTCGTTGACGCCGTGCATGAGCACGTACTCGAAGGTAACACGGCGGCCGGTGGCGGTCGCGTAGTCGCGCGTGGCCGCCATCAGCTCGCCGATAGGCCACCGCCGGTTGACCGGCACTAGCTGCGATCGCAGCTCGTCGTCGGGCGCGTGGAGCGATACGGCCAGCGTGAGCTGCAGGCGCTCCTCTGCCAGGCGGCGGATCTGCGGCACGACCCCGACCGTCGAGATCGTGATGTGGCGCATGCCAATGCGCGGCCCATAGGTCGCGTTGAGGAGGCGCACCGCGCGCAGCGTTGCCTCGTAGTTGGTCAGGGGCTCGCCCATCCCCATGAAGACGACGTGGGTGACGCGCTCGTCGGTCTCGCGGCCGATCAGCAATACCTGGTCCACGATCTCTCCGGCGGTTAGGTTCCGGACAAAGCCGGCCATGCCCGTGGCGCAGAAGGTGCACCCCATGGCGCAGCCCACCTGCGTCGAGACGCAGACCGAACGCCGGCCGTCGTCGTAGCGCATCAGCACCGTCTCGATCGCCAGGCCGTCAGGCAGATCGAGAAGGAACTTGGTGGTGAGATCGCCAGGGGCGTCCGAGCGGGCCGCCAGGCGCAGCCGGCTCATGGCCGCGGTCTGACCCAGCCGCTCGCGCAGCGCCGCGGGCAGATCGGTCATCTCCGCGAAGCGCTCCGCGCGTCGCTGGTAGATCCAGCGCGCAACCTGGAGACCGCGGTAGCGTGGCTCACCCAGCGACGCGAGCGCGCCCTCGATCTCCTTCAGCGTGCAACCCACCAGCTCGATCGCCATCACCGTTCCACCGGCCGCCGCGGTAACCGGCGACCTCCTGATTATAGCGTCCCCTTGTTCACCGCGTTCATCGCCGTTGGAGACGGGCGATGTAGAAGCCATCGGTGCCGTGCCTGTGCGGCAGGAGGTGGACCTCCCCGGTTTCTACCCCGTCAACCGGGCTACTACCTGCCGTGCGGGGAAAGGCGCCGGCGAGCGGGGCAAGGCCAAACGAAGGGTGCGCCAAGAGGAATGCCCTGATCACCCCCGGGCCTTCCTCGGGTTCGTTGCTGCAGACACTGTAGACAAGCGTGCCTCCAGGCCGGACTGCGGAACAGGCCCCGCAGAGGATCGCCTGCTGCGCCTGGGCGTTGCGGGCCAGCGATGCCTCCTCCACGCGCCACTTGATCTCTGGCCGCCGCCGTATTGTCCCCAGCCCTGAGCAGGGCGCGTCCACCAGCACCGCGTCGGCCTGTTCCGGCCACCGCCGCCCGATCTCCAGGGCGTCAAGGTGGTGGACCTCGACGCAGGTGGCGCCGAAGACGGCCACCCTTCGCGCCAGCGCCTGGACCTTGGCAGGATGAACGTCTGCGGCCAGCACGCGGCCGCGGTTCAACATCAGGGCCGCCAGGTGCAGCGTCTTGCCACCGGGCGCGGCGCAGGCGTCAACAACGGTCGAGCCGGGGAGCGCCGCATCGGCGAGGGCGTGGACCACGAGCATGGCGCCCTCGTCTTGGGGGCCACACAATCCCTGATCGTACAGCGGCAGGCGACCGGTGAGCGAACCCTGGACGCGGACCGCCTCAGGCACGATCCCGGGATCGGCGATCAGCCCGCGCGCGCGGAGCAGATCAATCAGCTCGGCCTGTGTCGTGCGCAGGGTGTTGACGCGCAGGGTCGCCGGCGCCGGGCGCACGTTGGCCGCCATCAGGGCCCGGGCCTCTTCCATCCCCCACCTTGCCACCCAGCGGGTCACCAACCAGCGGGGATGCGAGTGCACCACGGAGAGGTGTCCTATCGGGTCCGAGCCGGCCTCTGGCAGCGGCGCCGGACCTTGGGCGACGAGACGCCGCAGCACCGCGTTCACCAGCCCCGCGGTTCCGGCGTGCCCGTGCCTGCGGGCCAGCGCCACGGCCTCGTTGACAGCGGCAGGGGCGGGCACGCGGTCGAGGTCCAATACCTCGAAGGCGCCCATGCGCAGGACTGTCCGAATGGCAGCCGGCAGCCCCTCCAGGGGCCGCGTCAGCAAGCACTCCAGCGCGTGGTCGAGGCGCGCGCGGTGGCGCAGCACCCCCAGCGCGACGGTCGTGGCCAGCGCCCGGTCGGCATCGGACAACGACGAGCGGGCCAGGGTCTGGAACAGCAGCGTGCTGGCAAATGCGTCGGCCGCCTCCGCGCGGTACAGCACGGCGAAGGCGGCCTCGCGCGCGGAAGACGGCGCAGGGACTGCGGGCCTACTCGTCACGCATGTTGCGCAACAGCACCAGGCGCACGAGCTGCATGACCGCCATCGCGGCGGCGGCCACGTAGGTCAGCGCGGCCGCGTTCAGCACGGCGCGGGCTCCGTCGGCCTCGCGGGGCATGACCAGGCCCTCTCCCTGCAGCACGGCCACGGCCCGGCGGCTGGCATCGAACTCCACCGGCAGCGTGACCAGTGCGAACACAATGTAGCCCAGAAACAGCAGGATGCCCAGATCCATCAATGGGCGGCTGCTCGCAAACATGCCGATCATGAACAGGATCCACGCCGCGTTGGAGCCGATGCTCGCCACGGGCACGATCGCGGTCCGCAGGACCAACGGGGCGTACTTCTCGTGGTGCTGTAGCGCGTGGCCGCACTCGTGCGCGGCCACGCCAACGGCGGCGATCGAGTCGCTGCCGTACACCTCTGGGGAGAGCCGCAGCGTCTGGGTCCTGGGATCGTAGTGGTCGGCCAGCATGCCATCCACCGGCTCGATCTTCACATGGCGCAGGCCGCGGCGCCGCAGCAGCTCCGCCGCCACCTCGGCGCCGGTCCGACCGCCCGCGGTGCGCACCTGGCTGAACCGCTGGAAGGTGCTCCGGACCTTGAACTGCGCGTACGCCGCCAGCACCAGGGCGGGTATCAGAATCAGGAACGTACCGTCAGCGAAGAACATGAGTTTCCCCCCTTTGGAACCTTACCCTTCATCTTACCACAACGGGTGCGCCGGATCGGGCGCCGGCCCCGATGGAGTCTCGATTTCGCCCAACCGGTCGCCCGCGGTGATGCGATGACCGCGCGCAAACGCCGATGCAGGCATGCGGCGGCCTCCCTCGGGCTGCACCTCGATGAGCGCCATGGCGCCCTCGCCCGCGGCGACCCTGATCCCGGCTTCCCCTGCCTCCAGCACCTGCCCTGGAGGTCCCTGCCCATCTGCCACTCGCGCCCGCCAGACCTTGAGAACGCCGCCGTGCCAAGTCGTGTGGGCGCATGGCCAGGGGTTCATGGCGCGGACCAGGTTGACCAGGGTCTGGGCCGGGCGCACCCACTGAATAGCGCCGTCGGCCTTCGAGAGCTTTCCCGCATAGGTCGCGCGCGCGTGGTCCTGCGCGTGGCGGGGAGCCTCGCCCCGGGCGATCTGACCGACGGCCAGAAGGAGCAGAGCGGCGCCCTCCTGGGCCAGGCGCGCCTCGAGTTCGCCGGCGGTCTCCTCGGGCCCAATGGCGACCCGGCGCTGGAGGATGATGTCGCCGGCATCGAGCTCCTCGGTCAGGTACATCACCGTGACGCCGGTGGCGGAGGCGCCATCGGCGATCGCCCGCTGGATCGGCGATGCCCCCCGGTACTCCGGGAGCAGTGATGGGTGGAGGTTTATGCAGCCCATCGGCGGGAGCGCGAGCACGCCGCTGGGCACGAGCCGGCCGTACGCCACCGTCACCAGGAGGTCTGGCCGCAGCGTGGACAGCTCTGTCAGCGCCTCCGCCGACCTCAGGCTCTCGGGCTGGAACAGCCGCAGTCCCATCTCACGCGCCGCCACCGCCACCGGAGGCGGGGCTGGAACCCGGCCCCGGCCTGAGGGGCGATCGGGCTGGGTGACGACACCAACCACGGTCAGGGTTCGGGCGACCGCGTGCAGCGAGGGGAGCGCGAAGGCTGGGGTGCCCAGGAACACCGCCCGGAGGGAGTCCGGCCGCCCCACGGTCACTCGGCCGCCGGGGCGGCCTCGCCTGGGGCGGTCACGCTTCCAATGGTGCTGGGATCGCGGACCCGGTCGAGAAACAGGATGCCGTCGAGGTGGTCAATCTCGTGCTGCAGAACGCGCGCCAACAGCCCGGTGGCCTCGATCGTGACCCGGCGCCCGCGGCGGTTCTTGCCCCGCACCGATATCGCCGCTGCCCGGGGAACGTCCCCGTACATGCCGGGAATGGAGAGGCATGCCTCGGCGGCCGTCTCCTCGCCGGAGGAGCGGATCACCTCTGGATCAACCAGCGTCACGGTGCGGTCCTCCACGTGCGCGACCATCACGCGCACGCCCTCGCCTAGCTGCGGGGCAGCCAGGCCCAGACCGTTGGCGGCGCGCATGGTGTCCAGCATCGTCTCGATGAGCCGCTGGATCTCCCGCGTCACCTTTCCCACGGGAGCGGCACGCTTACGCAGGACCGCCGCCTTGGGGTCCCAGACCGTGATGATCTCTTCTGCCGTTGCCGCCTCTACCACGCCCACCACGATAGCACGGGCAGGCCGTGGCTTCAACGCGGGTCAGCCAGCGTACTCCTCCGCGAACGCCACCAGGGCGTCGGAGAAGGGCTCCAGCGGAGGCGTGGCCATACCCGCGCCGATCATGCGACCTGCCTTGGGATCCCGGTGGGCAATGGCCGTGTTGATCGTTGGGGTGACGCTGGTCCGCACCACCTTGCGGATGTCAATGCCGGTGGGCGCTCCCTCCCCGTCCAGCGCCGCTATGGCAAGAAGCGGATTGGCCCCGACGCAGATCTCGGCCATTCGCCTGGTGGTGTTCGTGGCCTCGGCAAACGACTTGCCGCCCACGATGCTCAGCACCGCCGGCGAGGCGGCCATCGCCATGCCGCCCAGGCCGTAGACCTCCATGATGGCGGAATCACCGATGTCAGGGTTGGCGTCCCCGGGTCCGAACCCCGGGAAGTAGAGCCCCTCCACGATGCTGGCCGGACCGGTGAACCACCGGTCGCCCAATCCGGCCACCCGAATCCCGAACTCCACGCCATTGCGGGCCATGGTGGAGACCACCGTGGACCCGCGGATGCCCTCGATGGCGCGCGCAGCGGCCTTCGCGGCCGACATGGCCCATGTAAGGAAGAGTTGATCGTTGTTGCGGGCCACGAACGCCATGATGGCGTCGCGTTGTCCTGGGTCTGCCACGACCCGCGCGATCGGCCCGGCCAGCGCCCGGATCAGCAGGCACGTGGCGCCCAGGTTGCGCATGTGCATCTCGTCGCCCATTGTGAGCGCCTTGGCCATGATCGTGGCCAGCTCGAGCGGGCCTTCCTTCTCGAGGATGGCCCCCAAGGCGGGCGCGGCCACGTCGCGCAACCAGGCCAGGCCCTTGATCGTCTCGGGCGCGTGCGCCCCGAAGCGCAACTGCCATCCCCACGGGCCGTCGGCGATGATGGAGCACGCGGTGGTCCCATGCACCGGATCCTCAACGACCAGCAGGGGCATGCTGGGCGAGATGATCCCGGCCATCGGGCCCACGGCGCCGCGCGAGTGGCAGGGAGCGAACGCGACCCTGCCGGATGCGGCCAGGCGCTCCGCGTCCGCGGGCTCATCCGCCCATCCCTCGAAGAGGATCGCGCCGATTACGGCGCCCTGCATCGGGCCGCACATCCGCTCCCACTCGACGGGAGGTCCTGCGTGGAGCAGCGCGCGGCCTTCCAGGCCAAGTGCCTCGCGGGCAGGCCGTACTCCGGTCCAGGCGGGGCGCGCCGAGCACAAGCGCGAAAGCGCCTCGCGGTTGGCGGCAGCGATGTCCACTGTCATCTTGATCCTCCTTCGTAGCGGTGGCATGCGACCTCGTGGGAAGCCCCCATGGCCCGCAGCGCCGGCATCTCGCGCAAACAGCGGTCGAATCTCTCAGGGCAGCGCCCATAGAACCGGCAGACCGTGGGCTGGGGATCCACCGGGCTCTGGGGCTCGCCGATCAGGCGGATACGCTCCCGCTTCCCTCCGGGATCGGCCACGGGGATGGCCGAGATGAGCGCGCGCGTGTAGGGGTGATACGGGTGCGTGAAGACCTCGCCTGCCGGCCCGCTCTCGACGATCACCCCCGAGTACATGACCAGCACCCGATCGCTGATCAACCGCACGAGATTGAGGTCGTGCGAGACGAACAGGTAGGTCATCCCCAAACGCTCGCGCAGTTCCACGAGCAGGTGCAGGATCACCGCCTGCACGGATACGTCCAGCGCCGAGGTCGGCTCGTCCAGGATCAACAGCTTGGGAGAGAGCGCGATCGCCCGGGCAATCCCCACCCGCTGCTGCTGGCCGCCCGAGAGCTGGTGGGGCAGCCGCCCCAGCAGTTCGTGGGGCAGGCGCACCAGGTCCGCCACCGCGGCGACCCGATCCGCCTGGGTGCGGCGGTCCTTCACTCCCCCCAGACGAGCCAGCGGATCGCCGATGGTGTCGAAGGCGGTGAAGCGTGGGTTGAGACTATCCGCCGGATCCTGAAACACCATCTGGATCGCCGCGCGCAGGGGGCCCCGCGCGAACTCCGTCACCGGCACCGAGCCGATCTCTTGACCATCCAGCAGAATCTGGCCCGCGGTGGGCTCAAGCAGCCGGGCGACCAACCGGACCAGCGTGGATTTGCCGCAGCCGGACTCGCCGACCAACCCCATGCACTCTCCGGCCTCGATCGTGAAGCTGACGCCGTCCACCGCGTGGACCCACCGGCGGGTCCCGCGCACCGGGAACAGCTTGCGCGCCTCGTTCACCGCCAGCAGGGGACCGCTCACAGTGGCCTCCTGCAGGCCACGAAGTGGCCCGGGGTGATCTCCACGCGCGGCAGCGGGGGCTCGTCGCACTCGGGCGCGGCTCGCTCGCACCGATACCTGTAACGGCACGGCGGCAGCGCCTCCCGCAGGTCGGGCACGCTGCCCGGGATCGGCCGCAGATCCGCGAGCCGCGAATCCGGATGCGGGGTCGTGGCGAGGAGTTGCGCGGTGTAGGGGTGCCGGGGCGCGGCGAAGAGCTCGGCCGACGGCGCAATCTCGACCACGTGCCCGGCGTGCATGACCACGACGCGGTCGGCGCGCTCGCCCACCAGCCCGAGATCGTGGGAGATGAGCAGCATGGCCATCCGGTTCTCGTGCGCCAGCTCCTCGATCAGTTCAAGGACCGCGCACTGCGTGGCCACGTCCAAACCGGTGGCCGGCTCGTCGGCGATCAGCAGGGCCGGAGATCCGGCCACGGCCAGGGCGATCATCACGCGCTGGCACATCCCGCCGGAGAGCTCAAACGGATAGGCCCTGTGGAGGCGGGGAGGGTCTGGGATCTGCACCCGCGCAAAGAGCTCCAGGGCCCGATCTCGGGCCGCGGATCGGCCGAGGTCCGTGTGGCGCAGAAGCACGTCCTCGATCTGCCGGCCCACGGGACGAATCGGGTTGAGCGCGGACCGGGCGTTCTGGAAGGCGATCGCCATCTTTCGGCCGCAGTACCCGCGGCGTTCCTCCTCTCCCAGCGCCAGCAGATCGGCGCCGCGGAAGCGCACGCTACCGCCCGTAACCCTGCCGGCAGGATGAAGGACGCCCATGACCGCGTGCGCAGTGATGGTCTTGCCCGAACCGCTCTCCCCTACCACGCCCACGGTCTCAGCCTGTCCCATGGTGAAGCTGGCTTGCTCGAGCGCCCTGACGATGCCTTCCCGCGTCCGGAACTCGATGGACAGATCCTCGACCGCGAGCAGCGGGCCCGCCTCCCCGGTCATGTCCGGCGCCTCGGGTCCACAAGATCCCGCAGCGCGTCGCCGAGCAGGTTGAAGGTCAGCACTGCGAGCATCAACGCCAGGCCTGGGAAGAACGCCGCCCACCACTCGCCGGATATCATGAACGCCGCCCCCTCCGAAACCATGATCCCCCACTCCGGCGTGGGCGGCCGCACGCCTAGCCCAATGAACGACAGGCCGGCGACGCTCAGCATCGCCCACCCCATGTTCATGGATGCCTGCACGATCAAAGGCGGCAGGCAGTTCGGGTAGACGTGGAGGGCGAGAATCCGGCCCGGGCTGTTGCCGGCAAGGCGGGCCGCTTCAACGTACCCGGCCTCCCGACGGACGTTCACCTCGGCGCGCGCCATCCGGGCATAGGAGGGGAAGTTTATCACCGCGATCGTGATGATGATGTTGGTAAGCGTGGTCCCAACCGCCACGATGATGCCCATCGCGAGAACGAACAGCGGGAACGCCATGATCGTGTCCACGACGCGCGACGTGATGCGCTCGAGCCAGCCGCCGTAGAACCCGGCGCAGGCGCCGGCTACGCTCCCCGCGGCAAACGACAGTACGACGGCCGACGCCGAGATGGCCAGGTCGAGCCGGGTGGCCACGACCACCCGGCTCAGTATGTCCCGGCCCACCTGGTCGGTGCCGAACCAGTGGACCCGCGAGGGAGCCTGCAGTTGCGCGGTGGCGTCGCTTGCCAGGGGGTCGAACGGGACGATCCATTGGCCGAGGAGGGCGAGTCCCAGGAAGATGACCATCATCACGAACGCGACGAGCGAGACGGGGTTCTCGGCCAGCAGGTGCCGGCCGTGTCGAAAAACCTGCCGCAACGCGGATCTGGGGCCGGAAGCGGGCGCGCTCATGTCTCTATCCGCACCCGCGGGTCTATCACGCCGTAGAGGATGTCAATCAGGAGGTTCAGCGCGACGTAGATCATCGCCATCGTGAGGACGAATCCCTGGACCGGCGCGTAGTCGGAGGTCATGACCGCCTCCAGGGCGTACGAGCCGATCCCCGGCCAGGCGTAGACCTTCTCCACGACCACGTTGACGCCCAGCAGGAAGGCGAAAACGATGCCCAGCGCCGTGACCACGGGCAGCAGCGCATTGCGGAGGGCGTATACGTAGAGGACCGTGCGGGGGGCCAGCCCGCCTGCGCGGGCTGTACGCACGTAGTCGCTCGCCAGCACGCCCAGCATTGCGGCGCGCGTGATCCGGGCGATCGGGGCCAGCGCCGCCAGCCCCAGCGTCGCGGCGGGCAGCACGAGCTGCTTAGCCGCCGCCAGGAAGACCGTGCCGTCCCGCATCAGCAGGCTGTCTACGAGAAGAGACCCGGTGACCAACCTCGGCGGCGGCGTGAACGCGTCGAGGCGGCCCAGCGGGGCCGGCGCCCATCCGAGCAGGTAGTAGAACACGTACACCAGTAGCAGCGCGGAAAAGAACACCGGCATGGAGTTGCCCAGCGTCATCAGGACGCGGGCGATGTGGTCCGCCCATGACCCCGGACGCGTGGCGGCAAAGATGCCGAGAGGCACGCCCACGGCTATTGCCAGCAGCAGCCCGCACAGCGTGAGCTCAAGCGAGGCAGGCAGTCGCGCGCGCAGGTCCGCGACCACCGGCTGCCCAGTGGTTAGTGAGGTGCCCAGATCGCCACGGAGGAGATCCCGCACGTAGAGTCCGAACTGCTCGGGCAGGCTCTTGTCCAACCCGAGCTTGACCCGGATCTCCTCGATTGCCCGGGGCGTGGCCGCGGGCCCGGCGAAGTACGCGGCCGGATCGCCGGGCAGGGCCCTGTTCAACAGAAATGTCACCACGATCACGCCGATGACGCCTGGGAGCGCGGCGGCCAAGCGCCTGCGTATCATTCTGAGCATGGACGCTCCTCGTTGCCCGCGGGTCCGTTGGGGAGGGCGCTGGCGCGCCCTCCCTACGCGGTTGCAGGCCTATTGTACCGAATCAGTTCTTGACGAGCGACCGGAAGTCAAGCTGACGGTGGAACCAATAGACGTAGCCCGATATGTTCTTCTGCATCGTGACTTCCATGACGGGTTGGAACATCGGCACCCTGGGTACTTCCGCGAGCGCAAGCTGGGCGAACGAGCGCACCAGCTCGGCGTACTTCTTCGGGTCGCTCTCGGTTCGCGCGGCCTCAATCAGCCTGTCCATCTCGGGGTTCTGGTACGAGCTGGTGTTGAAGGTGGCGTTCTGGCCGTGGTAGGCCCACAGGAAGAAGTAGTCGGGGTAGTTCAGCCATCCGCCGAACCCGTTGATGAAGAGCGGCATGTCCTTGCGAAGCAGCGCCGCTCGGTACACCGCGCCCGGAATCTTGTTGATCGTTGCGTTGATCCCGATCAACCGGAGCGACTCCTGGACCAATATCGCGATGGGCTCGTTCGTCGAGGAGAAGGTCGTGTCGAAGGACAGCGTGGTATCGAACCCGTCGCGGTATCCGGCCTCGGCCATCAACGCCTTGGCCTTGGACAGGTTCTGGGTGACGTACGGCGACATCCTGGGGTCGTGCCCAAAGGTGTTCGTCGCGATCGGGGTGTTGAGCACGATCCCGCGGCCGAAAGTGGCGGCCTCAACGATCCGCTTGAGCGGCAGCGCGTAAGCGACCGCCTGCCGCACCTTGACATTGTTGAACGGCGGGTTCTTGGCGTTCATGCCCAGGTAGGTCACCGCGTTCTCAACCGGGTTTCTGATGATGACCAGGTTGCCGTCCTTGACCTTGGAGAGCTCGGCGATATCCTTTGCGGGAAGGTCAACGACGATGTCGGCGTCACCGCGCTCGATCAGCGCCCGCCGGCTGCCGGCCGATGGCACCTCGCGGACAATCACGCGCCGGATCTTGGGCAGCGGGCCGGACGTCCAGTTATCGTTGCGCACGTAGACGGCCTCCTGGCCAGGCCGCCAGGACTCAAGCTTGTACGCTCCGCTCCCGGCCGTGTTGGTTCTCAACCATGCCATCGCCCACGGGTCGGTGGGAGTCGCGTGCCGGCTGGCCAGCGCGGAGTTGTAGATGACGGGCACCGGCACCGCCAGGTTGGGCAGCAGCCACTTGTCCTTCCGGATGAGATTGATGCGGAACGTGTGATCACCCATCGCGACGAACTGCTCCGGTTTCTCCATGCTGCCGGCGCTCATCTGGAAAGTGGGAAAACCGCCCACGCTCACGGCCCGGTCGAACGACCACTTCACGTCCTTCGCCGTCACCGGCGTCCCGTCGTGAAACTTCGCGTCCTTGCGCAGGTGGAACGTGATTGACATGCCGTCGGCGGAGGTCCACCACCGCTGCGCCAGCTCGGGCTCGAGCTTTGTGTAGTCGTACGAGACAGTGCCGTTGGGCAGGGTCTTCTTCCCGTAGGTCAGCAGCCGGTCGTAGATGTTCCACGTGGCGCCGTAGGCCCGGAAGTTGGTACCGACGCCGTGGATGTCCATGCTGTTGGGACCGCCCTCGCTGATCACCAGCAGGGTGTCGGCCGGGCTCTGGCCCGTTGTCGGCAGCGTGAGGGCCAGCACTGCCAAGATCGCCAGAAAGGCGCTCTTACCAATCTGCAACCTCATCTTGATCCTCCTCCATGGCTCCAAAGCAGAAGTCGCGGCTATTATACACAATCGTATGCCAAAGTGCATCTCCATCCTGCGGCCACGCCTCAATCGCCTCAGAGGTCGTGCGGGTCAACGTCAGCGCTTATCCGCACGTCACGGGGCACGCCGATCCCCAGCAGCAAGGGTCGCACAAGACGGTTGGAATCTGCCCGGTCTGCGGCCTTCACGACGATCTCCCAGCGCGCCCTCCCACCCAACCGTGCGCCTGCCTCTGGGATCGGACCCAGAATCTCGGCTCCAGGCGTCGCGGCGGCTACGAGCCTGGTAGTGACGGCCTCGGCGGCCGCCTGCGCCCGGGTTGTGATGCGGAGCACCGTCAGGGACCGGAACGGTGGATACCCCAGCGCCGCGCGCATCTCGAGTTCCCCGGCGTAGAACGACCTGAGGCTGGTGGCGGTGGCGGCGCGAACGGCCGGATGGGAGGGATCGGCGGTCTCCACGAGCAGCAGCGCACGGGTCGCCATGCCCACGGTCCGGATCAACGACAGCGCCCGCTCCGCGGCCCGGTACTCAGGCCGGTGCAGCATCCGGTCAGCCGCCACGAAGCCGACGAGGTCGGGCCGGAGCGCTGCCAGGTGGGGGAGCACCAGCGAGGTGGCGACCAGTACGCCGCCACGCTCACGAAACGGCGCGAGCAGCGCGGCCGGATCGGCGCCTGGGGCGAGGATGTCGCTGTCGAATCTCCAGACTGCGGGGACAGTCCGGCGTAGGAGCGCAACGAGACGCTCGGAGCCGGCGCCCACCGGCATCAGGCGTGCTGCGCCGCATCGCGAGCAGACGTGGGGAGCGGCCTCGGTCCGGGCGCAGAACCGGCACCGCAGCAGGCGCCGGCTGCGGTCGTAGGGCATCGCCACGCCGCACTGGCGGCACCCTTCGACCACACCGCACTCCCCGCACTGCAGGCCCGAGGCGTAGCCCTTGCGGTCGCTCAGCAGCACGACGCGGCCGCGGCGCCGCGCGGCTTTCCGAACGGCGTCGAGGAGCGGGCGGCTGATCTCCGGTCGCGGATCCGGGCGGCGCCGGAGATCAATGACGCCCAGGCGGATGCGCGGGGACGGGAGCGCAACCAGGCGCATGCTCCCATCGCTCACCCCGGCGTAGGTGGCGACCGGCGGCGTGGTTGCCCCGATCACCAGAACGCCCTCGGCCCGAGTGCGCTCGGCGGCTACCGCGCGCGTCACGTACCGCGGCGCGCGCTCCTCCTTGTGGCCGCTGCCGTCCTCGTCGTCCACGATCGCGAGCAGTGGGCCGGCAACCGGCGCGAAGGCGGCACCGCGCGTCCCGACCACTAGTGCCTGCCGTGCGCGCATCGCCCGGTGCCAAGCTCCCAGCCGCGCCGCGGCCGGGAGGTCTCCGTGCGTCAGAATGGGTCTCAAACCGGCGGTATCCGCGGCCCGGGCGAACTCGGCAGCGGCATCCACGGACGCAAACGCGGCTGCGGCTGACCACCCTGCCGAGCGCGCACTCTGGATGGCCGCAAGGTATGCGGGGGTCCGGTTCCATCCGGCCACCAGGATCTGGCGCGGCCCGCCTGCCATCGCCTCGCGAACCGCGGCGCCCAAACCGCCGCCCGTCGCCTGTGCCGCGTCTGCCGGCTGAGCCATCTCGGCCTCTGGGTCGCCTTCCGTAGCCTCCGGCCAGGCCACCTTCAGGAGGCGGCTCTCCGCGATGGGCCCCAGCGCATGCCACGCCGGTGCAAGCAGGCGGGCCGCCCGCGCCAGGGCCACGGGCCGCCGCTCCATGGCCGCCAGCGCGGCTCTGGCCGGAGCAGGCAGGTCCGCTGGGGCCGGGCCATCGCAGCGAAGCCGCGCACCGGACCACAGCGCATCCCACGGCACTGCCGCCGCAAGGGCCTCTCCGACCGAGGAGAGGTACTCCTGTGCGACCCACTCGGCCAGATCCACGACCTCGGGGGGAACAAGCGGGGTCATGCTGGCCAGCGCCAGTACCGGGCGAAGATCGTTCCGCGGCGCGCCTTCTCCAAGCACCACGCCGGGCAGGAGCCGGCGACCGAACGCCACGATAACCCCTGCCCCGCGCACAGCGCCCGCGGCGGCGCCGGAGGAGAACGTGAACGCGGCGTCCCCGGCACGCAGCGGGAGATCGAGCGCGACGCGAATGGGACCGTTACCCGGCATTTGGCTGATGCCCGGAGCGCGCCTCTAGGCGCCCGCTATCTCGCCTCCGAGGCCACGCGCAGCCCGCGCGACAGCAGAACCAGCGTTTCTACGATGACCTCGGGGGCCCAGCGGCTCGTATCCACGATCAGGTGAAAAGGCGTACGGTTGGTGATGTCAATGCCGTAGAGGGTCTTGTAGCGCGACCACTCGCTGCGCTCCCTCACGAGCAGCTCGTCGCGCGCGGCCCCCTCGTCCGTTCCTTCCCGCCCGGCCACGCGGGCCGCGCGGACCTCCAGGGGGGCGTCGAGCCACACCTTCAGGTCGGCCTCGACCATCCACCCGGCCAGCCGCGACTCAACGACGCACGGTCCGGATCGGGCCATCTCGGACTGCAGCCGGTCGAGGTCGCGGTCTATGGACGGGTCGCCCTCGGCCAGGCGGTTGAGCTCCACGACCGAGATGCCGCGCCGCTCCGCCAGCTCCCGAAAGACACCGCCGGCCGAGACGCACGGGACCCCCAGCCGCTCGGCCAGCATGCGCGCCACCGTGCTCTTTCCCACGCCGATGGGTCCACCTATGGCGACGATCACGACGGCCGCTGCCTCACTCGGAGGGGTCCTCGCCGGCGTCGCGCGCGGCGTAGCGGTTAGCCAGCGTCTCCGGCTGCACCGCCGACAGCACCACGTGTCCGCTGTCCGTGATCACCACGGCGCGGGTGCGGCGACCGTAGGTCGCATCTATCAGGGTGCCGCGCTCCCGGGATTCCTGGACGATGCGCTTCACCGGCGCCGAGTCGGGGCTGATGATGGCCACGATGCGGTTGGCGGCCAGGATGTTGCCGTGACCGATGCTGATCAGGCGGGTCTCCATCTCGCGTTGCCGGCTCCGTTTCCTATTCGATGTTCTGGATCTGCTCGCGCAGGCTCTCCAGATCGCCCTTCATCTCGATCACGGCGCGGGTGATCTCCAGGTCATTGGCCTTGGATCCGATGGTGTTCGTCTCTCGGCCCATCTCCTGGAGGATGAACTCCAGCTTCCGTCCCACCGCGCCGTCTTCCGCGGTCACCACCTGGCGGAACTGGTCTAGGTGGCTGCGCAGCCGCGTCAGCTCCTCGGTGATGTCGCTCCTATCCGCGAAGACCGCAAGTTCGGTGGCGATCCGGGCCTCGTCCACCGGCGTCTCGCCCAGGAGCTCGGCCAGCCGCCCGCGCAGCCGCTCTCCGTAGGCCTGCACAACCCCGCGGCTCCGCCCGGCGATCGCTTCGGCCATGCGTTCCACCGCGCCCGCACGAGCCAGCATGTCCTCGGCGAGCCGCGCACCCTCGACCATGCGCATCGCCACAAGCGCCTCGGCCGCGGCCCGGATCGCCGACTCGAGGGCGGGCCAGAACGCATCCACCTCAACGCGTTCCTCTTCCAGGCGCAGCACGTCAGGCAGGGCCACGAGCTGGGCTAGGCTGATCTCCCCGCTCACCTCAACGCCGGCGGCCAGATCGCGCAGCGCCCGCGCATAGGAAGCGGCCAGATCCACGTCAGCGCGAAACGCGCGCGGCCGGCGCGCGCCCTCGTCGCGCGAGATCACCACCTCGACGCGACCGCGGCGAATCCGTTCCATGACCAGCGCGCGGACGCGCTCCTCCAACGCGACCAAATCGCGCGGCAGCCGCACTTGCGCCTCGCTGAACCGATGGTTTACCGACCTGATCTCCACGGCAAACCGCCCGCCCGTCACATCGGCGCTGGCAGTCCCGAACCCGGTCATGCTGCGGATCACGCGCTTCACTTCGGCCCGAGCGCAGACCGTTCCTGCCCCTCGCGGCCGCGCGGGCTTGCGGGTGGACAGCGGGGGTTGTATCGTGGCACCGGCATGAGTACGGCTGCGCCCGGGGGGGCCATCCCCCATTCGTCCTTTGACAGCATGACACTGGCCGCGGTCGTCGCCGAGTGTCAGGATCTGGTGGGCGCGCGCCTTCAACAGGTCCTCCCTGCGGGAGCGAACGGTCTGGCACTCGCGCTGCGCGCCGGCGGCCGGACCCGCAGGCTGCTCCTCTCGACCCACCCCCGCTTCGGTCGGGTTCACCTGGTCGAGGCGCTCGAACCCGCGGCCCCTGCTCCGTTCGCGCAACTCGTCCGCGGCCGGTTGGAGGGCGCACGGCTTGCAACGGTCGCGGCGCCTGAGTTTGAGCGAATCTTCATATGCTCGTTCGAAACCCTCGAGGGCCCCTACGACCTGATCGCGGAGATCATGGGCCGGCACTCCAACCTGATCCTGTGTGCCGGCGGCATCATCGTGGGTGCGCTCAAACAGATCGGCCCGGACCGGTCGCGCGTGCGCGAGGTCCTGCCCCAGCGGCCCTACACGCGGCCCCCGCAACCTCGGCCGACCCCTGTGACGATCACCGCGGCCGACCTGACCAAGAGGGGAGATCAGCCTGCCTGGCGCGCGGTGTTCGAGGCGGTCTCAGGCATCGGACCTGCCCTGGCATGGGAGGCGTGCGTGCGGGCCGGCGCGGGTCCAGACGGCCCGCTGGATGGGGATGCCACGGTGAGGGTGGCATCATCGCTGCACACGATCGGCGCTGTGGTCACGACGGCGCGGTTCGATCCGGCGCTGTACCGCAGCGCGGACGGCGCTCCCACCGCCTACGCGCCGTTTCCGATGGTCAGCCTGGAAGACCTGCGGCCCGAGCGGTCCTCGATGAGCGCGGCAGTGGAGGCGGTTGTCCAGGGCGCCTCCGAGCGGGCCCGTTTCGAGGAGATGCGGCAGGGTCTGGCCGCAACGGTCCGGCAATCGCTGGAGCGTCTTCGCCGCACGCTGGCCGCCGTGGCCGAGGACGCAGGGGAAGCCGCGGGAGCAGACCAGTTGCGGGAGCACGGCGAGCTGATTCTGGCGTACCTCTCGCAGGTTGCACCAGGGGCCGCAGTGCTGGAGGTGCCGGGATTCGATGGCGAGCCGGTCAGCATCCCGTTGGATCCTGCGCGGTCAGGCGTCGAGAACGCACAGGCCTGCTTCAAGCGCTACGCGAAGGCGGCCGCGGCCCGCCGGTGCCTGCCGGAGCGACAGGCCGCGCTGGAAGCCGAGCACGCCCTCCTGGAGGGCGCGGCCACCGCGATTGCGCAGGCGGAGAACGCGGACGACCTCTGGGAGATCGAGCAGGACCTGATCGCCTCCGGCGTCAAGAAGCGTGCGCGGTCTGCCGGACGGCCCCGGGCGGTCGCCCGAGGCCGCTCCTTCGACCTGCCCGGCGGAGGGCGGGTTCACGTCGGCCGCAGCGCGCGCGAGAACGATCACCTGACCTTCGAGGTGGCCGGCCCGGACGACCTCTGGCTGCACGCCCGGGGCATGCCCGGAGCCCACGTGATACTGACGGGTGCGCGCGGGCAACCAGGAGAGGAGTCGGTGGCAGCCGCGGCCAGAATCGCGGCCTATTACAGTGACGGAAGGTCTTCCACGCGCGTGCCTGTGGACGCCACGCGGCGGCGGTTCGTGCGCCGCATACGGGGCGGCCGGCCCGGCCAGGTGCATTACAGCCACGAGCGGACGTTCACGGTAGCGCCGGGACTTCCCCCGAAGACTTCGCGCCCCTGATTCGGTTCTCCCTT
>CAYLKW010000022.1:0-20624 GCA_964384245.1 uncultured bacterium
GGGAAGGTTCCGGTGCAGAGCATCACGATCAGGTCGGCCTGGCCGCCCACGCGGTGCACCGCGATCTCGTCATCGGTTAGATCGTCCAGCGCGCCGGTCTCGATCACCCGGACACCGGCTCCTAGCAGGGGCATGATCTCGTCGAAGATGTCGGGGCGCGGGCTCTGCCCGATCGTAACCGCGGCCACGACGCCCTGGCTAGAAGACATGGCGCACGACCTCCTTGCCGACGGCACGCTCCACGTCCATGAACAACTCTGGGTCCCGCATTCCCGCTCCCAGGATCAGGCGCTGCCGCGGGACCACGAGAACTGCCACGCGCATCCCTTGCGCCACCTCGGCCGTGGCCAATAGACCTCGAGGTAGCGCCCGGAAGCCGGGTTACCGCCGGCGGCAACCTGGTGCGAGGTGTACCCCTCCACCCGCTGGAGCCCCATCGCACCCATCAGGCCGGTGGGGTGGGCGCGGCCGTTGCACGGCGCGTCCACAACGGGCAGGCCCAACGCCGCGGCCTGCAACCAACCGTTGACGGTAGCCCCACCTCCGTTCTCGTTGGCGATGATCCCGCCCAGCCGCACGCCGGCGCGCTCCGCGAGCAACCGCATGGCCCGGATGAATTCCACGGGCCGCACGAACTGCTCCTTGGGTGAAGGCGCGCCGACCAGCGCAGCGGTAGCGATCATGGAATCAGGCGGGAGATCGTCAACCGAAACGAGCTCCACCGTGCCCAGGGCCACTGCCAGGCGGCTCAAGCCGGGGCCTCCTGGCCCAGCGTCTGGAGGCGGCGCAGTGGACCGTACCGCGTGACCAACTCGTCGAACTCCTTGCGGTCGTAGAACTCGCAACTACCTGCGCCGTAGGCCTTGGCAACCTCCAGGCAGAACCGCACCGCGGTCTCGATGTCCGCGGCCTGGCTGGCGCCCGAAGCCGCGCCGGGAACAGGCACCTCGGCGGTAAGGGCCACGCCCACCACAGGTGCGGCCGTCGCGGTCGAGGGCTGGACGATGTTGTTGATGTGCCGGAGCCCGGTGCCGTAGGGCGTGATGTCCTGGGTCGCCAGGGGCACGATCACCGGCGCCAGGCCGGTCACCCACTGGTAGATGTCGAGCATGCTCTCGCTGGCCCGCAGGATGTACCCCTCCTTGACCGGTAGGGTAATGGCGATGCCCTTGTGGTTGACGACCCGGTTGCCGCGTGTCGTGTCAACGGACAGGATCGCCTCCATCGCCGGGTCCACCTCGTGGGCGTTCATGGTGGAGACATCAACCGGTGAGTTCATCATGGCCACCGGAGCGATCTGCATTATCACGGCGCGCGGGCACACGTGCGTGGCCACGATGACATCCCCGGGCAACGGGTCTCCCTCGCGGCGCATCTCCGCCAGCTTGAGCGCGCACGCGACCGCGGTGATGGCGGCGTCGGCGTCCGAGACGAGACCGATCCGGTCGGGACGGGCGCCTATGCCGCCGAGCCTGCCGATGATGCCCAGCGTCCTGGCTTCCCCGCCGGCGATTCGGCCATTGGTTCCCGGGAAGACGACGCGGATGAAATCGGTGGACCCCTTCTCACCGCTGATCGTGGTCACCTGACATTCCGCGCCTCGGCTGCGGACCGCTTCGGCCACGCGCTCGCCGCTGGCCCGCGCGGAATCCAGGAGATCGTACGCTTCCAGCGTCTGGCTCCATGCCATCGCCCCGCCTCCTCACACGCCGATCCAGGATCACACTGGGCTTCGCGCGGCCGGCACCGGCTCCCTGCCCTGCTAGAGAGGGATGCCGCCGTGGGGCCAGATCCGGTCCAGCAGGACCCTGGCCTGCGCCGCGTCGCGCACCATCAGGTTGAGTGTCATGGCCCGCCACGCCTTGCCGTACGAGCGTTCCAGGAGCGCATCCACGAGCAGGGACTCGCACGCGCAGTGGTGCTGCGTGAGCGCCACCACGTCCGGCGGGGCCGCCCCCTGGCCCACCGGCCTCGGGCCCTGCGCGCCCAGGGAGGCAGGCACCTCCACGACCGCATCGTCCGGCAGCCAGGGCACGGCTCCATGGTTGGGCAGATCCAGGATCTGCACCGTCCCCGCATCCGCGAGCAGGGCCCAGATGACCGGCCCGACGATCTTGGCGTACCAGATGGCGCGGCGCTGGCCCACCCCTGAAGGGAGCCCGGCCTCCACCGAGGCCAGATACGCGCGGTACTCCTGGAGCAGGGCTGCCTCCAGGTCCAGGAGTTCCTCTCCGCGCGACCGCCGGCCTGTCTGCTCCTGAAGCACCACAGCGGGCGCCAGCACGTAGTCGAGATACGGGTGCGGAATCGCACCCACGGCACAGACCAGCTCGGCAGGTGCATGGATCCACGGGAGCGCACCGCTGCGGGCGAGGACCTCGCCGGTCACCTCTCGCTCCCGGTGCCACACCCGCGTGATCCAGCCGAAGTGGTGCATCCCAACATAGTCCACCCGCACCTCGCCGGGGTCTGCCCCGATGACGCCGGCGATCCCCTCCTGCATCGTAACCGGCACGTCGCACAGGCCGATCACGCGCAGCCGGGTAGTGCGGTGGAGGGCCAGTTGAACTACGCTGCTCGGGTTGGTCAGGTTCAGCACCCACGCGTTGGGAGCATGCCGCTCGATCGCAGCGCCCAGGTCCGTGGCCACGGGCACTGTGCGCAGCGCGTTGGCGAACCCCCCGGGGCCCAGCGTCTCATCGCCTGGAATGCCGAACTCGCGCGGAAACGCCTCGTCGAAGGCCCTCGCCCGGTAGCCGCCCACGCGCACCTGCAGCAGCACGATCCCTGCCTGGTCCAGGGCGTCAGGGAGATCCGTGGTCCAGCGTACCGCTAATCCATCCCGCTGCGCTGCCACGCGGGCGCAGACCCGTCCCAGGAGTTCCAGCTTCTCGGGGCTTCGGCCGTGCAGCATCACCTCTATTGGCAACACCTGCGCCGGGAATCGGGCCAGAACGGCCACGAGCTCGGGTGTGGCCACGCTGCTTCCACCAAGAACCGTGAGTCTGGTTATGCGCTGGGAGCTACCCGGCGTAGAATGCCCTGACGGCATCCGCAACGGCGCGCACCTCTTCCTCTATCAGCTCCGGGAAGATCGGGAGGCAGAGGATCTCGCGGCAGGCCGCCTCAGCCGCCGGGAACTGGCCGGCCTTGTAGCCCAGAGACCGGTATGCCATCTGGAAGGGAACCAGCGTCGGATAGATGATCTGCGTGCCGATGCCGCGCCCGGTCAGGTATTCCATCAGCGCGTCGCGCCGCTCTGCGCGGATCGTGTACATGTAGTACACATGGGTGTTGCCGGGAGCAACAACGGGCGGCACCACCGGAAGGCCGGCCAGCAGCTCAGAGTAGAGCGCTGCCCAGCGCTGGCGCCGCGCGATCCAGGCGTCCAGGTGGCGGAGTTTCACACGCAGGATCGCAGCCTGGAGCACGTCCAAGCGCTGCTGGTACCCGACGACCTCGTGCCGGTGCTTGACCCGCTGGCCCATGTAGCGCAGCCGGCGGATCTCCTCGAACAGGTCCTCCCTGCCGGTGGTTATGGCCCCGCCGTCGCCGTAGCATCCCAGAACCTTCGCGGGATAGAAGCTGAAACACCCGATCTCGCCCAGCGATCCGGTGCGGCGACCACGGTACTGGGCACCGTGACCGTGGGCCGCGTCCTCGATCACCAGGAGGCCGTGCCTCTGCCCCAGGGCGATCAGCGGGTCCATCTCGACCGGCTGGCCGTACATGTGCACTGCGATGACCGCCCTGGTGTGTGAGGTCAGGACCTCCTCGACGGTGCCCGCGGTGACATTGTATGTGGCCGGGTCAACGTCCGCGAATACCGGAACCGCGCCGGTGTACGACACTGCGAACGCCGTCGCAGCGTAGGTGTTGCAGGGAACGATCACCTCGTCGCCCGGCCCGATGCCAGCGGCGCGGAGGGCCAGGTGCAGCGCCTCGGTGCCGCTGCCGATCCCAAGACCAAACCGGCTCCCGCAGTAGGCAGCCCACTCCTGCTCGAAGGCCTCGACCACCGGCCCGAGCACGTAGCGCCCGGTGGGAAGAACCTCGTCCAGGGCCGCGCGGATCTCGGCGGTGATCTCCCTGTACTGGCGGGTTAGGTCCTCGGCAGGGATGGGAGGGAGTTTGGGCGTCGGGGTGCTCATGCGGTCCCGGCGAGGCGCTCGAAGACGGGAACCAGCGCCGCGTAGGCGTCGCAGAAGACCGGGTAGATCTCCGCGTAGCGCCTGCGGGCAGCCGGATCCGGTGTCTGTGTCTCGACGATCTCGACCAGTTGCTCGGCAACGCCGAAGTCCTTGATCAGCCCAACCCCGATCCCGCCTGCCACCGCTGCTCCCAGCGAGGTGGCCTCTTCCAGATAGCGCGGGCGCAGCACGGGCAGGCCGTAGACATCAGCCATGATCTGCCGCCACAGCCTTCCCCGTGCGCCTCCGCCTATCAGGCGCATCTGCTCGATGCCGGCGCCTTGTCGCTGGAAAGCATCCAGGATGATGCGCAGGTTGAAGGCTACCCCTTCTAGGACCGCCCGCGTCATGTGCGCCCGCGTATGGGTCATGGTCAGGCCGATGAAGGCGCCCCTGGCGCGGGGGTTCCAGTGGGGGGCGCGCTCGCCCATCAGGTAGGGAAGATAGATCAAGTTCCCTGCACCCGGAGGGATCGCCTCTGCCTCGCGGTCGAGGATCTCGTACGAATCAACCCCGCGCTCTCGTGCCTCCTGGACCTGGGGCCCGCCGAGCTGGTTCCTGAACCACTGGTAGGAGCCGCCCGCGGTCTGCATGGTGCCGGTGGGCATGACCATCTTGGGGTCCAGGTGGTGGAAGTTGAATGTCCGCCGTTCGGGGTCCTGGATGGGAGCAGAAGTCGCCAGCGCTATCCACGAGGACGAGCCGACATAGTTGTAGGCCCCCCCCTGGCGCACCACGCCCGCGCCCACCGCGGCGCACGGGCCGTCCCCACCCCCGATCACCACAGGCGTACCCGGGGCCAGCCCGGTCTCCCCTGCGGCCTCTGGCCGCACCTCTCCTACCACGTCAATCGAGGAGTGGAGGTCCGGCAGGATACTCGCGTCCAGGCCCACCGCGTCGAGGATCTGGGGCGCCCACGTCCTGGCCTGCAGGTCAAAGGCGTTCATTCCCGAGGCGTCCGAGTAGTCTGTCACGAAGGCGCCGGTAAGCCGGTAGATCAGGTAGTCCTTGGCGTGGAGGAACCTGTGGGCCTGCCGGAACACCTCGGGCTCGTGGGTCTGTATCCAGAGAATCTTCTCCAAGGAATACGCGGGGCTTATGCGGTGACCGGTCAGGCGGTAGACCGTTTCCTCGCCGACCCGCTCGCGGAGCAACCGGGCCTCCCCCTCCGCGCGCTGGTCCGCCCAGATGATCGAGGGCCGCAGCGGGCGTCCCCCCGCGTCCACGGGCAGGCAGCCCATCATCTGGCCGCTGAAGCTGACCACACCGATCTCCCGTGCGGTGACGCCCGCCTGCGCCAGCAACTGGCGGGACGACTGGCAGAACGCCTTCCACCAGTCTGAGGGGTCCTGCTCGGCCCAGTTGACCGCGGGGTAGCGCGTTTCGTATCCGGCAAACGCGCTCGCCAGCAGCACCCCGTCGTCCCGAAACAGCGTGGCCTTGTTGCCCGTGGTCCCCAGGTCGTGAGCAAGAATCAGCCGCCTCATCGTCCGGAGCCTCCCAGGACGTTCGTCACCAGGTACCGCTGCAGCCCGACCGTTATCAGAACAACCGGCAGAATCGTGATCAGCGACATCGCCGAGAGCGACCACCACTCGATGGCGCGCTGCGTGTGCTGGGACGCGATGAGGATCGGCATCGTGCGCGCGTTGTTGAACGTCAAGATCAGGGCGAGCAGGAACTCGTTCCAGGCGAACACCAGGCAGAACAGGAAGGTGGCCACCATCCCGGGCGCCGAGACCGGGAGGACGATGCGCCAGAGGATCTGGGTGCGGGAGGCCCCGTCGGTGAGGGCGGCCTCCTCTAGCGAGGGCGGGATCTGCTTGAAGAAGTTGTGCATCAGCCAGACCGCCAGCGGCAGGTTGAAGGCGGTGTAGACCAGCACCATGCCCGTCCGCGTGTCAATCAGGCCCACCACCCGCAGCATCAGGAACAGCGCCAGGCCGGTCACGATGGGGGGCATCATCCGCTGCGAGACGATCCAAAACAGCACGTCTTGGTTGCCGAACGGACCGGCCCGCACCTGGAAGCGCGTCAGGCCGTAGGCCGCCATGGCGCCCACGACAACGACGAGGAAGGTGCTGCCCAGCCCGATGATGACGCTGTTGGCCAGCGGCCGTCCCACGGTCTCCTTCTCGATCCCAAACAGGATCGCGCGCCACGCGGAGAGCGTGGGCTGGAAGTCCACCCAGGGCATGAAGGTGGCCCCCTGGCTAACGGCAAGGGGCTCCTTGAACGAGGCGATCACCGTCCAGTACAAGGGGAAGAGCGCGAACAGGCCCCAGGCACAGAGGGCGGCGTAGATGAGGCCCAGCCTGACCCCGCGCGCCCTCACGACCACAGCTCCGCGGCCTGGTAGCGCCGCGTCACGCGCACCAGGACGAGGGCGGAGGCCAAAACCAGGAAGAACAGGGCCAGGGCGATGGTGGCGCCGTAGGCCAGGTCGAAGGACAAGAAGCCCGTGTAGTAGGCGTGGAGCGTCAGGCTCTCCGTGCTCACGCCAGGGCCGCCCCCGGTGATGATGAAGATCTCGTCCACGATCTTGAACGCCTCTAGGGTGCGCAGCAGCGTCACCGCCACGGCGGTCGGAACCAGCATGGGGAAGATGATGTGGCGGAAGAGCTGCCAGCCCGAGGTCCCGTCAAGCTGAGCGGCCTCGATCACCTCCCCGGGCAGGGCCTGCAGCGCGGCCAGGAGCACGATGAACATGAACGGGGTCCAGTGCCAGACATCGGTAAGGATGATCGAGAAGATGGCCAGATGCCTGTCACTGGTCCAGGCCACCGAAGGGAGGCCGGCCATGTCGAGAAGGGCATTGAGCGGGCCGATGGTCTCGTGGTACATCATCCGCCAGGTGTAACCGATGGCAATGGGAGCCAGCGTCATGGGCAGGATAAACACCGTCCGGAAGATGCCGCCTCCGCGCAGGGGCCGGTTCATCAGCAGCGCGAGCGCGAGCCCGAGCAGGAGTTCAAGGGTAACCGCCGCCGCCACGATGAGCACGGTGTTCGACAGCGAGTTCCAGAAGCGATCATCGGTTGCGAGCCGGATCCAGTTGGCCAGGCCTCCGAAGTCCAGGCGCAGTCCTCCTACCAGGGAAACGCGGCTCAGGGTCAGGGCCAGCGTGAACAAGAATGGAAATACGGTGAACAGCAGCAGAATCCCAACAGCCGGAAACAGGAAGGGAGCCGCGGACTGCCGCCCTGGGAGGGGTTGTGCGATCGGTGATCTCTGTCTCACTTGTCCCCTTAGAATTGGGACGCCCCGCGGAAGGGCCGCGGGGCGTCCCGTCAGGCTACTTGGCCGGAAGGCCCAGCCATGCGCGGTACAGGGCAATCATCCTGTCGCGACCCTGGCCGTCGGTGATCTTATCCCACTCGGCAGCGGCGCGGTCCAGGGCGGCCTTGGGCGTGATCTCGCCGGCAGCGGCGCGGGCGAGCTGCGTCTCCAACGCATCGAGGTAGCGCGCCTGTCCAGGCAGCTTCAGGTCGAGCTGGGCGTTGGGGTGGGCCAGCGATGCCTTGATGGCCCCCAGGTACGAACCCAGGTCGGGCTCGACGAACCCAAACTTCTTCCAGCCCGAGGTGTCGGCGAAGTGGGACGCGCGGAACGGGTTGAGTCCGGTTTCCGCGGTGGTCACGGCGGTGTAGCTGTTCTTGGGCTCCGCGATGGTCCGGCAGAAGTCATACGCCGCGGAGGGGTTCTTGGTGGTAACCATCACGCCGCAGACCCAGCCGCCGAAGGCCAGGTAGGGCGCCACGTTGGGTGTGCCGCGGGTGGCCCACTTGCCCGTCTTGTAATCGTACACCTGCGGGGAACCCGGCAGGACGATCGTGCCGATCTTCCCCCTCACGATGGACTTGGGGTCGGTGCCCCCGACGATCCCGGTGTCGCCCCAATCCAACGCCAGGGCGGCCACGCCGGCTGCGAACTGGCTGCGCACATCGCCGGAGTCGAAGTTGATCATCCCAGGCGGGCCCAGCTTGACCAGGGCCACCCAGTCCTCCAGGGCCTTGACGAAACCGGGGTTGTTGATCTGCGGCTTCATGGTCTGCGGGTCAAAGAACATGTTGCCCTTCTGACCCGGCACGCTTACATAGGCGGCCGCGTGGGACATGAAGAACCAGAATGCCTGCCCGCCGCGCCTGAAGGCTTCGAGGACGCCGAAGCGCTTCTTGCCGTCCCCTGCCCATTCCCAACCGTTGAAGAACTCCGCGATGTCGCGGTATTCCTTCCAGGTCGCAGGAGGCCGTAGGTCATATCCGTACTTGGTCTTGAACCGGGCCTTGTGCTTGGGGTTCTCAAGGGCGTCACGCCGGTAGAAGACCGTGTGCACGTCGCCGTCAATGGGAAGGGCGTAGAGCATGCCGCCCCAGTTGACCGTCTGCTGGTATGTGGGTAGGATGTCGCCCCATTTGAGACCCGCGTCGGCCTTGATGCGGTCGGTCAGGTCGAGAAGGTACTTGTTGCCGGCGAAGTCGCCCATCCAGGCCGAGGCGAACAGGGCAATGTCATACGCCGCTGTCCCCAGGGCAAAGGAGGACATCAGCTTGGAGTACAGCTCCCCGAAGGGAGCCGTGACGAGGTTGATCTTCCCGCCGGTGCGCTCCTGCCATGCGGGTGCGAACATCTGCACCGGTTTGGCGATGTAGGGCGGGTTCTGGGTAAACACGGTAAGCGTGGCGCCTGAGAACGGCTTCCCCTGCCCGGCCGCTCCCACGGGGAGAAGGGTAACGCATAGAGCGAGGCCGACCAGCATGCCGATCAGCCTGAACCTTCGTGCCATGCGCTTTCACCTCCCGATCAGATAGACTCTGCCGTCACCGCTCCTCTCCGTGCCGCCCATCACCTCCTTCATTGTGGGCACACCTTCCAGTCCCCTCCTTGCCCGCGTCCTTGCCCGCCTGGTCGTAGACGCCAGGATTGACCACGCCCTCGGGACGCGCGCCCCGCAGAACGCTCACGACGTTCTCCGCTGCCATGACGCCCATCCGGCGGATCGCCTCCTGCGTCTGTGAGCCCGCATGCGGCGTGAGGATCACCGAGTCCAAGCACAGGAGGTCGTTGGCCCCGGAGGGCTCCACCGCCCGGACGTCCAGCGCGGCGCCCGCCAGATCACCCCTAAGCAGCGCCTCTGAAAGGGCCGCCTCGTCCACGAGCTCCCCGCGCGCGGTGTTGATCAGGTAGGCGGACGGCCGCATCAGCGCAAGCTCGCGGGCGCCGATCATCCGCACGGTTTCCGGCGCGAGCAGGGCGTGGAGCGAGACGAAATCCGATTCCCGCAGTAGATCGGGAAGCGCCAGATGGGTGACCCCCAGCGCTGTCTCCTCCTCTGGGGGAGGCCGCACCGGATCGAAGTAGACCACCCGCATTCCCAGCGCCCGCGCGCGGAGTGCGAGCTCGCGCCCGATACGCCCCAGGCCCACGATGCCCAGGGTCCTGCCGGCGACCTCGACCCCCACCTCGCGCTGCCAGTCCCCGCGCTTCGTCCGCGCGTCGTACCGGGGAATCCCCCGCGCCAAGGCCAGCACGAAACCGACTACCAGCTCGGCGACCGCGGTCGCGTTGGCCCCAGGGGTGACTGTCACCACAACGCCCGCGGCAGTGGCGGCCTCCAGGTCAACGCTGTCAACGCCCACCCCAAAGCGCGACAGAACCCGCAGGCGCGGCGCACCGGCAATCACCCTCGCCGTAATCGGCTCCGTGCCGACGATCGCGCCGTCGCAGTCCGCGATCATCTCGGCCAGGGCTGCCTCCTCCAGCCGTCCCTGAGCCGGCGATGTCTTGACGTGGCACCCGGCCCGTTCCAGGACGCTCCAGTGCTCTCCCGGCGTGTCCCGGAACGCCCGTGCGGTTACCAGGACGGTGTGGCTCACCGCGTGCCCCCTGGGGGTCCTCCCTGCTGGAGCGCGGCAAGCGCGCGCGACGCCGGCCGCGTGAGATCGAAGAGCGAACGGTAGAGGTCCACGAACGGCCGGTAGCGGGCGTGCTCCTCCGAACGTGGTTCGATGCGGCCTGCCGTCCCCACCATCTGCCGGGCCGTGGCCTTGAGATCGTCGTAGACTCCGACGGCGGCGCCTGCCACGATGGCGGATCCCAGGACCGCGAACTCAGTGCGGTTCAAGCGCACGTAGGGAAGCCCCAGTACGTCCGCCTTGATCTGGTTCCATAGATCGCTGGAGGATCCGCCGCCGATGACACGGGCCTCGGTGAGGTTCATCCCAGGCAGCAGGGCGCGCTCGATGTCCAGGTACAGCGCGTACTCGTAGGCGACGCCCTCGAGGAGCGCCCGGTAGAAGTGGGCCTTGGAATGGGCCCAGGTGAAGCCGATCCAAACTCCCCGCAGCGCAGGGTCACTGGGGCAGACGCGGCCGCCCAGGTGGGGGAGGAACAGCAGCCCGTCGGCGCCCGGCGGGATCGCGCGCGCCGCCTCGTCCAGGGGCTTGTATCCTGCCCCCGTGTCCGCGAAGGTGTCCCTGAACCAACGCAGGTTCAGGCCACCTCCGTTGATGTAGGCCAGCGAGTACCACATCCCCTCCGGCACCAGGCGGGCCGTGAACAGGGTCCGGTGCGTGACGTCAGGGGCGAACCGATCGGTGCAGATCGCCAGCACGGACGCGGTGCCTGCGACGTCGAACACCAGGCCTGGCTCCACCATGGCCGCGCCCAGCATCCCGGCGGCCTGGTCCCCGCATCCGGCTGCGATGGGCGTGCCTGCCAGGAGCCCGGTGGCTGCTGCCGCCGCCGGCGTCAGGTGGCCGATGATCTCCCAGGGACGCACGATCCTTGGCAGCTTCGCCGGGGGAACCCCGAAGAGGCCGCACAGCTCGTCCGACCACCTGGCCTCCTGCGTGTCCGATAGACAGGAGAAGTGGATGTACGTGTAGTCCATGAACGCGTCGGCTCCGGCCAGGCCAGCCATGCGTCCTGCCACGTAGCCTCCCGGGACCACGAACTTTGCGACCCGGGCGAAGGCATCCGGGTGTTCGCGCGCCAGATGCAGAATCTTGGGCCCGTGGGAGTATGTGGGCGGCCCGCCGGTCAAGCGGACAATCTGCTCCTCGTGGGGCCGCATCGCGTCAATGTAAGGCCCGCAGCGGGTGTCGAGCCATGAGTCGTAGGGCGTGGGCGTGCCCCATTGCGCGTCGATCGTGCCTATGCCCGCCATCTGCCCGTCAAAGGAGATGCCTGCGACCTCCCGTGGGGACATGCCGCTGCGCTCGACGCAGGCGCGGATCGTGCGCACCGCGGCGCCGTAGAGGTCCTCGGGATCCTGTTCCACCCACCCGGGCCTCGGTTGGATCAGGCGGGACTCCTCCGTGGCATCGGCCAAGAGCGTGCCGTCCTGGGAGAAGATGGCCGCCTTGGTAGCGGTCGTCCCCAGGTCAACCCCAATGAGACAGACCCGATTCATCCCAGGGCCTCAGCAGTGTAGATGGGGTTCTCCACCACGGTAGGGCGCCCGTTGCGCGCCACGATCAGCCGCGCAAACCCGCTGGACTCTATCGTGCCGTAGTCGTGCCCGGCATCGCCGGGATAGGCAAAGAGCAGCACGAGCGGCTCATCGGCGGTGTTGATCGAGCGGTGGCCCCAATGAGGTGGAACGTACACCACGGTCCCCGGCGCGATGTCCACGGTCCGCCAGACCCCCCATCGGGTCTGCAGCATCATCAGGCCGTTCCCCCTAAGGCCATAGTACACCTCCGCGGTCCCGGACTTCTGATGGTAGTGCCCCTTGGTCATGAAGTACTCGTCCCCAACACGACCCGGGTGCAGCACGGTCACCCCATGGCAGAGGTGCCCTTCGCTCTCTGGAGCCGGGGCCACGAACACCTCGTAGACGAACGGATCCCCCTGCGCCACCATCTCGGCCCACGCCCGCTCATCCTGAAACATCCCGCGCATGTCGCTGATCCGCCGTGAGAGCCTGTGCACTCCATTTCCCAGCAAACCCTCGCGGAGGTCCACCCGTGTGGAAAAGGGCTCCAGCAGGTCCATCGCCGACCTCCTTGTGCGCGACCGGCCTCCTATCAGCCAAGGTCTATGCGGATGTGCTTGACCGCCAGGTACTCCGACAGGGCGTGACGGGAGTTCTCGATGCCGAACCCGCTCTGCTTCCAGCCGCCGTAGGGATAGGCGATCTCGCCGCCGGCTACGTTGTTCACGCCCACGGTTCCGACCTCCAGTCGCTCGGCCACCGTGATCGCGGTGGCCAGGTCGCGCGTGTAGAGATAGGCGACCAACCCGTAGGGCGTGTCGTTGGCAAAGCGCACGGCCTCGTCCACGCTGCCCACGGCCATGATGGGCGCCACGGGCCCAAAGGTCTCCTCGCGCATCACCTTCATCTCGTGGTTCACGTTCACCAGCACGGTCGGAAGGAAGAAGTTGCCACGCCTGTAGGCCTCGCCCTGCGGGGGGGCCCCGCCGTAGAGCACGCGGGCGCCCTTGGAGACGGCATCCGCGATGTGATCGCGCGCGGTCGCCACGCCGGCCGCGTTGGTCATCGGTCCCAGGTCCACGTCGGGATCGAGGCCGTTGCCGATGCGCAGCGCTCGGGTCTTTGACACAAACAGGTCCACGTACTCGTCGTAGACTGCCTGGTGCACGTAGATCCGGTTGATGGCGTTGCAGATCTGCCCCATGTTGCGGAACGAGCGGTAGGCGCCGCCGTGCGCTGCCGCGTCCAGGTCGGCGTCCGGACACACGATCAGCGGGCAGTGGCCGCCCAGTTCCAGCGAGAGCCGGGCCACGCGGTCCGAGGCGACCCGCATGATCTCCTTGCCGGTTTCGGTCTGCCCGGTCAGCGCAATCTTCCTGATCAGAGGGTGGGCGACCAGGGCACGGCCCGCGACCGAAGCAGGCCCGCTCACCACGCCGGCCACGCCGGGTGGCAGTCCGGCCTCATGGAGGCACTCGAACAGCCGCAGCGTGGAGAGCGGTGTGTCGCTGGCGGGCTTGGCCACCACCGGGCATCCGGCGATGAGCGCCGGCGCCAGTTTCCACGAGATGAGGAGCAGAGGGTAGTTCCAGGGAGCGATCGCGGCCACCGGGCCAACCGGCTGCCTGGTGACAATGCTCCGGCGCGAGTTCGAGTCGGTGGCGATCGTTTCGCCCAGCATGCGCCGACCCTCCTCGGAGAAGTACTCGAAGGCCTCTGCTGCGCCGTCTACCTCTCCCAGCGCTTCCTTGAGGGGTTTGCCCTGCTCCTCGGTCAGCAGCCGCGCGATGGGCTCGCGCCGCTCACGGAGGAGGTCGGCGGCCCGCCGCAGCATGCGGCCACGCCTGGGAGGCGGCATCGAGCCCCACCCTGGAAAGGCACGGGCCGCGGCCTCCACGGCGCGCTCAACGTCCTGCGCAGTGGCCTTGGGCGCGTGGCCGACGACCTCTCCGGTGGCAGGGTTGGTCACGGGGAAGGTCTGGCCGTCCTCGGCCTCTACCCACGCGCCGTCCACCAGCATGCGAAATGGCCGAACTTCGCTCATGAGGTCACCCGCCTTTCGCTCGATCCAGGGGAGATTACAACCTTCAGTTCTCGGCGGTTGCGGGCGCGGTCGAATGCCTCCAGCCCGTCCTCCAGTGGCAGGACCGCGCCGACCAAGCGTGACAGATCAACACGGCCCGCGGCCGCCAGATCCAAAGCCCTCCTGAACTGCCAGCGGCTGGCGCCGGTGGTTCCGGTTACCGTGATCTGGCGATAGTGGACTCGATTGGGTGAGAAGGTGATGGCGTCCTGCCCGCGCGGCAGCCCGGCGAAGTAGACCACGCGCCCCTCCGTGGCCGCCAGGTGTGGGGCCTGCTCCATGGCCTGCGAAGAGGGCGCGGCCACGATGACCACGTCCGCCCCCTGGCCATTGGTGGCCCGGAGCACCGCCTCCCGCACGTCTTCCTTGCCAGGGTTGATGAGCACGTCCGCCCCAAACGAACCTGCCTGGGCCAACCGTTCATCCAGGATCTCGCTCACGATCACGCGGCCGGCGCCGGCCAGGCGCGCCAGCAGCAAGTGCATGAGACCAATCGGCCCACCCCCGACTACGAGCACCGTGTCGCCGAGAGCAATCCGACCGGCCTGGATCCCGTTGTAGCAGCAGGAGAGCGGCTCGACGAGGGCTGCCTCGGCAAAGCTCATCCCTTCAGGGATGGGAACGAGCAGGGCCTGGCGCAGTGCCCGCTCGGGCACGAGCATGAACTCGGCGAAGCCGCCGTCCAGGTCAATGCCAAACGCCTCGTAGTTGGAGCAGAGGTGTGTCTGCCCGCGGATGCACTGAACGCAGGCGCCGCAACCAATATTGGGGATCACCGCCACGGGCATCCCGACCGAGATGGCTGTCACCTGCGGACCGGCCGCTGCCACCCGTCCTGCGACCTCGTGTCCTGGGACGCGCTGCGCGCCCTCCTGGACCTTGAGGTGCCCTCCCCCCACGATGCGCAGGTCCGTGGCGCAGATGCTGGCCGCTGCTACCTCCAGGAGGACATCACCGGCGTCCATGCGCGGGGTCTCGATCTCGGCGAGGCGGAGACCCTCTGGCTCGTGGTATACCAGCGCCTTCAAGCCCGGCCCTCCAGGACGCCCTCTTCCCTGCCGTCCTCTTCCTTGAGCGGGAGGACAACCGGCGCGCCCAGGCGGCTGGAGAGGTTGGCCGCGAGCGTGGCCTCCAGCGCCTTCCTGCCGTCCAGTCCGGTGGCCAGGGGCTGCTCCTCTGCCCGTATGCAGCGGATGAAGTGCGCGGCCTCGGCTACGTAGGCCTCCCGGAACCGGTCCCGCCAGCTCGCGAACGGCGTGGATTGGACCCCGGACTCCCGCGTGCAGAGCAGAACGGCGCTACCGCGCAGCTCACCCACTTGAAGAACGCCTTCGGTGCCCAGGACCTCCAGCCGTGCGTCGTAGCCGTAGTCCACCGGGCACCCGCCGTCAATCATCGCAAGGGCGCCATCTACCATTCGCAGCGTCACCACCGCGCTGTCGTAGAACCCGGGGAACTCCCGGAGCAGATCGGGCCGCTTGGCAGCAGAGGTCTCGGCATAGACCCGAGCAACCTCTGAGCCGGCCATCCACCGCACGGTGTCGAAGTCGTGGCTGTTCACCTCTGCGAGCATGCCGTTGCTGCGGCGCGGGTCCCATGCCCAGCGAGGCGGCAGGCCTGGCCCGCGGGTAAGCGATCGGATCACCATGGGCTTGCCAATCCTGCCGTCGGCGACAAGTTGCCTGGCCTCCCTGAACGCAGGATCGAACCGGCGCATGAACCCGATCTGGAGCACCACGCCCGAGGATGCCGCGGCCTCGATCATCCGGTCGGCCTCGGCCAGGGTCAGGGCCATGGGCTTCTCGCAGAGAACGTGCTTGCCGGCCCAAGCGGCCGCTACAGCGATTTCCGCGTGCGTGAAGGTGGGCGTGGTTATGCACACCGCGTCCACCCGCGCCCCATCGAGCGCCTCGCGAATCCCGGTGAACCGGGCAGACACCTCCAGGTCCTCGGCGCGCGCCTCCAATACCTCGCGGTCGGCCTCAACCACAGCCGCCAGCGCGGCTCCAGGCACGTTGCGCTGGAAGTTGACCGCGTGCACCATGCCGGCCCTGCCCAGGCCCACAACGCAGACGTTCACCGCTGATCCCACCTATATGCCCTCCCAGCCGCGTTCTATGCCGTGTTCTAACCTCGTGTGATCTCCGCCTCGATGGCGCGCAGCCGCTGGATGGACTCCTCGGCGAAGCTATCCCACAGGTGACGCAAGCGGCTCATCCGGATCGCGATGTACGGATCAGGCAGCGGCGGCAGCGGCTCCAACGCCAGGGCCCGGTCGTAGCCTATCTCACGCAGGGCCCGCATGAGCGCGCGGAAGTCAGTGTGCCCGCGGCCCACGGCCTGACGGTTGCTGTCGGAGATGTGCACGTTCACCAGGCGTTTCCCTGCCAGCCGCACCGCGGACGCGGGATCCGCATCCTCGATGTTCATGTGGAAGGTATCCAGGTGCACGGCGACCGCGCTCGACCCCACTTCGTCCGCGAAACGCAGCGCCTGCTCGCAGGTATTGACCAGGAAGGTTTCGTACCGGTTGATGGGCTCGATGGCAAGGAAGACGCCCTTCGCCTTGGCGGCGCGCGCGGCCTCACGCACCGCGGCCACCGCGTTCCGCCACGCCTGGTCGTAACCTTCCATCCAGGCTACCTCGTCGCGCAGCTCCATGGTCGGCGCCGTCTTTGCCACCGCGGAGGGCACGACGATGACCAGGGGCGCGCCCACCGCGGACGCGAACTCCACGCACGCCTCCAGGTATCGCACCGCCCGACCGCGCACCAGCGGGTCGGGGCTGGCCAGATCGCGACTGTCGGTCGGCCACGGGTACATGCCGGCGATGGACAGCACGGACAAGCCGTGCCTGCCGCACAAGCCCCGGACCTCGGCTGGGTCGTACTGGTCCGGCTCTCCCATCAGCTCCACCCCGTCGTAGCCGAGCCTGCGCAGCCGCTGGAAGGTGAGCTCCAGTGGCTCGCCCCCGTAGATCCAGTTGCTTATCGAGTACTTCATGGCCTCACCTCTCTATGGCTCCAGCCAGATCGAATAGCGGTACCGGTCGGCACGGTAGAACCCCTCTACGTACTCGATCGGCCGTCCGTCCTCGGCGAAGAGCGTGCGCCGCAGGACCAGGACAGGGCTGCGCGGGGATACCTCCAGGGCCCGGGCCAGGGCAGTAGTCGCCTGTTCGGCCTCGATGTACTGAAAGGCCTTGGCAAACTTCAGACCCAGGCGGTACTGGAACAGGTCGTAGAGGGATCCCGTGAAGTCCTCATGCCCTGTCAGGCCGACCCATCTGGGCAAGTAGGATGCCAGCATAACGATCACGGTCCCATCGGCGCAGCGCACGCGCTCGATCTTGAGAACCTGCTCGCCGGCCTCAACCCGGAGCGCCTCGCGAACCGCAGGGCCTGGCTCCACCCACGATGCCACGGCGCTGCGCGTGGAGGGCTCGGCCCCGCGGCTGCGCATCTCCTGCGTGAAGCTCACCAGCTTGGGCAGCGGCTCTTCGATGCGGCGCTGGAGAACGAAGGTCCCCTTCCCGCGGCTGCGGACCAGGTATCCCTCGGTGACCAGCGCTTCCACTGCCTGCCGCACGGTCTGGCGGCTGACGTTGAAGATGCGCTGCAGTTCGACCTCGGGCGGGATCGGAGCTCCTGGGCTCAGTTCGCCGGACTGAATCTTGGCGCGAATGGCTTCCCTGATCTGGGAGTAGAGCGGGGCCGCGCCGCCGTGGCGCACCAGGGACACTCCCTCGAGACGGTCGTGAATAGCGTCCTGTGGATGCTCGGCCATGGTCAGGCTCCAAACCGCCTTCGGCGCCACTGATCGAAGACCACCACGATGATTATTACGAGGCCCATGACCACGCGCTGCCAGAAGGCCGAGACGTTCAGGAGGTTGAGCCCATTGCCCAAAACGCCCATGATCAAGGCTCCCACGGCGGTCCCGACCACGGTGCCCTCCCCACCAAAGAGGTTGGTCCCCCCCAGCACAACCGCGCCGATGGACTGCAACTCCATCCCTTCCCCCATCAGTGCGTTGGCGGAGTTCAGCCGGCCGGTCAGCACGAGGCCGCCGATGCCCGCGGTGAAGCCGGAGAACGCGTAGACCGCGATCCTGGCGCGGTCCACGTTGATGCCCGACACCCGGGCCGCCTCGCGGTTCCCGCCCACGGCAAGCGCCGAGCGCCCGAGCCGCGAGTAGTGCAGTACGGTCCATCCCAGCAGGGCCGTTGCCACGGCAACCACCGCGGGCACCGGCACGCCCAGGATCGCCCCGCTGCCCAACCAGATTAGCTCCGGCGGAAGATATGCCTTCAACTGGATCGCGGTCACGTGAGAGGGAACGGGCAGCCCCTGCGTGAGCAACAGGGAGACACCTCGCGCCGTGGTCATCATCCCGAGCGTGGCAATGAAGTCGGGAATCCTGCCTTTGGTGATCACCAGGCCGTTGAGCAGGCCCAGCAGCGTCCCCATGGCCAGCCCCAGCGGCAGGCCCAACCAGACGCTCCATCCCCAGTAGGCCAGGGACACGGCCGAGAGGGAACCGGCCAATGCCATCATGGCGGCCACCGAGAGGTCAATGCCTCCTGAGATGATGACCAGTGTCTGACCCACCGCAAGGATCGCGGTGACCGAGGTCTGGGCCAGGACGTTCATGAAGTTGCTGGTGGTTCGGAAGTGAGGTGAAACCGCGGACAGGTACCCGGCGAGCAGGAAGAGGGCGATGATGGGCCCTCCCTTAAGCAACAGCCTCGTCACCCAACCCCCATAGCCGTGCTGCGTCATTAGGCCTCCTCCATGCCTGACCCGGATAGTCCGACCGCGCTGCGCAGCAGATCCTCCTGGGTTGCCTCACCCCTGGCGTATTCGGCTGCGATCCGGCCGCGGTGCATTACGAGAATCCGGTCGGCCATGGCCAGGACCTCCGGGATCTCGGAAGAGAGCATCAGCAACCCTACCCCCTGCGCGCACAGCCGGCCCATGAGATGGAACACCTCGGTCTTGGCGCCCACGTCAATCCCGCGCGTGGGCTCGTCAAAGATGAGGACGCGCGACTTGCTGGCCAGCCACTTGGCAAGCACCACCTTCTGCTGATTTCCGCCGCTCAGCAACCTGACCGGCCGGGAGAGCACCGGTGGTTGTATTCTCAGATCTTCGACCAGACGGGCCCCTATCCGCTGCTCCTCCCGGTGATCAATGATGCCGGCGCGCGTAACGCCGTCGAGACTGGCGAGCGTGATGTTGGGAGGCAGACCCATCATCGGCACCAGACCTTCGCGCCGGTCCTCCGTGGTGTAGCCGATGCCGTGCCTGATCGCCTCCTCGGGGGAGGTGATCTCAATCCCCCCTCCGTTGACCAGGACCTCGCCGCTCTCCAACCGCGCCAGGCCGAAGAGAGACCGCGCCAGCGTGGTGCGTCCTGCGCCGCGCAGGCCGAATACCCCGAGGATCTCGCCCGAGTGCAGCGTGAAGCTTATGTCGCGGAGCAAGTTGTTCGCACGGAGGTTCCGAACGGTCAGCACCGGGGGGCCAATGGGCACGGGCGTTTTGGGAAACCGCTCGCGGATATCGCGCCCAACCATCATCCGCACCACCGTGTCCTCGGCGGCATCCGAAACCGCCACGGTGCCGACCTTCCGGCCGTCACGCAGCACGGTGGCACGGTCTCCGATCTCCCGGATCTCGCCTAGCCGGTGCGAGGTGTAGAGAACCGACACGCCCTTACCCCGCAATCCCCGGAGGAAGCCGAACAGCCGATCGCGGTCCCGATCGGATAGGGCCGAGGTCGGTTCGTCAAGCAGCAGGATCTGGACATCCAGGGCCAGGACCCTGGCAATCTCCGTCAACTGCTGTTCCGCAACGGAGAGGTTGCGCACCCGCACGCGCGGGTCTACAGGAACTCCCAGGCTGCCCAGCACGGCCTCGGCCTGGGTCACCATCTCAGGCCAGTTGATCAGCCCTCCGGCGCGGGTCGGCCACCGTCCCAGAAAGATGTTCTCCGCCACGGTCAGACCCGGCACCAGGCTGAGCTCCTGGTAGACCATCCCGATCCCCAGCGCCCGGGCGTGGTGGGCATCCGCGATCTCAACCGGCCGGCCGCGCAACAGGATGCGGCCCGAATCCTTCTGTATCGAGCCGCTCAGGACCTTGAGGAGCGTGGACTTACCGGCGCCGTTCTCGCCCAGCAGCATGTGGATCTCGCCCTCTGCGAGGTCGAGGTCCACCTGGTTCAGAGCGTGGACACCGGGGAAGCGTTTGTCAATGCCCTCGAGTCGGAGGATCTCGCCGCCAAACACCTCAGAACCCCTACTGCGCGGTGTACCCGCCGTCTACCGACAGCACGGCCCCGGTCGCGTAGGCGAGCTCGTCGGACGCCAGGCACAGGATGCCGAACGCGATCTCCTCGGGGCGTCCCAGGCGGTCCATGGGCCGGACCGACTCAAGCGCGCGCCGTGCCGCCGCCGGGTCGGGCTGGCGCGCCACGGCTGCTGCTACCAGGGGAGTGTCCGAGGTGCCTGGGCAGATGCAGTTGGCGCGGACCTCCGGCGCGCCGTCCACGGCCAGACTCCGTGTGAGACCGATCAGGCCTGCCTTGGTGACGTTGTAGGCCACCTGCCCCCGGATCCCAACAAGACCGGCCTCAGAGGCCACGTTGACGATCACGCCTCCGCCCCCGCGCCGCATGACCGGAAGGCAGTACCTGGCACACAGGAACGGACCGGTCAGGTTGACCTCCAGCATGCGCTGCCAGTCGGCTTCGGTGGTGGTCTCAGCGTTCCCCTGCCTGTATATGGCCGCGTTGTTCACCAGAATGTCCAGGCGACCGAAGGCCGCCACCGTCGCCTCGACCAGCAGTCGGACCTCATCCGGTCTGGACACGTCCGCTGCCACGAAGGTGGCCTCGCCGCCCTCGGTGG
>CAYLKW010000023.1:0-9674 GCA_964384245.1 uncultured bacterium
CCCTGTGCGGGGCACGCTGGATGCCTTCGGTGATCTCACGACTGCGGTGCTTGGAGTTTGCGGCAGCAGGGTTGTCCACGATCAATCTCCTTCTCAAACTGCGACGCGGTGTGTTGGCCCCATGACAGGCGGCGGGTCCGGGCGAATCAACAGCAGGGGCGCGCTCAGGACGGCGCGCGCTATGGTAGCATTGTGGGGTGACCCGCGATTCCTCGCTGACACCGATGATGCGCCAGTACCAGGAGCTAAAGGCCCGGCACCCGGGCGCGCTGCTCATGTTCCGGCTGGGAGACTTCTACGAGTTGTTCTTCGATGACGCACGCGTAGCCGCGCGGGAGCTCGACATAGTGCTGACCTCCCGCGAGGCGGGCAAGGGAAGGCGCGTGCCCATGTGCGGCGTGCCCCACCATGCGCTGGCAGTCCACCTGGCGCGGCTGGTGGACCGCGGGTACCGCGTGGCGATCTGTGACCAGGTAGAGGATCCACGCAAGGCGCGCGGGCTGGTGCGCCGGGAGGTGACCCGCGTGGTCACGCCTGGCACGGTCATGGACGCCGCGCTGCTTCCGGCGCGCGAGCACCGCTACCTGGCAGCGGTGGCCGGCGAGGGCGGCGCTTGGGGCCTGGCCGCGGTGGACCTCTCGACCGGGGACTTCTTGGTAACCCAGATAGAGGGCTCCGACGCCGAGCGCCGGCTGTCCGACGAGCTCGCGCGCCTGGACCCGCGAGAGATCGCGGTCCCAGCGGGTGAGGTTCCCGCTGGAGAGGACCAGGCTACAGGGGGCCGGTGGACGCAACTGGACGCCTGGCGCTTCGAGCCGGGTGTGGCCCGGCGCGCGCTGCTCGACCACTTTGGCGTTGCGTCATTGGAGGGTTTTGGATGCGAGGGGTTGGCGCTCGCCACGGCCGCCGCGGGTGCCCTGGTGCAGTATCTCCAGCAGACGCAGCAGAGCCCATTGGCGCACCTGCGCGGTCTCCGCGTGTACGGCACCGAGTCGGTCCTCGAGCTCGACGAGATCACGCGCAGAAACCTCGAACTGCTGCGTAACCGCGGCAACGGCGGTGCCCGACACACCCTCATTGGAGTGCTGGACGAAACCGCGACCGCGATGGGCGCGCGGCTGCTCAGGGAGTGGCTGCTGCGCCCGCTCGTGGAGGTGGAAGCCATCGAGGCCAGGCACCGCGCGGTGGGCGCCGCGCTGGAGGACCGCGGCCGGAGGGAAACCGTGCGAGGAACGCTGCGCGCGCTACCTGACCTGGCGCGTCTCGTGGGCCGGATCGGCCACGCGTCGGCCACCGCGCGCGACCTGTGCGCCCTGCGCGAGGCGCTTGAGCGACTGCCCGCGCTGCGCGAGGAGGGCGCGCGGTTGCCTGATGCGCGCTTTGCCGGCCTCGCAGGCGCGATGGATCCGCACGGAGACGTAGCTGCCCACATCGCCCGCGCAATGGTGGATGATCCTCCGGTGGGCCTCCGCGATGGAGGGATGATCCGGCCAGGGTACGACCCCGCGCTTGACCATCTTCGCGAGGCCGCTTCCGGCGGCAAGGCCTGGATAGCCGGCCTGGAGGCTTCCGAGCGTGAGCGTACCGGCATTCGCTCTCTGCGGGTGGGCTTCAACAAGGTCTTCGGGTACTACATCGAGGTATCCAACGCCAACCAGCACCTGGTGCCCGCGGACTACATCCGCAAGCAGACCCTGACCGGCGCCGAGCGCTACATCACGCCCGAGATGAAGGAGCGCGAAGCCGCCATCCTGGGCGCCGAGGAACGCATCGCCGCGCTGGAGTTCGAACTGTTCTCGGCGCTGCGCGACGCGGTGGCCGCGCGCGCGTCCTCCCTGCTGGAGGTGGCGCGCGCGCTGGCCGAGACCGACGTGCTGCTGGCCCTGGCCGAAGCCGCGGAGAGGGGAGGCTACGTCAGGCCGGAGATGTCTGCCGAGCCGGTGCTGGAGATCCGCGAAGGCAGGCATCCGGTGGTGGAGCGCCTGCTCGAAGGCGAGCGGTTCGTGCCCAACGATCTGCGGTTGGACGTGCGTGACCGCGCGCTGCTAATCGTCACGGGCCCCAACATGGCGGGCAAGAGCACGCTGCTACGCCAGGCAGCGTTGATCACCATCATGGCGCAGATGGGCTCTTTCGTGCCCGCTGCCTGGGCGCGCGTGGGCGCCGCCGACCGCATCTTCACGCGGGTAGGAGCCATGGACGAGATCGCCGCGGGCCGGAGCAGCTTCCTGGTGGAGATGCAGGAAGTATCCCGCATACTGCACGGCGCCACCCGGCGCAGCCTGGTCCTCCTGGACGAGGTCGGACGCGGGACGAGCACCTACGACGGGATGAGCCTGGCCTGGGCCGTGGTCGAGTACCTGCACGACCGCATCGGCGCACGAACGCTCTTTGCCACTCACTTCCACGAACTCACAGAACTGGCGGAGATGCTGCCCTGCGTCCACAACGTTGCCATGCAGGTGCAGGAGCAGGGAGAGCAGATCGTGTTCCTGCACACGGTGGCCGACGGACGGGCGGACCGGTCGTACGGCATCCACGTGGCGCGGCTGGCGGGCATTCCAGGGGAGGTGATCGCGCAGGCCGGGCGCATCCTCCAGCAGCTCGAGGCCGCCGCGGCTAGGCCTGGCGAGGGCGATGCCGAGCCCGTGCCCTCCCGGGCGCGGCGGCCCAGGCAGCTGCCGCTGGCCCTGGAACTCGCGTCTCCCCTTGAAGAGGAGCTGCTGGGCATGGCCATCGAGACGATGACCCCGCTGGAAGCCCTGCGTGTCCTGGCGGATCTGCGCGAACGCGCGCGCGGAAGGAGGGCCAGCGCCCCGGATCGCCGGGACCGGCGGCTGCAGTGACGCGGATCCACGTACTGGAACGGTCGGTCGCCGAGCGCATAGCCGCCGGCGAAGTGGTCGAGCGTCCTGCCTCGGTGGTCAAGGAACTGGTGGAGAACAGCCTGGATGCCGGCGCCCGCACGATTACCGTTGAGGCCGAGGGCGCGGGTCTCCGTCTGATCCGGGTGACCGACGACGGCGAAGGGATCCCCCCGGACCAGGTCGGCCTTGCCTTCGAGCGTTTCGCCACCAGCAAGATCGCGTGTGTCGAGGACCTGGAGCGGGTTACGAGCTACGGCTTCAGGGGGGAGGCCCTGCCCAGCATCGCGGCGGTCTCCCGGGTGACGCTCACCACCCGCACGCAGGATGCTACCAGCGCAGTGCGGGTCACGGTGGCCGGGGGCGAGGTCCAGGCCGCCGGCGCACACGGCGCCCCCCCTGGAACGACGGTTGAGGTGATCTCGCTCTTCTACAACACCCCTGCACGCCTGAAGTTCCTGAGATCCCCGGCCCGCGAGCAGGCGCTGCTCGCTGAGGCGCTGCAGCACGCGGCGATGGCGCACCCTGAGGTCGCCTTTCGGCTGAAGGCAGACGGCCGCGAGGCCGGGAGGTGGCCCCGGACAGAATCGGTTCAACGCGTGGCTGAGCTGCTGGGAGCAGGGGGGGCCCAGGAACTGGTCCAGGTGCGGGGCGCGGTGCCCGCGGGCGCCTTCCACGGCTGGCTCGCTCGCCCTGAGCACGGCCGGCCCAACCGCACCGGCCAGCACCTCTTCGTCAACCGCCGTCCCGTTCAGAGCGCCCTGCTGAGGCGGGCCGTAGAGCAGGGCTACGCGCAACTGATGCCCGTGGGCAGGTTCCCGGCCTTCGCGCTGTTCGTGGAGGTGGACCCAGCCGCACTCGACGTCAACGTCCACCCCCGCAAGATGGAGGTGCGGTTCAGGGAGGAGTCGCGCTTGTTCGGCGCCGTGGCAGGCGGCATTCGGGAAGCGCTGCTCTCGAGCCCACTCATCCGGCACGCGGCCGACCCCGCGGTCCTGAGAGCACCTGCCGCGGGCGAGACACTCACGCTCCTGCCTGGGGCAGGGGAGGCCGCGGCGCGCGAGGCCGGACCGATCTACGGATCGGTCGTCCCCCGGCGTTTGCCGATGCTCCGCCCCGTCGGCCAGTTGCTCAATACCTACATACTGGCTGAGGCAGGCGACGGTCTCTACCTTGTTGACCAGCATGCCGCGCACGAGCGCGTCCTCTACGAACGTCTCATCGCGGCCCGCCGCCGGGGAAGCGTTGTCAGCCAGGGCCTGGCGGTTCCGCTGACAGTGGAACTAACGCCCGCGCAGATGGCGCTGCTGGTCGGCCAGGGCGACCGTCTTGCGGAGATGGGGTTCGAGGTTGAACCGTTTGGCGCCGGCACGGCGATCCTGCGCGCGGTCCCGGCCGCGATCCCAGGCGCCCCGAGCGTGGGCCTCCTGCTGCGCGCGCTTGGGAGTCTTCAGGAGGATGGGGAGGGGGCGGACCCCCTGGAGCGTATCGCCATCGCTACAGCCTGCCACACCGCGATACGCGCCGGTGACCGGATGAGCCCTGAGGCGATCTCGGTACTGCTGGCCGACCTGAACGCGGCCGAGGATCCGTTCACCTGCTTCCACGGCCGCCCCACGATCATTGCCCTTTCCCGCGAACAGATCGAACGATGGTTTCTGAGAGGATAGCCGCCTCCGACCGCCTTGCGGTGCTGTGCGGTCCCACCGCGGTGGGGAAGACCGCGGTGGCCGTCGCTCTGGCGGAGCGCATGGGCGCCGAGATAGTCGCGGCCGACTCCCGCACGGTCTACCGCGGTGCGGAGGTCGGCACGGCCAAGCCGACCCCGGACGAGCGCGGCCGCGTGCGGCACCACCTGCTCGACGTGGCCGATCCAGGGGAGGCGTTCACGCTGGCCGACTACCAGCGGCTGGCGCAGCAGGCGCTGGCCGATATCCGCGCGCGGGGCCGGTTGCCGCTGCTGGTGGGCGGAACAGGCCTCTACATCCGGGCAGTTGTGGACGGCTTCTCGCTCCCCCCGGTACCCCCGGATCACGCGCTGCGCGCCGCGCTGGAGGCAGACGAGCATGGCCACGGCCCTGGGCATCTCCACGCGCGTCTTGCCGTCCTCGATCCGGCCGCGGCAGCCCGCATCCACCCGCACAACCTGCGCCGCGTGATCCGCGCGATGGAGGTTGTCTTGCGGACTGGACGTCCCATCTCAACGCAGCAGCGGCAGGGCGGCGGTGCCGTGGCGGGTGCAGTGGCGATGGTGGGCCTTGCGATGGAGCGAACCCAACTCTACCGGCGCGTTGACGCGCGCGTCGAGGCGCAGATGGCCTCCGGGCTAGAGGCAGAAACCCGGCGGCTGCTGGATCGAGGCGTCCCCCTTACTGCCCCGATCATGCAGGCGCTCGGATACAAGGAGATGGCCGGATGGCTGACGGGCGCCTACGACGAGGCCGAGGCCATCCGGCGGCTAAAGCGCAACACCCGTCGCTACGCCAAGCGACAGCTCACCTGGTTCAGGCGCGATGTAAGGATCCTTTGGGTGGACGCGACCGATCTGACGCAGGAAAGCGTGGTCGAGCGCGTGCATGCTATCATGAACTCGACGCTGTTCATCCATGGGGAGGCGTGATGCAGTCACAGCGACTTCGCAGAATTGGCGCGTACCTGTTTGCCGACCTCGATCGCAAGCAAGCCGAACTGGAAGCCAAAGGAGTGGACGTGATCAACCTTGGCGTGGGCGACCCTGACTTGCCGACGCCGCCCCATATCGTCCGCGCGCTCGAGGAAGGCGCCCAGGACCCGCGCACCCACCGGTACCCGCCCTATCGCGGCACCGCGCAGTTCCTGCAGGCGGCCGCTGATTGGGTGATGAAGCGGTTCGGGGTAAGGGTGGATCCAGAGCGTGAGGTGTTGGCGCTCATCGGCTCAAAGGAGGGGCTGGCGCACCTCCCCTGGGCCGTGTTGAACCCCTCCGAGGTCGCGCTGGTGCCAGATCCTGGATACCCGGTCTACCGCTCCTCAACGATCATGGCCGATGGGGAGCCGGTAGCGATGCCGCTGGAGGCCGAGCGCGGTTTCCTGCCGGATTTCGACCGCGTTCCCCACGAGGTCCTTGGGCGCGCGCGGTTGGTCTTCCTCAACTACCCTAACAACCCCACCGGCGCCACCGCTGATCTGGAGTTCTTCGCGCGCGCGGTTGAGTTCGCACGGCGCCACAGGCTGCTGCTCGTGCACGACAACTCCTATTGCGAGATCGCATACGACGGCTACCGACCCCCGAGCATATTGGAGGTGGACGGCGCCCAGGAGGTGGCGATCGAACTGCACTCGCTTTCCAAGGCGTTCAACATGACCGGATGGCGGGTTGGGTTCGCGGTGGGAAACGCCGAGGCGGTGGACGCGTTGGGCACGCTCAAGACCAACGTGGATTCCGGGGTGTTCCGAGCGGTGCAGCACGCCGCGGTGGCCGCGCTTACCGGCCCCCAGGAGGTCATCGCGCCCACGCTCGCGACCTACCGCGCCCGCCGGGACCGGCTTGTTTCAGCCCTGCGCTCGGTCGGGTGGTCCCCACCGGTGCCCAGGGCGACGCTCTATGTCTGGATGCCGACACCTGGCGGCGCTTTGTCGGTGGCCTTTGCCGCCGAGGTCCTGGAACGCACCGGTGTGGTCATCACGCCCGGGGTCGGCTACGGGGCCTGCGGTGAAGGATACGTACGCCTCTCGCTCACCACGCCGGACGCGCGGCTCGACGAGGCGCTGGACCGCATCCGGAAGGCCTATGGATAGGCGCGGCCAGGGGAGGGGGATGCGGTAATCGGCGCCACCTGGGGACTGCCCCGCACGGTTACTCCCACCCACCGCCGGATGCTGGAGGCCCTCGAGAGGCGGAAGGCGCCGGCGAACCGCATTGCCGGCGCAGACCTCATCGAGATCCTCGCCCACATCGCCCATGCGCTGCGGCGCGAGGTGGGTGTGCTCCTTGACCGAAACGGAACGGTCGCGCACGTGATCGTGAGCCGCCGCTGGCAGCCCCTTGCCGACGAGATGGGGAGGCGGGTAGGGGGACGCGGCTCCATGCTGCGATACGTCGAGGCCCATCCCCATGCCGATGGCCGGCCCGACGACGGCGACCGCCAGGTGCTCCAACTCCTCGATCTCGACCTGGTGGTCACCGTGGGAACCAGCCGCGGTCGTCCCACCGCGTTATGGCTGCTGGAGCAGGCGCCCGTAGGCTCTGCCGGGGACGGCGCCCGGACGGTCGTGGAAGGGCCGTACGCGCTGGAGATGCTCGACGAGCTGGACCTGCAGCCGCTGACGCGGATGGCCGACGCCGCCAGGCGGCGGGCGGGTGCGCGGCCCACGGCCGCGGGCCGGCCGGAGCGCGCAGTGTTGGTTGCCATGGACCGTTCAGGCGATTCGGCGCCGTCGCTGGATGAGCTTTCCAGCCTGGCCAGGACGGCCGGGGCAGACCCGGTTGCCACCGTGATCCAGCGCCGCACCCGTCCCGACCCTGCGCGCTACCTGGGAAGGGGCAAGGTGGAGGAGGTCCTGCGCACCACCGAGGCATCTACTGCCGATCTCGTGCTGGTTGACGACGATCTCACGCCGGTGCAGCAGCGCGTGCTGGAGGGCGACCTCGGCGTCAAGGTGTTGGACCGCACCGCGCTCGTGCTCGACATCTTCGCGCGCCGGGCCCGGAGTCGGGAAGGGCGGCTGCAGGTCGAGCTTGCGCAGCTCAACTACCTGCTGCCCCGCCTCACCGGCCGCGGAGTGTTGCTCTCGCGACTTGGAGGCGGAATCGGCACGCGCGGGCCTGGCGAGACGAAGCTGGAGGTTGACCGCAGGCGCATCCGTGCCAGGATCACGGAACTGCAGCGCGAGATCAACGCCGTCCAGCAACACCGAGGCCGACAGCGGCGGCCGCGCCAGGACGCCGCCCTGCCCCAGGTCGCGCTGGTGGGCTACACGAACACGGGCAAGTCCACGCTGCTCAACACGCTGACCGGCGCAGGGGTGTTCGTGGAGGACAAGCTGTTCGCCACGCTGGACCCAACAGTACGGCGCCTAGTGCTACCCGACAAGCGCCCGATCGTGCTAGCAGACACGGTAGGGTTCATCCGGCGGCTGCCCACGCAGCTCATTGCGGCGTTTCGCGCCACGCTCGAGGAAGTAGTGCACGCCGATCTGCTGCTCCACGTGGCCGATGCCAGCCATCCCGATTGGCCGGAGCAGGTGCGCGTGGTGACGGGGTTGCTGGCCTCGCTGGGGGCGGGCAGCCATCCCACGCTTCTTGTCTTCAACAAGACCGACTTGCTGACGGCAGAGCAGGTGCGGTGGCTGATCGTGGCACACCCGGATGCGGTGGCCGTGTCAGCGGCGACTGGCGACGGGCTGCCTGAACTGCTGGAGGCAATCGGGCGCCGGCTGCCCGAACCGTGGGTGCGGCTCCGCCTGCACGTGCCCTACGGTGACGCCAGGCTCATGGCGCAGATCCACGACCAGGGTAGGGTGCTGGCTGAGCGGTACGGGGAGGAGGGGGCCTGGATCGAGGCCGAGGTCCCTGGGCCGCTCGCGGTGCGTCTTTGGGCGCTCAAGATCCCTGCGCGCGAGCGGCGGGCCCGTGCAAAGGGATCAGCTTAGCCGGCGCAGCACCGCAACGGCCTTGCCTTCAACAACGACCTCATCGGCGTAGGTGGGCTCCATGGCCGCGTTGGCCGGTTGCAGTCGGATCCGGCCGCGCTCACGGAAGAACCGCTTGACCGTCGCCTCGTCGCCCAGTCGCGCCACCACGATGTCACCATTGATGGCAGTCCGCTGACACCGCACGACCAGCAGGTCGCCGTCCAGAATGCCTGCCTCGATCATGCTGTCCCCGCGCACCCGCAGCACGAACGCCTCGGCCCCATCCGTCCATCCGGAGGGCACCGGCACGTAGTCCTCGATGTTCGCTTCGGCGAGAATCGGGGTGCCCGCAGCGACGCGTCCGATCAGCGGCAGCGCCAGGCCTAGGTACTGCCTGCCCGCTCCAACGGCACCACGCAGCAGCTCCAGGGCGCGCGGCTTGCTTGGATCGCGGCGCAGGCAACCCTTGCGCTCAAGCGCCTCGAGGTGGCTGTGCACGGTCGAGCTGCTGGAAAGCCCCATGGCCTGGCCGATCTCGCGCACCGAGGGCGGGTAGCCGCGCGACTCGATGAAGCGCGCCACGAAGGTGAGGATCTCCTGCTGTCGCTGCGTGAGCCCGGACGCCATGGCCGCCTCCCGGAGAAGCCCTAACGACAATGATAGCAGACCATGGGGCCGATGCAAACATGCGTTCGGGTTCTTTCGGCCCCGAGGGGGTGCCCAGGCTACTTCGCATAATGTCTCTTATGTTAAGTAAGAGGGGCGCGCGAAGTGGAGGCCACGAAACCGGTAGCCTCTCCCTCTCCTGGCGGGGCTTCTGTCTTACCGCCCTTCGAACCGCGGCAGCCGCTTTTCCAGAAACGCCGTAAGGCCTTCGACGTGGTCCGCGGTCTGGCCGGCGATCTCCTGAAGCAGCGCCTCGTTCTCGAGCGCGGCATCGAGCGACCCGCCCAGACCGGCGTTGACCGCGCGCTTGATCAGGCCCAGGGCGCGCGTCGGACCCGCGGCCAGCCGTCGAGCAAGACTGGCTGCCGATGCGGGCAGATCGTCGTGGGGCACCACCCGGGTCACCAGGCCCAGCCGGAGCGCCTCCGCGGCCTCCACAGGCTCGCCGCTGAAGGCGATTTCCAAGGCCCAGGCCAGCCCCACGAGGCGCGGCAGGAGGAACGTGGCCCCCCCGTCAGGGATCAGGCCGAT
>CAYLKW010000023.1:9774-20184 GCA_964384245.1 uncultured bacterium
TTGAGACGCGTCCTGAGGAGTGCGCCGTAGGAGATCCCGGTGGTTCCTGCGCGATCGCGGAGGTCCTGCCCGGAACAAAACCCCCTCCCTGCCCCGGTCAGGACAACGCACCTCACCTCGTCTGATCGCCCGGCCAACCCCACGGCGTCGCTCATCTCTGCCGCCATCTGCTCGTTGATCGCGTTGAGCAGACCGGGCCGGTTGAGCGTTATCGTGAGCACGCCGCCGTCATGCGACGCGGTGAGCGTCTGGTAGGCAGTCAGCGGCCCTTCCAATCCGGCGCCCGCTTCTCTAGGAATGCCCGGATGCCCTCGGTCCTGTCCTCCGTGGCGAACAGCAGATAGAACGCCTTGCGTTCGTAGTCGAGCCCGCCCTCAATCGTGGTGTCAAGCGCCTTGAGAATCGCGTCCTTGGCCATGCGGACCGCCACCGGGGGCTTCGAGGCGATCTGGTTGGCCAGGGCCCTGGCTTCGTCCAGGACCGCCTCGTCAGGCACGACCCGGGTAACCATGCCGATGGCCTGGGCCTCAGACGCGGAGAACGGGCGGCCGGTCAGAATCAGCTCCATGGCGCGTGCCTTACCAGCGGCGCGCGTGAGGCGCTGCGTGCCACCAGCCCCCGGGATGATCCCGATGTTGATCTCGGGTTGGCCGAACCTGGCCCCTTCACCCGCGACGATCATGTCGCAAGCCATCGCCAGCTCGCAACCACCGCCCAGCGCGAATCCGCGCACCGCCGCGATGATCGGTTTGCTGAACTTGCGGACACGCTCCCACTGCTCGAACCGGTAGCCGGTAAGCATCTCGGCCGGCGTGGCTGACGCGAACTCGTTCACGTCGGCGCCGGCGGCAAACGCCCGCTCGCCCCCGGCCAGCACCACACATCGCACCGTGTCGTCGGCCTCAGCCGCGTCCAGCGCGGCGGCCAGCTCGCCCATCGTCGCCTGGTTGAGCGCATTGAGGACTTTGGGGCGGTTCAATGTGATCACCGCCACGGCGCCATGCTGATCCACGAGGATGTTGCTGTAGGCCATCGCTCTTCCTCCTGCTTCCGGCGCTGCTGTCACCTGATGATGGCGACCTCGTATCCCGCGGCGCGGAGCCGCTCGGCCAGTTGCTCGGCCAGGGTCCGGTCGTGGAACGCCCCCACCCTGACCTTGAACAAGCCGCTCTCCCGAACGATGTAGGGGCTGAATCCGGATGAGCGCAGCGCCTCGACGCGCGCCTCGGCGTTCTCGCGGCTGGCGAATGCGCCGGCCTGAACCCGGTATAGGGTCGCGGCAGGCGTCGCCTCTGCCCCCACGGCTGGGGGCGCCGGAGACCGTTCTGGCCTGGGCGTAGCCGGACCGGCCGCGGGCGGCGGCGATCCCTCGGCCCGTGGGGTGGCCACGGCCGGCGGTGATTCCTCGGCCCCTGGGGTGGCAGCCGGCGGCAGGGGCTCCGGGAGGCGCGGGGTGGCGAGCCCGGGCTGCGCAGGCGGTGCGGTTGGCGGAAGCGGGAGTGCTGGCACCGACGGGGCCGATGGCGGCGCAGGCCTAGGCAGAGGAGCTGCTGGCGGCGGAGCCGGGGCTGCCCGTTCTGTCCCAGGCGCCCCAGACCGCGGGTTGATGTACTTCTCCCCTGCGAAGTAGCCAACGATGAGCGAGCCGATGAAGAGGGCGACGACCACCAGGCCGATCAGGAAGGTGTTGATCCGCACAGACGGGTCTTTCGTCGGGATCCGCCGAACTCCTCCGGCACCGATCGAGAAGAGCGCCTAGCCCAGCTCCCTCGTGTATCCCTCCAGAGTCTGCTCGCGACCGCGGAGCTCACGCTCACGCCGTCGCTCCTCCTCCACTACCTCGGGTGGCGCCTTGGCCACGAAGGAGGCGTCTGCCAACTTGCGCGTGATGCGGTCAAGGTCCGTCCGCACCGATGCCAGTTCTGCCTGCAGGCGGTGACGCGCCTTGTGCCGGTCGGCCTCCCCTACCCCCAGCGTGATCCTCACCCCGCCCGCCACGGTGCCCACCGCGCCCGGAGTGAGGCTCCCGCCCGCTTCCGCGATGATCGTCAGGCCCGGAGCCCGCATCAGCCAAGACAGGTACTCGCGGTGCGCCTCGAGGAACGGCCGCGTGTCCCCTCCGGCATGGAGCACCGGGGCAACGGCCGCAGCCGATGCCAGACCCAGATCGGCCCGAAGAGACCGCACCGCCCGTACCACGGCCATGAGGATCTCGACCTGGGCCTCAGCGGCCAGGTCCTGTTCAATGCCACGGCCTTCCGGCCATGGGGCGTTGACCAGGCTACTGCCCTCGTGGGGAAGCGCCTGCCAGATCTCCTCGGTAATGTGCGGCATGATGGGATGGAGCAGCCGCATGGTACCCTCCAGCACGGCCCACAGCGTGTGCTGAATCGCCTGCCTGCGAGAGGGGGCCAGGTCCTCCCGGTAGAGGTCCACCTTCACCAGCTCGAGGTACCAGTCGCAGTACTCCGACCAGACGAACTCGTACAGCCGCCGCGCCGCCTTGTCGAAGTCGTAGGCCTCCAGCATCTCCGTGACCTCGCGGACGAGCCGGCCGTAGCGGCTCAGTATCCATCGGTCAACGGTCCGTAGCGAGCCTGCCCCGGCGCCCGCTCCGTGCTGGAACCCGCCCAGGTGCATCTGGACGAACCGGGCGGCGTTCCATATCTTGTTGTTGAAGTTCCGGATGTCCTCGAGCATCTTCTCGCCGAAGCGCAGGTCCTGCTGGCTTTGCGAGCAGCGCAGGATGAGCGCGTAGCGCAGCGCATCGGCGCCGTAGCCCTGCTCCACGTAGTCGAGGGGGTCCAGCCCTGTCCCAAGCGACTTGCTCATCCGCCGTCCTTCCAGGTTCTGCACCATGGGGTTGATGTACACGTCGCTGAACGGGACCTCGCCCATGAACTCGAGCCCGAACATGATCATCCTGGCCACCCAAAGGAAGATGATGTCACGTCCGGTGGCCAGCACGCTGGTTGGGTAGAAGTAGTCCAAATCCGCGGTCTGCTCCGGCCATCCCAGCGTGGCAAACGGCCAAAGCGCGGAGGAGAACCAGGTGTCCAGGATCTGCTCCTCCTGGCGCAGGTCGGTGCTGCCGCACTCAAGGCAACGCCCGGGCGCCTCGCGCGCGGCGGTCGGATGGCCGTTCGCGCAGTGATGGACGGGAATGCGGTGTCCCCACCAGAGACGCCGGCTGATGTTCCAGTCATGGATGTTCTCCATCCAGTCCAGGTAGACTTTGGCCCACCGCTCCGGATGGAAGCGCACCCTGCCCTGGCGTACCGCCTCAATCGCGGGCCTGGCGAGCTCGTCCATGCGGCAGAACCACTGGTCGGTGATGTATGGCTCGAGCACGGTGCCGCAGCGCCCGCACACCCCCACGTTGGTGGTGTACGGCTCCTGGCGCTCGACCAGCCCAGAGGCCTCCAGGTCTCGGGCCACCGCCTCCCTGGCGGCAAACCTGTCCATGCCGGAATAGGGTCCGGTCTCGGCGGTCATCCGGCCGGCCTCGTCGAGGATCACCAACACCGGCAGGCCGTGCTGGACGCCGATCTCGTTGTCGAGCGGGTCATGCCCCGGGGTGATCTTCAGCGCGCCTGTGCCGAACGCCGGATCCACCCGGGTATCCGCGATTATGGGCACACGGCGGTTGACGATGGGCACCAGGACCTCGCGGCCGACCCGATCGCGGTATCGAGCATCGTCCGGGTGCACGGCCACGGCCACGTCCGCCAGGATCGTCTCTGGGCGCTGCGTGGCAATCGTGATCCCGCTTTCCCCATCGGCCCCGTGATACCGCACGTACCACAGGGAGCTCGCCACCGGCTGATAGTTCACCTCGAGATCGGACACGCTGGTGAGGTCCTTGGGGCACCAGTTGATCATGCGTTTGCCGTAGTAGATGAACCCCTTGGCGTACAGCCGCAGGAAGCACTCGATCACCGCGTTGTAGTACCCGGGATCCATCGTGAAGGTGACGCGGTCCCAGTCGCAACCAGACCCCATCCGGCGGATCTGGCCATAGATCAGCTCGCCGTACTTGTCCTTCCACTGCCAGGCGAACTCCAGGAATCGCTCGCGTCCCAGGTCGAAGCGGGTCTTTCCCTGCTTCGCCAGCTCCCGCTCCATGACCACGTGCGTGCCTATGCTGGCGTGGTCGGTGCCGGGCAACCACATCGCGTTGTACCCCTGCATGCGGCGCCAGCGGGTGAGCAGATCCTGCACGGCGTGGTTGAGCGCATGCCCCATGTGCAGGGTTCCCGTGATGTTGGGCAGGGGCATCATGATCGCAAACGGCCGCCGGGCGGGGTCTACCGGGGCGCGGAAGCAGCCCTGCTCCAACCACTCCTGGTACCGTCGCGGCTCCACGGCCATCGGGTCATACGGGACTGCCCGCGCTTCCTTCCCCATCTCCATCCCTCCAGAAAACAGCAACGCCGCTCGCCAAGGGCGAAGCGGCGCTCCGTGGTACCACGCTCAGGTCGGCGCCGGTCTACTACTCCCCGTCGTCGCGCGAATGTGCCCTGATAATACCACTGGGCCTGCGGCCGGTCTAGCTCACCTGCGGCTCAGGCGGTCGGCGCTCGGGCTTTGTCGGCACGGACGGGATCGGCGGGACAAATGGCGCGGGCGGCGCCACCACCGGCGCCGGAGAGGGCATCACCTGCCCGCTCTGCGGCAGCAGGGCCTCGTTCAACACCGCGTCCATGTGGTCCACGAGCACGAGCCGCACCTGCTTGCGCACGTTGGCCGGGATGTCTTGGAGATCCTTCTCGTTCTCCTTGGGCAAGATGACCGTCCGCAGCCCAGCCCGGTGGGCCGCCAGCACCTTCTCCTTGAGCCCGCCGATCGGTAGGATCCGGCCGCGCAGGGTGATCTCGCCCGTCATGGCCACGTCGCGTCGCACCGGCCGGCCTGAGACGGCCGACGCCAGGGCCGTGGCCATCGTGATTCCTGCCGACGGGCCGTCCTTGGGCACGGCGCCGGCAGGCACGTGGATGTGAACGTCGGTGCGCTGGTAGAACTCCTCGTCCGCGCCGTACCGCTTGGCCCGCGACCGCACGTAGGAGAGCGCCGCCTGGGCCGACTCCTTCATCACGTCGCCCAGCTGCCCGGTCAGCGAGAGTTTACCCTCCCCGCGCATCAGCGTGGCCTCGACCGCTACGACGTCGCCGCCCATCTCGGTGTAGACGAGGCCGGTGGCCACCCCTACCTCATCTTCCTTCTCGGCGGCCCCGAACCGGAACTTGGGAGGGCCCAGGTACTTGTGCAGATTTGCGCGCGTGACGCGCTCCCCGGCCGTGGTCCCGCGGGCCACACCGGTCGCCACCTTGCGGCAGATGCTGCCGATCTCGCGCTCCAGATTGCGGACCCCGGCCTCGCGCGTGTACTCGCGCGCGACCAGCTTCAGGGCGTCGGTGGTGAAGTTGATCTGCCCCGAGGTCAACCCGTTGGCCTTGCGCTGCTTCGGAATCAGGAACTGCTCGGCGATCTTGACCTTCTCCTCCTCGATGTACCCGGCAAACCGGATGACCTCCATGCGGTCCCGAAGGGCCGGTGGGATCGTCTCCAGGATGTTGGCGGTGGTGATGAACATGACCTCGCTCAGGTCTAGGGCGACCTCCATGTAGTGATCGCTGAAAGCGTTGTTCTGCTCCGGATCGAGCGCCTCGAGCAGCGCGGCCGACGGATCGCCCCGGAAGTCCATGCCCAGCTTGTCAATCTCATCGAGCATGAACACGGGGTTGCGGGTTCCGGCGGTCTTCATCCCCTGGCAGGGCGCCCACATAGGTGCGGCGGTGGCCGCGGATCTCGGCCTCGTCGCGCACGCCGCCCAGCGAGATCCTGACGAACTTACGCCCCAGCGCCCGCGCTATGGACTTGCCGACCGATGTCTTGCCGACGCCGGGCGGCCCCACGAAGCACAGAATCGGGCCCCGCGACTCGGGCGAGAGCTTGCGCACGGCCAGGTATTCGATCACGCGGTCCTTGGCCTTCTCCAGGCCGTAGTGGTCCTCGTCCAGGATCTTGCGCGCCTCGTCAATGTCGAGCCGATCCTCGGTACGGGCCGTCCACGGGACCGCCAGGATCCAGTCCAGGTATGTCCGCACAACCACGGCCTCGGCGACCATGGGCGGCATCTTCTCTAACCGGCCCAGCTCCTCGAGGGCCTTGGCCTTGACGTGCTCGGGCAGGGCGGCCGCTTCGATCTTCTTCCTGTACTCGGACACCTCGCTCTGCCGCTCGTCGGTCTCGCCCAACTCCTGCTGGATGGCCTTGATCTGTTCCTTCAGGAAGTACTCCCGCTGCGACTTCTCCATCTGCTTGCGGACACGGCCCTGGATCTTGCGCTCCAGTTCTAGAACGCCGATCTCGCGACTGAGGACGGCGCTGAGCCGCTCCAGGCGGATCTTGGGCTCGGTCTCCAGGAGCTCCTGGCGCTCCTCGATCTTCAGCGCGACGTGCTGGGCGATCAGGTCGGCCAGGCGCCCCGGCTCCTCCACCTGCGCTGCCGCGACGAGCTGGTCGGGCGGGATGGCCCGGGAGAGGCGGGCAAACCGTTCGAGCTGGGAGACGAGCCCACGCATCAAGGCCTCCATCTCCATTGTCTTCTCGGCGGTGTCGGGACGCGGCTCCACGGAGACCTCGAAGTACGGCTCTTCCTGGTGGAAGCCGGTCAGCGTGGCGCGGACGACTCCCTCGACGACAACTTGGAGAACCCCGTCGGGCTGCTTGCCCACCTGGAGCACCCGGCACACGGTTCCGGCAGTGTAGATGTCCTTAGGGCGCGGATCCTCGATGTCGTCGTCACGCTGGGCGGCCAGCACCATCAGGCGATCCCGTTCCAGGGCTATCTCAATGGCCTGGAGGGACTTCCTGCGGCCCACGCCCAGCCCCTGGACCTGGTGGGGGAAGACAACCGTCCCCTTCAGCGGCAGGAGAGGCAGGCGATCTGGAATGGTTACCTGGTTCTCAGAGATAGACACGCGGTCCTCCTTGTACGTTCCTTACCCGTTGAAACGAACGGCCGCGGGGATCTGTTCCCACGCGACGGCCAGCCCTGCCCCGAGCGGCCTAGGACGCCGGCTTCTCCATCACCTGCGCCTGCAGGTCAGAGGCGGTGAGCAGCAGCGGGCCCTTCCGCAGCAGCACCGCCTCTTCGGTAACGAGGCAGCGGCGGACATCGCCCCGAGAAGGGATCTCGTACATGATGTCGAGCATGGTCTCCTCGATTACCGTGCGGAGTCCCCTGGCCCCGGTGTGCCGGGACATCGTCTCGCGGGCGATGGCCCGCAGCGCCTCGTCGGTGAAGACCAGCTCCACGCCGTCCATCTCAAAGATGCGCTGGTACTGGCGCACGAGTGAGTTCTTGGGCTCCACCAGCACCGCCACGAGGTCGGACTCGTCTAGGGGTTCCAGCGGCACGATTACCGGCAGCCGGCCGATGAACTCGGGGATCAGCCCATACCGCAGCAGATCCTGGGGCATGGTATGCTTCAGGACCTCGGTAAGGTGCTCCTTGCTGCGGGGCTCGACCTGAGCGCCGAACCCCATGCTGGTCTGCCGGATGCGAGATTCGATGATGCGCTCCAGGTTCTCGAAGGCGCCTCCGCAGATGAAGAGGATGTTGCTTGTATCTATCTGCAGAAACTCCTGGTGCGGGTGCTTCCTGCCTCCCTGGGGCGGTACGTTAGCCGTGGTGCCCTCGAGGATCTTGAGCAGGGCCTGCTGCACGCCCTCTCCGGACACGTCGCGCGTGATCGAGGGGTTCTCGCTCTTTCGCGCGATCTTGTCCACCTCGTCAATGTAGATTATCCCACGCTCGGCCTTCTTGATGTCGCCGTCCGCGGCCTGGATCAAGCGCAGCAGGATGTTCTCCACGTCCTCACCAACGTACCCGGCCTCGGTCAGCGAGGTCGCATCGGCGATCGCAGAGGGAACGTCCAGGATCCTAGCCAGGGTCTGGGCGAGCAGCGTCTTGCCACAGCCCGTGGGACCTATCAGCAAGATGTTTGACTTCTGGAGCTCCACCTCCGAGGGACGGCGGTTGCCGATGCGCTTGTAGTGGTTGTAGACTGCAACCGAAAGGGCCTTCTTGGCGCGGTCCTGGCCGACCACGTACTGGTTGAGGGTTTCGTAGATCTCCCGTGGCTTGGGAGTGGGACGGAGCTGGGGCCGCCGCTCCTCGCCTGTCAGTTCTTCCTCCACGATCTCGTTGCAGAGATCAATGCACTCGTCGCAGATGTAGACCCCGGGCCCGGCCACGAGCTTGCGTACTTGCTCCTGGGACTTCGCGCAGAACGAGCACGACATCTTGGACGGGTTCATCAGGGCTTGGCCTTGGCCCGCTCGCGCGGGAGGATGACGTCGTCAATGATGCCATATTCCTTGGCGTCCTCGGCACTCATCCAGAAGTTCCGATCGGTATCCCGCTCAATCCGATCCAACGGCTGGCCGGTGTGGCGAGATAGAATCTCGTTCATCAGCGAGCGCATCTTCAAGAACTCCCTGGCCTGAATGTCTATGTCTGAGGTCGTGCCCTGCGCCCCGCCCCAGGGCTGGTGGATCATGACGCGCGAGTACGGCAGCGATGACCGTTTCCCCTTGGCGCCGCCCGCCAGGACGAGGGCACCGCCGCTGGCTGCGAGCCCCACGCAGATCGTGGCGATGTCCGGCCGGATGTACTGCATCGTGTCGTATATTGCCAGGGAGGCGATCAGGTCGCCACCCGGGCTGTTGACGTAGAGCATGATGTCCTTGTCAGGGTCTTCGCCCTCCAGGTAGAGGAGCTGGGCGATCACCAGGTTGGCCACGTCGTCATCAATGCCACCGCCCAGGAAGATGATGCGCTCCTTGAGCAGGCGCGAGTAGATGTCGTACGCGCGCTCCCCGCGGGGTGTCTGCTCGACGACCATCGGGATCAGCGTCATGCGTGCTCCCGTCCTTCCTCGCCCCTGGCGCGGTCCACCAGGGTGGCTACGGTCTTGCGGCGCCTCAGCATCGCCATCATCGTCTCGCGCCGCCCCTCGGAGGCCAGCCACTCCCTGACGCGAGCTAGGTCTTGCTGCAACTCGGCCGCGACTTTCTCCTCCTCGGCCACTATCTCCTCCTGTGTGGGCGTCACGCCCTCGCGGCGTGCGATCTCATCCAGCACGTGGCGGGCCCGCAGCCGGCGTTCGGCCCGCGGGCGCAGCTCCTCACGCAGGCCAGGCAGATCCTTTCCCGCTGTCTGCAGGTAGCGGTCCAAGGAGTACCCGCGCCTCCGCAGCGATTCCTGGAGATCGCCCAGGAGATGCTCGATCTCGCGTTCTACCAAGCTGACCGGTAGCTCGACGGTCGCGCGCTCCAGCACTCCGGTCAGCACCTGCTCCTCGTAAGCCTCCCCGGCTTGCGCGGCAGCTTCGGCCACCAGACGCTCGCGAATCCGGCCGCGCAGTTCGTCCACCGTGGCGACGTCTCCCACGGCTCGCGCGAAGGCTTCATCGAGGTCGGGGAGCTCGCGCCGCTTCACGTCGGACACCGTAGCGACAAGACGCCCGGTTTCACCGATGGTTGCGGACCGCTCTTCGCCGGCAGAGGCCCCGGCCAGGGCTTCCTCGATCTCGCGGGGGAAGACGCCGGCTCCCATCTCCACCAATACCTCGCGGCCGGTGTGGAACCGATCGGTTCCCTCCACGATCGTAGGCCGGATCAGGACGAAATCACCCGCGGCCGCATGCACTCCAGGCGCGGAGACGAGACGCCCGCGGCGGCGGCGAAGATCCTCGATGGCGGCGTCAACCTCTGCCTCGGCCAGGCTTGGGGGCTCAAAGGGAACCCTCACCTCGTCGTAGGTGCCCGGGTCCACCTCCGGGAAGATGTCCACGCTGGCGGTGAACCGGAGAGGCTGCCCCTCATCCAGGCTGGGGGTGTCGATCTCCGGTCTGCCGACCGGCACCACCCCCACCTCTGCCACCGCCTTGGGGTAGGCAGCGGCCACAATGATATCCAGCGCCTCGTCGTATAGCTCGCCGCGTCCAATGTACCGTTCTAGCATCGCCCGCGGTGTCTTGCCCCGGCGGAATCCGGGCACCTTCACTCGCTGAGACAGCCGGGCCGCTGCGGCGCGCACCGCTCCGGCCACTTCTTCTGCCGGGATCTCCACCTCAAGCACGGCGCGGCTGGGCGGCTCCCGCCTCCACTCTACCCTCATCACAAACCTCCTGGCCGGTGCGCGGAGTTCGATTGGTGCGGGCGGAGGGACTCGAACCCCCACCGGCTCACGCCGACCAGATCCTAAGTCTGGCGCCTATGCCAGTTCGGCTACGCCCGCGGAGGAATCATGCCTTCTTCGACCGTGGAGGGCCGTGAGGGACTCGAACCCACAACCCGCTGATTAAGAGTCAGCTGCTCTGCCAGTTGAGCTAACGGCCC
>CAYLKW010000024.1:0-20133 GCA_964384245.1 uncultured bacterium
CCTCGACCGGCGCGCCGGTGAGCCGCTCAACCCCGGTTATGTGGACGCTGTCGCCTTCTGCCTTGATGTCCGCGCCCATCCGGCGCAGTTCGTCGGTGTAGGCAAACCGCGCCTCAAACACGGTCTCGCGTATGGTGGACGCGCCGCGGGCCAGGGTGAGGAGCGCGGCCATCTGGGGGTGGAGGTCGGTGGCAAACCCAGGGTAGGGGGCGGTATCCACATCCACCGCGCGCAGTTCGGCGACGGAGCGGGCCCGCACGCCGTCGGTGTTGCGGATGACCTCGATCCCTGCCTCCTCCATCTTGGCCAGCAGGGCGATGAGGTGCTCGGGGATCATTCCCTCTACGAGCACGTCGCCGCCGCTGGCAGCACCGGCCATCAGGTAAGTGCCGGCCTCAAGCCGGTCGGGGATTATGGTATAGGAGTTGCCGTGCAGCTCTTTGATCCCCTCGATGGTGATGGCATCCGTGCCGGCCCCTTTGATCCTGGCGCCCATGAGGTTCAGGAAGACCGCGGTGTCCACCACCTCCGGCTCACGCGCGGCGTTCTGGAGGACGGTGGCGCCCCGCGCCGTGCTGGCGGCCATCATGAGGTTGATCGTCGTGCCCACGCTGCTGCGGGGCACGTAGAAGGTGTTGCCCTTCAGCCGGCGCGTCGAGGCCTTCATGTACCCGTGCTCTGTCACGACGCGGGCGCCCAGCGCGGCAAAGCCCCGCAGGTGGAAGTCCACGGGCCTGGCGCCGATTGAGCAGCCGCCCGGCAGCGGAACCTGGGCCCGGCCCATTCGTCCGAGCAGGACCCCTGCGGTATAGAACGAGGCGCGCATGCTCCGGCACAGGTCGTAGGGCGCCACGTGGCCGTTCAGCCCGCGCGCGTCAATCGTGAGGCGTCCGGCTTCCAGCGATGCGCTTGCGCCCAGCGCCTCCAGTATGCCGAGCAGGGTTTCGACGTCCCGGCAGTGCGGCACGTTCTCGAGGGTCGAAACGTCGGGGGCGAGAGCGGAGGCGGCGATGATGGCCAGCGAGCTGTTCTTTCCCCCGGCCACCCGCACGGCGCCGCGCAGCCGGCGGCCGCCGTTGATGATCAACTCCACTGACATGATCCTCCTGCGAGATGTGCGCGTGCGATGCTAGGACGCTGTGGTGCGCAGCCTGGCGTCCACGTAGGCCTGAACCAGCTCCTCGAGCAGCAGGATCCGGTCCACCTGGCGAATGGCCTTCCGCGCGTCACCGTGGCTGGTAATGTAGGTCGGATCTCCCGACAGGAGGTACCCCACGATCTGATCCACGGGGTCGTACCCCCGCTCTTCAAGCGCGCGGTAGACAAACCTCAGGATCTCCTGCACGCCCTGCGCCGTGAGGTCGCCGAACTGAAAGACGCCGGTACGCTCGCGTTCTTCCACGGACATCACCCCTGCGGCCAAGCGTGCGGTGGTGGGCCCGCCTGGCCTCGATCCAGGAACCGGCGCCTTATGAGGGCGCTGCTCTGCCACTTGAGCTACGGGCCCGCGCGACGATTATAGCACAGGCCCTCCACCACTCAGCACAGGGCCGTGCTCCGGGTCGTAGAGCACGCGCGCTAGGTAGAGGCCGCAGGCGGGTAGCGCGGGGCCGGCACGCTGGTTGTCCCCGGACAGCAGGATCTCGGAGATCGCCTCGGGCGGCCGCGCACCGCGCCCCACAGCCACCAGCGACCCCGCTATCAGCCGCACCATCTGACGCAGGAACCGGTCGGCGGCAACCGTCACCGTGACCAGGTCCCCGCGGCGCTCCACCTCGACGGCGTGCACGGTGCAGACCGCGGACGCCGTGGCCGTTCCCGCGACGCGGAACGCGGTGAAGTCGTGCGGACCGGCCAGCGCGGCGGCGCCGGCCCGCATCGCCTCGAGGTCCAGTGGGGCGGCGACGTGGTGCGTGTACCGCCGCAGCAGAGCCGAAGGCCTGGGGCGGGCCAAGAGCGCGTAGCGGTAGATGCGCAGGCGCGCGTCATAGCGCGCGTGAAAGGTAGGCGCCACCTCCAGCACGTCGCGGATCACGATGTCGTCGGGCAGCAGCGCGTTCAGGCCCGTCCGGACGCGCTCCACCGGCAGAGCGCTGCGGGTGGAGAGGTGCGCCACCTGGCCGAGCGCGTGGACGCCCGCGTCGGTGCGGCCGGAGCCGAATACACGGCAGGGTTCCGCCAGGATCGAGCTCGCCGCGACCTCGATCGCGCCCTGGATCGTGGGAGTGGAGCCCTGGCGCTGCCAGCCCGCGTATCGCGTGCCGTCGTACTCGATCAGCAGCGCGAGGGTTCGCACGGCGAACTACCGCAACCTCACCAGAACGGTGGAGACGGCGATCACGCACGCGCCTGCCACCAGGTCCGCGATTCGCCATCGCAGCTCCTTCATCCGCGTGCGCCCCTCTCCGCCCCGATAGCAGCGCGCCTCCATCGCCAGCGCCAGCTCCTCGGAGCGGCGGAAGGCGCTGATCAGCAGCGGCACCAGCACCGGCACGAAGGCGCGGGCCCGGCGGAGTATCGATCCCTGGCCAAACTCCGCCCCCCGCGCCATCTGGGCCTTCATGATCTTCTCGGTCTCCTCCAGAAGGGTCGGGATGAAACGGAGCGCGATGGACATCATCATGGCCAGCTCGTGCGCGGGCACCCCTACGCGACGAAACGGGCGCAGCAGCCACTCCAGACCATCGGTCAACTCCACCGGCGAGGTAACGAAGGTCAGCAGCGTGGCCGCGGTCACCAGCAGGATGAATCGGAGCCCCACGAACAGGGCGCGCCTGAATCCCTCCTCGGTCGCAACCAGCGGGCCGGCCTGGAACAGGGTGCGCCCCGCGTCCCCGCCGCCAAAGAAGGTGTTGAGGAAGACCGTCAGCAGCAGCAGGACGGCGATCGGCCGCAGGCCTCTCAGCGCGTACCCGAGCGGGATCTGGCCCAGCGCCAGCAGCGCCAGCAGGCCCGCGGCCAGCAGCCCAAGGCCTGCAAAGGAGGGAACCAGGAACAGGGTGACCATCAGCGCCGTCGTGGCCAGGATCTTGGTGCGTGGATCCAGGTTGTGCAGCGGCGATGATCGCGGGAGGTACTGCCCGACCGTGATGTACCTAGTGAGCTCCACGGCGCATCCCCCGCACGGCAGCCAGGATGACCTGCCGGGCCTCTACGATCGTCAGCGCGTCGCCAACCGGCATCCCGCGACCCCGGAGCAACCGCACCAGGCGCGCGGCCTGCGGCAGCGCAAGCCCGATGCGCCGGAGGTCGTCTTCACGGGCGAAGATCTCGTGGGGGGAGCCGTCCAGCATCACCCGGCCGGCGTGCATCACGACAATGCGCCCGGCCAGGAGGGCGGCCTCGTCCATGCTGTGCGTGACGAGCACCAGCGTCATGCCCTTCCGGTGGAGCGCGGCTATGCGATCGAGCAGCTCTTCCTTGCCCCGCGGATCCAGCCCGGCAGTAGGCTCGTCCAGTACCAGAACCCCAGGCCTCATCGCCAGGACGCCTGCCAGCGCGACGCGCCGCATCTCGCCTCCCGAGAGGGTGAACGGGGAGCGATCGCCAAACCGCCCTGGATCGAGCCCGACCTGGCGCAGGGCCTCGTCCACCCTGGCGGCGATCGTCTCAGCAGGCAGTCCCAGGTTCTTGGGTCCGAAGGCGACGTCTTTCCGCACGGTCTCCTCGAAGAGCTGGTACTCGGGGAACTGGAAGACCAGCCCGATCTGCTGCCGGGCCCGGCGGCGGTCGGCGCGCGGCGCCCAGAGATCCTCCCCGGCGATCCGTACCTCACCGGCTGTCGGACGCAGCAGTCCGTTGAAGTGCTGGATGAGCGTGGACTTGCCCGACCCGGTCGGACCGATGATCGCCACCACCTCGCCGGGGCGGATCTCAAGCGTCACCCCGTCCAGGGCCATCGCCTCCATCGGCGTACCCCGCAGGTAGGTGTGGCAGAGCCCTTGGCAGGCAATCAGCGGATCAGACATCGCCCTGGGTCCCAAGGCCCGCGGCAGCGGCCACCGCGTCCGCGAGGGCTTCCACCGTGTGCGCTCCCGCTGGGAGCCGGAGGCCGTCCTCCCGAAGCCAGCGCGCGAGTTTCGCCATCTGCGGGGCGCCCAGCCGCCCGCCAGGAATCTCGTCGGCCCGCGCCATGACCCTGGCCGCGGGGCCGTCGAGCACTATGCGGCCGCGGTCCATCGCGATGATGCGCCCGGCGTCGGCCAGGTCTTCCATGGCGTGGGAGATCAGCATGATGGTGACCCCGTCGCGCCGGTTGAGAACGGCCAGGGTCTCCAGTACCTCGGCGCGACCCGCGGGGTCGAGCATCGTCGTCGCCTCGTCCATCACCAGGCATGCCGGCCGCATGGCCAGGATGCCCGCAATCGCCACGCGCTGCTTCTGCCCGCCGGAGAGGAGGTGCGGGGCGCGGCGGCGGAACTCCGTCATGCCCACCGCTGCGAGCGCTTCCCCCACGCGCTCCCGGATCATCGCCGGCGGCAGTCCGAGGTTCTCGGGGCCGAAGGCCACGTCTTCCTCAACGACCGTGGCCACGAGCTGGTTGTCGGGATTCTGGAAGATCATGCCCACCCGGCGGCGGATCTCCCAGATTGCCGCGCGGTCGCGGGTGTCAAGGCCTCCCACGCGCACTGTTCCAGAGGTGGGCAGGAGAAGCGCGTTGAGGTGCTTGGCCAGGGTGGACTTGCCGGAGCCGTTGCCGCCGACGATTCCGAGGTACTCTCCGGGCTCAACCGAGAACGACAGGCCATCGAGCGCGACGACGGCCTGTGGGGTGTCCGAATGATAGACGTATCGGAGATCGGTGACTTCAACCAGGGGCTCGCTCACGCGGCGAACCCCCTTACTTGACCAGTTCGACCAGCGCCATCTCCGCGCCGTCACCCCGGCGAACCCGCGTCTTGATGACGCGGGTGTACCCGCCGCGACCGGCCTGCAGCTTGGGCACCACGTCCCCGAAGAGCCGCGTCAGCACGGCTCGATCCGTGAGGAAGCGCCGAACCTGTCTCCGCGCGTGCATGTCGTTGCCCATCGCCGTGGCGATCAGCGTGTCGGCGATCTTCTTGGTTTCCTTTGCCTTGGCGCCGGTCGTCTCGATCCGCCCGTGCACTATCAGCGCGCCGACCAGATCCCGGAACAGCGCCCGGCGCTCTCCCGTGTCGCGGCCTAGCTTGCGGCCTTTCGCTCCCATGCCCATGGTATCGCTCCCTACGCCTACGACGGCTCGCTCTGACGCAGACTGAACCCGTGAAGGGCCAGCTTCTCCTTCACCTCGTCCAGCGACTTCCGACCGAAGTTCTTGACCGCGACGACCTCGTCCTCGGTCTTCCGGATCAGGTCACCCACGGTGTGTATTCCAGCGCGCTTCAGGCAGTTGTACGGTCGTACCGACAGGTCAAGCTCCTCGATTGGCATCGTCGCGGCACGGGCCACCCCGGGATCCTCGGACCCGCCTAAGCTCACCCCGGGGCCCGCCTCGTCCGCAATTCCGGCGAACAAGCGGAAGTGATCAATCAGGATGCGCGAGGCCTCCTGCAGGGCCTCTTCGGGGCGGATGGATCCGTCGGTCCAGATCTCGAACACCAGCCGGTCCAGGTCAATCGAATGACCTACCCGCGTGTCCTCCACGGTGAAGTTCACCTTCTGGAGCGGTGAGAAGATCGAGTCAACCGGGATCACGCCGATCACGTGCTCGCTACGGCGATGGCGGTCGGCCGGAACGTAGCCCTTCCCGCGCTCGACGACGATCTCCATCGCCAGGTGCGCGTCCTTCCGGTCCAGGGTAGCCAGGTGCAAGCCTGGGTTGATGATCTCCACTTCCGGGTCTTCCTGGATGTCCGCCGCCGTGACCTCTCTCTTGCCCTTCACGTCAAGCCGCAGCAGCTTGGGCTTGTCCGTGTAGAGCCGGAGCGTGAGCTCTTTCAAGTTCAGCACGATCTGGGTGACGTCCTCGACCACCCCGCTGATCGTCGAGAACTCGTGAAGCACGCTGTCAATCTTGACCGAGGTCACCGCCGCGCCGTTGATCGCCGACAGCAACACCCGGCGCAGCGCGTTGCCGAGCGTCACGCCAAACCCGTGATCGAGCGGCTCCAAGATGAACTTGCCGTACGTATCAGAGAGTTCAGCCTGCTCCACCTTGGGGGTTGGAGCCTCCCACACGATGCCCACAGCCATGGTCAACCTACCTCCTACACCCCTTCGGTCGCTCCCGGAGGATCATCACCGGGAGTAGTACTCAACGATCAACTGCTCCTGAACCGGCACGTCTATCTCCTCGCGCGCAGGAAGCGCCAGCACGCGGGCCTCCAGGCGGGAGGGATCGAACTCCAGCCAAGACGGGGGCTTGCGCCCGGGAAGGGCCGCCAGCTCCTTGACTCTCGGAGGAAGGTCGGCAGGATCGGCCGCCGTCACCCTCTGTCCTGGCCGAACCTGGTACGAAGGCGCCTTCACGCGCCCGCCGTTCACCGCTAGGTGCCCGTGGGCCACGAGCTGGCGGGCTTCCTTGCGGGATGCGGCCAGGCCGAGCCGGTAGACGACGTTGTCCAGCCGGGCCTCGAGCATCTGCAGCAACCGGGTGCCGGTGACGCCCTTGGACTTGGAGGCGCGTTGGAAGTACGCCTTGAACTGCGCCTCATAGACCCCGTAGATGCGGCGGAGCTTCTGCTTCTCGCGAAGCCGCACCCCGAACTCGCTGAGCTTGCGCCGGGAGACGCCGTGCATCCCGGGAGGCGCCGGCCTCTTGTGCACCGGGCACTTCTCGGTGTAGCACTTGTCTCCCTTGAGATAGAGCTTCATGCCCTCACGCCGGCAGAGCCGGCAGACCGATTCCGTGTAGCGTCCCATCCGCTCCCCCTACACGCGCCGCCGCTTGGGCGGGCGGCACCCGTTGTGCGGCACCGGCGTCACGTCCTTGATCAGGCTAACATCGAGCCCGGCGGACTGCAGCGACCGTATGGCCGCCTCGCGCCCCGCGCCCGGGCCTCGCACGAAGACCTCCACAACCCTCAGACCGTGTTCCATCGCCTTGCGCGCGGCCGTCTCCGCGGCCACGCTGGCGGCGAAGGGAGTGCCCTTTCGGGAACCCTTGAAGCCGGAGGTCCCCGAGCTTGACCAGGCCACGACGTTGCCGCGCGGGTCGGTGATCGTCACGATCGTGTTGTTGAAGCTCGACCGGATGTGGGCGATTCCCACCGGCACGTGCTTGCGCTCGCGCTTCCGGCCCCTCGGCTTGTTTGCCATCTCGATCTCCCTCGCGCCTACTTGGTGGCCGGCGCAGATGTGGCTGCGGCCTTGCGGCGAACACCCACGGTCCTCTTGGGCCCCTTGCGGGTCCGCGCGTTCGTGCGCGTGCGTTGACCGCGGGTCGGCAGGCTCTTCTTGTGCCGGAGCCCCCTGTAGGAACCGATCTCCACGAGCCGGCGGATGTCCATGGCGACGTCGCGGCGTAGGTCGCCCTCCACCTTGTAGGTACGCTCGATGAAGTCGCGCAACCGTGTTACCTCGTCCTCGGCCAGCGCCCGCACCCGCGTGTCCGGACTCACTCCGGTCGCCCGGCAAATCGCCCGGGCCCTACTCGGCCCGATGCCGAATATGTACGGGAGCGCCGCCTCAATGCGCTTGTCTCGCGGCAGATCCACTCCGGCGATCCGTGCCATCCTCGGCCTCCTATCCCTGCTTCTGCTTGTGCTTCGGGTTCTCGCAGATAACCAGCACCCGCCGCCCACGCTTGATGATCTTGCACTTCTCGCACATCGTGCGAACCGACGCCCGAACCTTCATGCTTGCCCGCTCCCTCTGCCAGACCCCTACCGGTACCGGTAGGTGATCCTGCCGCGCGTAGGATCGTACGGCGACAGCTCCACCTTCACTCGATCACCGGGAAGGATCCGGATGAAGTGGATGCGCATCTTGCCCGAGATGTGAGCCAGCACCTTGTGTCCGCTGGCCAGCGTCACGCGGAACATCGCGTTCGGCAGCACTTCCGCGACCGTCCCTTCGACCTCGATGGCATCCTTCTTTGTCATCAGTCCTCCGTGGGTCTGGCCAGCACCGCCCGAAGATCCTCGTCGGTTACGGCCCGGCCCTCACGCAGCCGCTCGGCGATCTCACCCGCTGGACCGTGCACGGCTAGGTGCTTCACGTTCTTCCGCTTGGGGCGGCCGGCACTCCGGCGCCGGCCGTCGGCCACAAGCACCATCTCGTCCCCGGCGGCGCCGACGACCACGTAGCGATCGCCCGCATCACGGCCCGCCCGCGAGGTAACCACCATGCCGACCATCTCTGCCAGGGACCTTCCCACCACCTGACCCACAAAGTCTTATTATAGAACTCTGGCGTCTTCCAGTCCAGTCAGGATCTTGGGGCCGTCCGCCGTTATGGCCACGGTGTGCTCCGCGTGCGCCGACCACGTGTGGTCGAGAGTGCGCACCGTCCACCCGTCGGCATCCAGGGTAACCTCGGGCCCCCCGGCGTTGACCATGGGCTCTATCGCCAACGTCATGCCGGGCTGGAGCGCCTTGCCCGTCCGGGGCCGGCCCACGTTCGGCACCTGCGGGTCCTCGTGCAGCGCCCGGCCGATCCCGTGCCCGGCGTAGTCCCGGACCACCGAGAATCCGGCGGCCTGCACCACTGACTGCACAGCCCACCCGATGTCCCCCAGGAAACCGCCTGGCCTTGCCGCCGCCACCCCGGCTTCAAGCGCCTTACCGGTCACCGCCAGCAGCCGCCGGACCTCCGGCTTCACCTCGCCCACGGGCACGGTCAGCGCCGCGTCGGCGTGGAAGCCGTCCAGGAACACCCCCAGGTCAATGGAGACTATCGAACCTTCCGCCAGGACCCGGGGGCCGGGGATGCCGTGCACCACCTCATCGTCCACCGACGCGCAGATGCTCGCCGGGTATCCCCTGTAGTCCTTGAACGAGGGCACGCCGCCGCCGTCGCGAGTGAGCGTCTCGGCGATGCGATCCAGGTCCTGGGTGGTGACGCCCGGCGCCACCGCCCGTGCCACCTCGCGGATCACGAGCGCAGCCAGACGTCCAGCGCGCCGCATACACGCGATCTCGTCCGCGGCCTTGATCTCGATCGTGCTGACCGGTTTCACCCAAGCACCCGCGGGGTCACCAGGGCCAGCAGGGCCTGATAGATCTCTTCAATCTCGCCCTCGGCGTTGATCGTGGCGAAGACCCCCCGCGCCTGGTAGAAAGCAACGAGCGGTTGGGACTGCTCGCGGTACACCTGAATCCTGCGCCGTATCGTCTCTGGCCGGTCGTCGTCACGCTGGCAGAGCTGGCTCCCGTCAATGTCGCAGACCCCGGGAGAGGCTGGCGGATTGCAGTCCAGGTGGTAGATGTGGCCGGACGCGCGGCAGATCCTCCGGCCGCTCATCCGGCGGACAATCGTGTCCTCGGCCGCCTCGAACGCGATGACCCAATCGAGCCGTCGGTCCATGCCTGCCAGCACGGCATCCAGGGCCTCGGCCTGAGGGATCGTCCGGGGGAAACCGTCCAGGACGAACCCCGCCGCCGTATCGGGCTGCTGGAGCCGGCCTGCCACCGCCTCGATCATCACGGCATCTGGGACGAGATCACCGAGGCTCATGTATCGGTCGGCTGCCTCCCCAAACGGGGTCTTGCCTGCGATCGCCGCCCGAAGGATGTCGCCCGTTGCGATCTGCGGGATACCCATCCGCTGCTCGATCAGGCGGGCCTGCGTGCCCTTGCCGGCGCCCGGCGGGCCGAGGAAGATCAGGTTCATCGCGCCAGGCCGCTCACTTCATGAACCCCTCGTAGTGGCGCATCAGCACATAGGCCTCGAGCTGCTTCATCGTCTCAAGCGCTACGCCGACGACGATGAGCAGTGAGGTCCCGGCGAGATACAAGGTGAGCGCGCCGGCGCCGCGCGCCATGTAGACCGGGGCAATGGCGATGGTGGCCAGCGACAGCGCCCCAACGAACGTCAGGCGCTCGGTGACGCGTGCCAGGTAGTCGCTCGTCGGCTTCCCCGGCCGGATGCCGGGGACGAACCCGCCGTACTTCTTGATGTTGTTGGACACGTCGTTCGGGTCAAAGGATACCGCTGTGTAGAAGTACGTGAACACGATGATGAGCACGAAGTAGAGCAGGTCGCCCATCGGCCGCCCCGGCAGGATCTGCTGCCCCAACCGTTGCAGCCACTCCCAGCGCGAAAACTGCGCGATGGTCCCTGGGAACTGCAACACCGAAACCGCGAAGATTATCGGGATGACGCCGGCCTGAATGAGGCGCATGGGCAGGTGCGTGGATTGCCCGCCGTAGACCCGCCGTCCCACGACGCGCTTGGCGTACTGGACGGGGATCTTGCGTACCGCCTGGGTGATGAACACCACCGCGACGATGCTGGCCAGAATGATAACGATGTCCAGAAGGAACTTCCAGATCGCCACCTCGCCCGCACGCACCAGGGTGAGCGTCTGGGCGCTCTGCGCAGGCAACTGGGCCACGATGCCACCGAAGATGATCAGCGACACACCGTTGCCCACCCCGTACTCGGTCATGATCTCACCCATCCAGGTGAGCAACATGGTCCCGGCGGTGAGGGTGATGATGATGGTGGCCATGATCAGCGGCCGGGGATCGAGGACGGCTCCCTGGCTCTGGAGGAGGTAGACCTGCCCGACGCCCTGCAGCACTGCCAGAACCACGGTCAGGTAGCGAGTGTACATCCCTATCTGGCGCCGACCGGCCTCGCCCTCCTCGGTAGCCATCTCCTTGAGGCGCGGGAAGACCACCCGCAGCAGGCTGAAAATGATGGAGGCCGTGATGTACGGAAAGACGCCCAGCGCGAAGATGGCGAAGTTAGAGAGCGCCCCGCCAACGAACAGATCGAGGAAGCTGAACAGGCTGCCCTTCTGCTTGAAGAGGTTCTCGATGGCGGCGACGTTCACGCCGGGCACCGGCAGATGGGCTCCCAGCCGGTAGAGAGCCAGCATGACGGCCGTGAAGAGCAGCCGTCGCCGCAGATCAGGGATCCGCAGCGGGTTGGACATCGAGCGGACCTGGATCACTGGCCGATCACCTCGGCGCGACCGCCCGCGGCCTCAATCGCCCGGCGCGCGCCCGCGGTGAAGGCCTGCGCCCGGACGGTCAGCGGATGCGCCAGCCGGCCGGTGGCCAGGACCTTTATCCGGCCCGCGCCTACGATCCCGGCGCGCCGCAGCAGTGTGGGCGTAACCTCGCTCCCCGCCGGGAACCGGTTGAGGTCGCGCAGCCGAACCTCCTGCATCGCGGGCCTGGGCCCGCCGCCGGTCATGTTGCTGCCCGCGCCGCGCACTCCGCGACGGAACGGCAAGCGCTTGATCAGCGGCGTCTGCCCTCCCTCAAACCCGGGGCGCGGTCCAGAGCCCGAGCGGGCCTTCTGGCCCTTGCGGCCCTTGCCAGAGTACGCTCCACGACCAGAGCCCAGCCCCCGGCCCACCCGACGGCGACGCCTGTGCGCGCCGCGCGGTGGCTTCAACCCTCCCAGCATCGGCATCGTGCCCCCCTGCGGTTCCTGCCCCTCAGTCCGGCGATCCACGCGTGCCATCCTAGGACCTCCTGGCCGCGGACTCGATCGGCCGGCCGCGCAGGCGCGCCGCCTCCTCCGGGAGACGCAGCTCGTCCAGCCCGGCCAGCGTTGCGCGGGCTACGTTGATGGAGTTGGTGGATCCCAGTGCCTTGGTCAGGATGTCCTTGATCCCGGCGGCTTCCAGCACCGCCCGTACGGCGCCCCCGGCTATGACCCCGGTTCCGCGCGAGGCCGGCCGCAGAAGGACGCGCGAGGCCCCGTATGCGCCCACGATCTCGTGTGGAATCGTGGTGCCGTTCCGGCGGACCTTCATCAGCCCCTTCTTGGCATCCTCAACCGCCTTGCGGATCGCGTCGGGCACCTCGGAGGCCTTCCCCAGGCCCACCCCGACGTGCCCGTCCTCGTCACCCACGACCACAAGGGCGCTGAACTTGAACCGCTTCGCGCCCTTCGTCACCTTGGCGACGCGGTTGATGAAGACCGCCTTCTCAACGGTCAGGTTAACGGACGATGGATCGATGCGTTGCGGCACGTCACTCCTCCAGAGACACTAGAACTGCAGCCCGGCCGACCGCGCCGCCTCTGCCAGCGCCCGGACGCGACCATGGTAGAGGTACCCGCCTCGGTCGAAAACCACTGCGGCAATGCCTTTGGCCAGGGCGCGCCGGGCCAGCACCTCGCCCACCACCGTGCTGGCTTCCGTCTTCTTCTTGGCGGCGATCTGCGGGCGTACCTCGGGATCCAGCGTCGAGGCCGACACCAGCGTCCGGCCGGTCTGATCGTCAATCACCTGCGCGTAGATCTGCTTCAGGCTGCGAAAGACGGACAGGCGTGGGCGGGCGGCCACGCCGGCCAACCGCCGCCGGGAGCGCATGTGCCGCCGGCGTCGAAGCGCGTTGCGATCGGGTAGAGTGTACATCGCGTTCTCTCTGACCTCCCTACGCCTTCCCGGCCGTGCGCCCGGCCTTGCCGGCCTTCAGACGCAGCCGTTCTCCAGCATACCGGATTCCTTTGCCCTTGTAGGGGTCTGGGCGCCGGACGGCCCGCAGGGTGGCGGCGAACTGCCCCACCGCTTCCTTATCATTGCCGGTCACCGAGATCCGGTTGGGCTGCGGGATCACCAGCTCTACTCCGTCGGGCGGGGTCAGCTCAACGGTGTGAGAATACCCCACTTGAAGAACCAGCCCACGCCCCTGCTTGGTGGCCCTGTATCCGACGCCGTGGATCTCCAGGTCAACCTTGAAACCCTCCACCACGCCCTTCACCATGTTGGCGATCAGCGCACGGGTCAGCCCGTGCAGCGCGCGGTGGAACTTCTGCTCGGTCGGCCGCTCAACCGTCAGGGCGCCGCCCTCGACCGCAACGCGCATGTCGGGGTGGATCTGTCGGACGAGCTGCCCTTTGGGGCCGCGCACCTCGACGCTCCGGCCGCTTACCGTGACGTCTACGCCCGCGGGCAGGGTAACGGGCACGCGCCCGATGCGTGACATGGCTACTCCCTCCCCGCCCTGAGACTACCAGACATAGCAGATGACCTCCCCGCCCAAGCCCGTCTGGCGGGCCTCCTTGTCGGTCATGATCCCGCGGGAGGTTGACAGGATTGCCACTCCCAGCCCGCCCCTCACCCGGGGAACGGCCAACCGCTTCGCATAGATCCGCAGTCCCGGCCGGCTTACGCGCCGGATACCGGTTAGGATCTGCTGGCGCTTGGGACCATAGCGGAGCAGCAGTCGCAACTGGCTCTGCGGCTGGCGCTCGACGACCTGAAAGTCGGCGATGAACCCCTCTGCCTTCAGAATCCTGGCGATCTCCAGCTTCATCCGGCTGGTCGGAACAAGGACATTGTCATGCCTGGCGGCGTTCGCGTTCCGCAGCCGGGTCAGCATGTCCGCTATCGAATCCGTAACCACTCCACCCACGGGGTTACCCTCCTTACCAGCTTGCCTTCACCATGCCAGGGATCTCGCCCCGGTACACCAGCTGCCGTAGACACAACCGGCACACCCCCAGGCGCCGATAAACGGAGCGGGGCCGACCGCACCGGCGGCACCGGCTGTACTTGCGCACGGCAAACTTCGGCGCGCGCTTCCACTTTTCGAGCATCGACTTTTTCGCCACCCGCGGATTCCCCCTCCGGACCTATGCGCCCGGTGCTGTCTGTGCGGCCTCCCGAAGAGGGAGGCCCAGATGACGGAGCAGCTCTCGCGCCTGCTCGTCCGAGCGCGCGGTGGTCACCACCGTCACGTCCATCCCGCGAATCTTGTCAACCTTGTCGTACTCGATCTCAGGAAAGATCAGCTGTTCCTTGAGACCCAGGTTGAGATTGCCGCGGCCGTCGAACGCGCGCTCGGAGACGCCCTTGAAGTCCTTGATCCGCGGCAGGGCAATGTTCAGGAGCTTGTCCAGGAAGTAGTACATCCGGTCACCGCGCAGCGTCACCTTCACGCCGATCGGCATGCCCTGGCGAAGCTTGAACGCCGCGATGGACCTGCGGGCCCTCGTAACCACGGGACGCTGGCCGGCGATCGCCACAAGGTCCTCGACAACCTTGTCGATCAGCCGCGGGTCCGCCACCGCGCCGCCCACGCGCACGTTGATGACGACCTTCTCGAGCCGCGGAACCTCCATGCGGTTGCGGTACTGAAACCGCTCGAGCATCTTCGGCACGACATCGGCCTGGTATCGTTCTTTCAGCCTGGTGGCCATCTATCTCCTCGCTCCCGCCCGCAGCCTACTTGTCCATCTGTTCCTTGCAGCGCTTGCAGTACCTGACCTTTGTCCCGTCCCCCAGGTACCGGTGTCCTACCCGCGAGGCCTCCCCGCACCTGGAGCAGACGATCATCAGCCGCGCCACCGGAATCGGCGCCTCCTTGGGCACTATGCCGCCCTGGGGCACCTTGCGGCTGGGCTTCACGGCTCGTTTCACGATGTTGACGCCCTCGACGATGGCGCGCTCGTCGCTGGGCGCCACCCGAAGCACCTTACCCCGCTTTCCGCTGAACTTGCCACCGGTCACCTCCACCATGTCGCCCTTGCGGAGGTGAAGCCGCCTCTGCACCGTTGCTACCGCCATCGTCCCTGCCTCCGTCCGAGTCCGCTACTACAGCACTTCAGGCGCGAGCGAGATGATCTTCATGAACTGCTTCTCTCGGAGTTCGCGCGCAACCGGCCCGAAGATGCGGGTGCCCCGGGGATTGGCGGCATCGGACAACAGCACCGCCGCGTTGTCGTCGAACCGTATGCAGGACCCGTCGCGACGACGCAACTCTTTGCGGGTGCGCACGACGACCGCCCGAACGACCTCCCCCTTCTTGACGGCGCTGTTGGGGATGGCCTGCTTCACGGTTGCCACGATGATGTCCCCCACGCTGGCGTATCGCCGGCGGGACCCTCCCACGACCCGGATGCAGAGCAGTTCGCGCGCGCCGGTGTTGTCCGCCACCTTCAATCGGCTCTCTTGTTGAATCATCGCTCCACCTCAAGTCCCGCCCGCGCGTCTAGCGCGCCCGCTCAAGAATCTCGGCTACCCGCCACCGCTTGTCGCGGGACAAAGGACGCGTCTCCACAATCCGGACGCGGTCGCCCGCGCGGACCGTGCCCTGCTCGTCGTGAGCCTTGAGCGTCTTGGACCGCCGGACGGTCTTCTTGTAGAGCGGGTGGCGTGCCACGACCTCGATCTTCACCACCACGGTCTTGGCCATCTTGTCGCTGGTCACAACGCCCACCTGGCTCTTGCGCCTCGCCCGTTCCACCATGCTCAGCCCTCCGACCCTACTTCTGGCCTGCCGCCATGCGGCCGGCCAGCACTGTCTTCATGCGCGCGACGTCGCGCCGCAGCTCGCGGATCCGCGCCGTGTTGCGCTGCTGGGACACCTTGATCCGCAGCGACCACAACTCGCGCTCGGCCTCATCAATCCTCTTCTCGATCTCCGCCGGGAGCATCTCCCGTAGCACGCTCGCCTTCATCCTCAGGCCACCACCCTGGAGATGAACTGGGTCTTGACTGGCAACTTGTGCGATGCCAGGGACATCGCCTGCCGAGCCTGAGGCTCAGCCACGCCGGCCAACTCGAATAGAATCCGGCCTGGTCTAACGACGGTGACCCAGAACTCGGGGTTCCCCTTGCCGCTGCCCATGCGCGTCTCGGCCGGCTTCTTCGTGACCGGCTTATCGGGGAAGACCCTGATCCAGAGCTTTCCCCCGCGCTTGATAAACCGGGTAATCGTGCGCCGGGCTGCCTCGAGTTGGGCGCTGGAGATCCAGCCTGGGTCCAGTGCCTGAAGACCGTACTCGCCGAACGCCACGGAGGTGCCGGCACGGACCTTGCCGGCCATGTTCCCCCGGTGCGCCTTCCTGAACTTAGTCCGCTTGGGCATCAACATTGCTGCCCTGCCTCCTCACGCTAACCGGCGCCGTCCGGCTTGGAATCACAACGGGCCCAGCGCCCGCGGCCGGCTCATGGCGGGGCGGCCGGCGGTGCTCGGGCTCGTGCCGGCGGCCCTCGGGGAGGATGTCTCCCCGGTAGATCCAGACCTTGACCCCGATGCGACCGTAGGTGGTAAGCGCCTCGGCCATCCCGTAGTCAATGTCGGCACGCAGCGTGTGCAGGGGCACACGCCCCTCTCGGTACCACTCGTAGCGCGCGATCTCCGAGCCCCCGAGCCGCCCGCCGCACGCTATGCGGATGCCCTTGGCCCCAGCCCGGAGGCTTCGCTGGACCGCCTGCTTCATGGCGCGCCGGTAGGCGATCCGCCGCTCCAACTGCTGCGCCACGTTCTCGGCGACGAGTTGCGCCTCGATCTCGGGCCGGCGCACCTCGTTGACGCTCAGCATGATCTGGCGGCCGGTCAGGGCATCCAGATCCTTCTTGAGAGCGTCAATCCCCGTGCCGCCGCGCCCGATGATGATGCCGGGCCGGGCGGAGTGTATGACAACTCGCACGCGATTTGCCGCCCTCTCGATCTCGACGCGCGAGATCCCGGCGCGGTGGAGCTTCTTCTTGATCACCTGCCGGATCTTCTGGTCCTCCTCGATCAGATCCGCCATGTTCCGGGCGTACCACCGGGACTCCCAGTCCCGTATGATGCCGACCCGCAGCCCGACTGGATTGACCTTCTGCCCCACCTCACACCTCCGGAATCGCGCTGCCCGACCTACCGGCCCGTGCGCTCGCCCACCACAACCGTGATGTGGCTGCTGCGCTTGGTGATGACATCCGCCCGCCCGCGCGCACGCGGCGTGACCCGCTTGGTTACCGGCGCGCGGTCGGCATAGGCCCGCACTACTATCAGGTCCTCGGCGTCCATCTCGTGGTTGCTCTCGGCATTGGCCACCGCCGACTTCAGCACCTTGACCACCGCTTTGGAGGCCATGTCAGGCGCGGCCCGCAGCCGGGCCTCGGCCTCTCGGACCGGGAGCCCGCGCAGGGCCGCCAGCGCCCGCCTAGCTTTCAGGGGCGACATGCTCGTGTACCTGGCGATCGCCTTGGCTTCCATGCTGTTCCTCCAGTCGTCCTCGGCGGCCTACTTCGGCGTCGTCGCGCGCTCGGTGTGCGCGCCGTGCCCCTTGAACGTGCGCGTCGGCGCGAACTCGCCGAGCTTGTGTCCCACCATCTGCTCGGTGACGTACACCGGAACGTGCTTCCGGCCGTCGTAGACGGCAATCGTGTGCCCGATGAAATCGGGTAGCACCGTCGAGCGTCGCGACCAGGTCTTGATAACGCGCCGCTCACGGGATCGGTTCAGGCCCTTGATCTTCTCGACAAGGTGCTGGTCCGCAAACGGCCCCTTCTTTTGCGATCGTCCCATGGCTCGTGCCCGACCTCCCTCGCCCTACTTGCGCCGCTTCACGATCACCGCGTCGGAGCGCTTGGCCTTGCGCGTCTTGTACCCTAGCGTAGGCTTGCCCCACGGGGTAACCGGGCCCGGCATCCCAATCGGGGACCGTCCCTCCCCGCCCCCGTGCGGGTGGCTGGATGGATCCATGGCCACGCCGCGGACTGAGGGCCGGCGGCCCAGCCACCGCGATCTCCCGGCCTTGCCTAGCTTGGTGGCTTCGTGGTCCACGTTTCCGACCTGGCCTATGGTGGCGCGGCAGTCCAGCGGCACCAGCCTGACCTCGCCCGAAGGCAACCGGATGTGCGCCACTTCGCCTTCCTTTGCCATGAGCTGCGCGCCCGCACCGGCGGCCCGCACCATCTGGCCGCCCCGCGAGGGCATCAACTCAATGTTGTGCACCACCGTGCCCGCCGGAATCGTCCGCAGCGGCAACGCGTTGCCGGGACGGATGTCGGCCTCCAGGCCGGAGGACACCGTGTCCCCAACGCGCAGGCCCACGGGCGCCAGGATGTAGCGCTTCTCGCCATCGGCATAGTGCAACAGCGCGAGGCGCGCCGACCGGTTGGGATCGTACTCCACCGCCGCCACGCGGGCGGGGATTCCGTCCTTGTCGCGTTTGAAGTCGATGACCCGATAGCGTCGCTTGTGGCCCCCGCCCTGGTGGCGCACCGTCACCTTGCCCTGCCCGTTGCGGCCCGCACGCGAGCGCACCGGTTCCAGAAGCGCCCGTTCGGGTCTGCTCTTCGTGATCTCCTCGAAGGTCGAGACGGTCGCAAACCGCCGCCCCGGCGTCGTTGGCTTGAACTTCTTGATTCCCATCGTGGCCTCCCAGCCGTCGGCCTACGTCATGCTCTCCAGGTCAATCTTGTTACCTGGGGCCAGCGTGACCACGGCCTTGCGCATGCCGGGCGAGACGAACTCGTACCGGCCCCTCCGGCGCATGCGCCCTGGAATGTTGATCACGTTGACCTGACGCACGCGCACCGAGAAGATCGCCTCCACGGCCTGTTTCACGGCGATCTTGTTCGCGCCGCGCGCGATCTCGAACGTGTACTTTCCGCCCTCGTTGCCGCGCAGGCTCTTCTCGGTCAGAATCGGGCGGCGGATGATCTCGCGCGGGTTCACGATCCCCATGCCTCCTGCAACACGGCCAGAGCCGATTGTGTGATCGCCAGGGGACGCGGCGCCATCAGGTGCCGAACCGAGAGGCGCAGGGCGGAGAGCACGCGGACGCCCCGCAGGTTGGCCGCGGCCCGTGCCAGGTCTTTCTCGGCGTCGGCCACGACGATAACCGCCGGGGGGCGCACCCCCACCGTCTCCAGGAGCGCGGCCAGGGATTTCGTCTTGGGCTCGCCGCTGGCCAGACGCTCTAGGATCACGATGTGGCCTGCCCGGGCCTGGGCCGACAACGCCGACCGCAGGGCCAGGCCCCGCTCCTGCCTGGAGAGCTTCTGAGAGTAATCGCGAGGCTGCGGGCCAAAGGTGATCCCCCCGCCCGTCCAGAGGGGAGAGCGCCGGGTTCCGGCGCGCGCGCGCCCAGTGCCCTTCTGGCGCCAGGGCTTGCGGCCTCCTCCCCTGACGTCGCCCTTGGTGCGGGTCGCGTGTGTGCCCGCACGGGCGTTCGCAAGTTCGGCGAGCACCGCGCGGTGCAGTAGAGCCCGGTTTGGCCGCAGGCCGAAGAGCGCCGCGGGCAGCTCGATCTCGCCGGCGGGCGCGCCGGTCACGTCGAATGCGGTGGCCTTGGGTATCATGGTCGTCATGCGCTCCTCACCATCAGCAGCGCCCCCCGCACCCCCGGCGTGGCGCCGCGCAGCAGCAGCAGGTTGTTCTTGGGGTCAACGCGGACGACGCGAAGCCGCCGTACGGTCACCCGCTTGTTGCCGTGGCGTCCGGGCATCCGCTTGCCGGGAAGCACCCGGGCGAGGTCCGTCGATCCGATGGAGCCTACCGCGCGGTGCATCAGGGACACGCCGTGCGAGTCCCTCTGGCCGCTGAAACCGTGCCGCTTCATCGCGCCGGTGAAGCCGCGCCCGATGCTGGTGCCGGTTACGTCCACGATCTGGCCGGGTGAGAACCCCTCCACGGTGATAACCTGCCCGGGCTCAGCCCCGCCCTCCGGCAGGGGCAGTTCCCGGATCACCCGGTGGGCTGCCATCTTTCGCCGGGCGAACACGCCCTTCATCGGGCGGTTCACCTTCCGGTCAGGCACGGGCTCGAAGGCCACCCGCATCGCGGCGTAGCCGTCGCGCTCGGGCGTTCGGGCGTCCATGACAACGCACGGGCCCGCCTCGATGACCGTCACGGCGATGCTGACCCCTTCGTCGTCGAAGACGCGGGTCATGCCGAGCTTCCGTCCAAGGATGGCCGTCATCTCCTGCAACTCCTACAACTTGATCTCAATGTCAACGCCCGCGGGAAGGTCTAGGTGCATGAGCTCGTCAACCGTCTTCTGCGTGGGGTCCAGGATATCGATCAGGCGTCGATGAGTCCGAATCTCGAAGTGCTCCATTGAATCCTTATCGACATGCGGTGACCGGATGACACAGAAGGTGTTGCGGTTTGTCGGCAACGGGACCGGGCCGCTGACGCGCGCCCCAGACTTGCGTACCACGCTGACGATCTTTTCGGCCGACTGGTCGAGGACCTTGTGGTCGAAGGCCCTGAGCTTGATTCGAATCTTCTGCGCCACCGCCATCCCTTTACGCCTCCACCTTCACAGCGACGCCGGCGCCCACCGTCCGCCCGCCTTCCCGGA
>CAYLKW010000025.1:0-3638 GCA_964384245.1 uncultured bacterium
CCGTTTCGGCCTTGAGAGGGCCGCGTCCTGGTCCCCTAGACGATGGGGCCACGCGTGCAGCGGTGCGCCGGGGGACCGGCCGGCCGGTTCATTATACGGGCGGGGGTTGCGGGAGGCAAGGCGCCGACCCGTGTCCTACGCCGTCTCGCCGCCCAAGCGCTCGAGGAGCGCGCGGATGTAGGCGTACCCTTCGCGATACTGCGCGTCGAGGTCGGGCACGCCCCCGGCGTCAATCCCGATGTAGCCGTCGAAGCCGTGGCGGTGCAACCCGCGGATGAGCGCCTCCCAGTCCACGGTCCCGCGGCCCGGTGCCAGATGCTCGTTGTCGCGACCGTCGTTGTCGGAGGCATGGACGTAGAAGATGCGAGCCCCAAGCTTCTCGACCGAAAGGGGCAGGATCTCCTTCTGGGCGTGCAGGTGGCCGGTGTCGAGCACTGCGCCGAACGAGGGGTCGCCGATCTGCTCTATCAGGCGCAGCAGCGCGTCGGTGTTGCTAACCATCTCGCCAACCCGGGGCTCCAGGCACAGGCGGAGTCCCGCGTCCCGGGCGACTACGACGCAGGCGCGGACTCCGTCAACCAGAGCACCCCAGGCGCGCTCCCACGAGAACCCAGCCGGTATCCGCACATCGAACTGGCGCTTGAACTCCACGGCGGCGTCGTAGGGCCGGTGGCGCACGAACTCCACCGGCGCGGCGTAGCTGTCAACCTGCACCGTCGGGGCATCGAAGTAGACGGCAAGATCAGCGGCGATCTTGAATAGGTCAAGGGCGTGCCTGCGGCGAGCTGAATCGGTGCTGACGATCTCGGGAAGCACCGGGCAGAAGTTCATCATGCGCAGGCCCAGATCGGCACACCGCAGCCGGAGGTCCGCGCGAGCGGCGTAGACAGCGCGTAGGTTCTCCTCGCGCACACCCTCCAGTTCGACCGCGTCGAAGCCCAGGGCAGCCATCTCACCAAGCACCCTGTGCGTGTCTTGAATCGAAGGAGGATAGCCGTACTTGTTGATCGCATACAGCCAACAGCAGTTTATCTTCACGACACGACCTCCCTGAACGTGGCAGCCCCCGCAGATCAAGCCATCTTGCCGCCGCACGACCGCCGTATCACGAGTTCGGGTATCAAGATCACGATCCTGTACTCTGGGGGCGGCTGCTCCTCAATGGCGTCGAGCAACCGGTCCGCGGCCAGCCGGCCCATCTCAGCCTTGGGCTGCGCGACCGTGGTGAGCGGTGGATCGACGTGCGCGGCCAGGTCGATATCGTCGAACCCGACCACGGCGACGTCGTCTGGCACACGGCGTCCCACGCGGCGGATCTCCTCCAGCGCGCCGATCGCCATGAGGTCATCGAAGGCGAAGACCGCGCTGGGAGGCCGCCTAAGGCTCAGCAGCGCGGCCATGGCGCTGCGGCCAGCCGCGATCGAAGCGGTGCCCCCGGCCACGAGCGCGGGATCGAAACCGATACCCGCATCCAAGAGGGCTTTCCTGTATCCTCGGAGGCGACTGCGGTGGGAAAACGACCTCGACGGCCCGGCCAGATACGCGACGCGCCGGTGCCCGAGCCCAATCAGGTGAGCGGTCGCGCGGCGGCCACCCCCCTCTCCGTCGGCCACCACCGCGGCGGCGGATGGGTGCCTCAACACGCGGTTGATCATGACGAGAGGAATCCCCTCGTCCACCAGACCGGTCAGGTAGCCCGACGGAGCGCGAGACGCGCACAGGATCAGGCCGTCGACCTGCTTCTCCAGCAGCACGGAGATCACAGCCCGCTCTCTGGCCGGGTTCTCGTCCGTGTCGCAAAGCACGACGTTGTAACCCCTTGCCGCGGTGGCGTCCTCGACCGCCCGGACCAGTGGTGGAAAGAATGGGTTGACGATATCGGCGATGACCAGACCGATCGTACGCGATCTCCGCGTGACCAGCCCCCGCGCCAGCGCGTTGGGCCTGTAGTTCAGCCTCTCGATCGCCGCCGTGACCCTGCGGCGGGTATCACCGCTGACGTACGGCGCCCCGTTGACGACGCGGGAGACCGTCTTGATGGAAACCCCCGACAGGGACGCGACCTGCTTAATGGTGGGTGGAGATGCCCGGGTAGGCCGGGGCACAGTGCCCTCCGCTATCTAACCCTAGTCCTGACAACGTTGACCGACGGTTGGGGTATTTCCCCGGCGTCACGGCCACTTCCTGCCAGGAGGAGTTGGAGATGGGCCGGCGAAATCAGTATTGGGCACTGTCAACGTTGTCATAACCGGGCAACGTCATGGTGAGAAAAGACGAAGAGACTTGCAGAGGAGGTGTTTGTCCGTGAACGTCGTTGCAAGGCAATGGCATCTGGGTATCGTTGCGGCCGTGCTCGCGGCCGCGATCGCCGTGCCTGCCACAGCCCAGACCCCGCCCACGCTCACCCTCTGGCACATGGAAGCGCGGCCTACCCGCGTGAAGGCCATCGAGGATCTGGTCGATGCCTTCAACCGGAGCCAGGGGAAGGTGCGGGTCAGGGTCGAGGTGCAGAGCTGGGGCGAGGTGTTCATGAAGATCTCGGCCGCAGTGATGGCAAGGCGGCCGCCAGACATGATGTTCACAACGCCGGACCTGACCATGGACGTCCGGATGACAGGCGCCGTGCAGGATGTCACGACGGAAGTCAGCGCGATGCGGCGCGCGTACAAGGTGTACGACGCGGCCCTGAGCCCGTTCTTCTCCGAAGGGAAGTTCTGGTCGGTCCCCCTCTACAACATGGCTGAGGTACTGTGGTATCGCGCGGACCTGTTCACGAGGGCGGGTCTGGATCCCAGGAGGCCCCCGCGGACATGGTCCGAGCTGCTGACGGCCGCCGCAACGCTCACAAGGAGCGGGGTGGTGAGGCATCCCATCGGTGTGGCAGGGGACTGGCACCTTGCCACGGTTCAGCAGATCTACCCGCTGATGGTGGTCGCCAAGGCCGAACACATCCTCGATGCCCGCGGCGCCGTGATCTTCGACAACCCCAACACCGTCAGGGCACACGAGATGTACATGCGGTTGTTCAGGATGTCCCCGCCTGGCTCTGAGGCGTGGCAGTGGGATCAGGCAATCGCCGCCCTAGTGGCAGGCGAGATCGCGATGGTCATCGAGAAGGGCCAGTACAACGAGCAGTGGGATCTGCGAACCAGGCTTGCACCCGAGAACCTGGCCGCGGCGCCGGTGCCCATACCTGACAGCGACGGCCAGCGGGGCACGGCAACATGGATGAACGGCATCATGCTGCTCAACTCCGAGCCGACCGGACGGGCGGCCTTCGGCCAGTTCGTTGACTACCTGACCAAACCCGACAACATGGCGCGCGTGCTCGCCGTGGCGCCGGGCTTCTTCCTTCCGGTGACAGAGGAGGCGTCCAAGTCCAGAGAGCTGCTCGATAACCCGACCGTGAAGCGTCACTGGCCCAAGTACGAAACGATGATCGAGGAGTCGAAGCACGGACGCCAGTTAGGGTTCACACGAGAACCGTACAACCGCTACATCGGACGGATCGCCGGGCAGAACCTCATCGCCTGGCCGGCGCAGTTGATGATCCACGAGGGCCTGTCCCCGGCAGAGGCCGTAAGACGCGGCGCGGACAGAATGCGTGAAGCCCTCCGCTGACGTGCGGGGCAACTCTG
>CAYLKW010000025.1:3738-7139 GCA_964384245.1 uncultured bacterium
GCCGCAAGATACGCCAGTCGCCTCCGGGGGCTCAGCGGGCTGCTACAGAAAGACCCCTACTTCGGATACCTTCTGATCCTGCCCCTCCTTGTGTGGGCTCTGCTCACCCTGATCTACCCTCTGGTTGAGACCATTCGGCTGAGCCTGCTGGACGTAGGCTATGTTGGAACACCGGGCAGGTATGTCGGTGTGTCCAACTACGTCCGCATGCTAGCCGGCCGCGAGTTCTGGCGAACCCTGCAGGTGAGCGTGACATGGACGGCCCTCAACGTGGCCTTGCAGGTCCTGCTGGCCCTGGTGGCCGCGCTGGTGCTCAACCAGGAGTTCCGGGGCCGCGAGTTCGTACGGACCTGGATCATCCTGCCATGGCTCTTCCCGTCCATCGTGCTGGCCACGATGGGGAAGTGGGTGCTCGACCCGACGCTGGGAGTGATCAACTACCTGCTCCTGTCCTCCGGATTGGTGGAAAGGCCGATCTCGTTCCTGGGATCTCCGGGCATAGCGCTCTATGCCGTCACTGCGGTGAACGTATGGCGGTGGTTCCCGTTCTTCACGGTCATCATACTCGCGGCGCTGCAGACCATCCCCCGGGAGATGGGGGAAGCGGCGGACATGGACGGCGCGGGATACTTCGCGCGGCTGTGGCACGTAGAACTCCCAACCATCAGCGAGGTACTAAAGGTTGTCATCCTGATCGCCTCCTTGTGGGCGATCAACATCTTTGACGCCATCTGGCTGCTCACCCGTGGCGGGCCCGTCTACACAACGACCACCCTGACCATCCTCATCTACTACAAAGCGTTCCAGGAGTACCGCATAAGCCAGGCGGCCACGATCTCGCTCGTCATGTTCGTGATACTCCTCGCATACGGCGTAGGCTACCTGCGTAGGGTCATGAAGGAAGAGGTTGCCATCTCCGCATGAGGACGCTTAAGACCGTTGGGCGGTACCTCTCGGTGGCCGTGGTCCTGGCGGTCGTCATGCTGCCCATGTACTGGGTCGTCGTCGGTTCGTTCAAGACCGTGCCCGAGCTGACAAGCCCCACCCCGACCTTCTGGCCAAAGACCTTCACGCTCGAGCACTACGTGCGGCTGTTCGAACAGGTACCGTTCGCCAGGTACTTCCTGAACAGCATCTTGGTCGCGCTGGCTGCCACTGGAATCACGCTGGTCCTCGCCAGCCTGGCCGCCTACAGCGTGTACAGGTGCCGCTACCGCGGGCGGGAACTCCTGTACCGCACGTTCATCTCAATCTACATCTTCCCGCGGGTCTTGCTCATCATTCCGTTATACGTTACGTTCACGCGGCTTGGCATCATAGACACGCTCCTCGCGCTCATCATCGTCAACGTCACCATCGTGGCGCCCTTCAGCGTCTGGATGCTGCGGGCCTTCTTCGTCGGCGTGCCCCTGGAGCTGGAGGACGCGGCGCTCGTGGATGGCGCATCACGGCTGCAGGTGCTGGTCCGGATCTTCCTGCCGCTGAGCGCCCCGGGGCTGGCCGCCCTGGCCTTGAACTCGTTCCTGATGTGTTGGACCGAGTACCTGTTCGCGGTAATCTTTCTTATCAGCGACAGGAACAAGACGCTGCCGGTGGGCATGGCCCACTTCCTGCAGCAGTACTTCATAGACTGGGGGCTGCTGATGTCGAGTTCGGTCGTCATCGCAATCCCACCGATCCTTCTCTTTGGGCTGGCGGGCCGTTGGTTCATCAAGGGCCTGACGGCGGGAGCAGTAAAGTAGGTAGATGGAGGGATGAACTCATGAGCCAGGTATCGCGCTTCCACGAGATCGTGACCGGTCTGCTTGACCGCGTGGTCAAGGAGGAAAGCGAGGCCATCGCCCGCGTCGCGGGTCTTCTGGCAAAGACCATCGCAGCAGACCACCTTATCTTTGTGTTCGGAACAGGCGGCCACTCGTACATCGCCGCGGAGGAGATGAGCTGGCGGGCAGGCGGATTGGCCGCGGTCTTCCCCATACTCGACCCAGGCGTATCCCTCGCGTTTGGCGGCAGGCGCTCCAGCGCGGTGGAACGCACGCCAGGCTATGCCCGCGCGGTCCTCGGGGCGTATCCCATCACGCCGGAAGACGTCCTGATCGTCATAAACGCCTATGGGATCAACGCCTGCACCGTGGATGCGGCATTGTGGGCCAGGGACCAGGGCGTCACGTCCGTGGGGATCACCTCGCCGTCGTTCTCACGAAACATCCCGCCCGACCATCCTGCGCGCCACCCGAGCCGGAAGAACCTCTTCGAGGTGGTGGACCATGTCCTGGACAACAAGATGCCCGAGCGTGATGCCGTGCTGGAGTTTCCCGGTCTCCAGGCATGGGCGAGTCCGGTCTCGACCATCCTCAACGCGTTCGTCATCGAGTCCCTGGTTGGAGAGACGGTCCGGGCGCTGCTGGAGGCGGGACAGGCCGCTCCGGTCTGGACGAGCGCGAACATCCCGGGTGGCGACGCCGCCAACCGTGCGCTGATCGAGCGGTTTAGCCCGCGGATACGCTGGCTTTGATGAGCGATCATGACATGATGGTCCACGGACGGGACATCTCAGGGCAATCAGTCGGGGTCACGATCGCCGGCGGCGCCATTCAGCGTGTCCTCCCGATAGGTCCGGATGAGTTTGGGCCTGACGATCTGCGGATCATCCCGGGGCTTGTTGACATCCAGGTCAACGGCTTCGGAGGCCATGATCTCAACGCACCAGGCGCCAGCCCAGACGACGTGGCCGCAGTAGTTCGGGCATTGTGGCGCCACGGCGTGACACGGTTCTGTCCTACTGTCTGCACGCAGAGCCGCGCGCACATGATCGCAGCCCTGCGCACCGTTGCGAGGGCCTGCGAGGAGGCGCCGTGGATAGATAGGGCCGTCATCGGGGTCCACGTCGAAGGGCCGTACATCTCGCCCGAGGACGGTCCTCGCGGTGCCCATCCAAGAGAGCATGTGCGGCTCCCCGACTGGGATGAGGTGCAGGCCTTTCAGGATGCCGCCGGTGGAAGGGTCCGCCTGCTTACCCTTGCGCCGGAGATCCCCGCGGCCATTGATCTGATCGAGCGTCTGGCGCAGGCCGGGATCGTTCCGGCCATCGGGCACACAGGCGCAGGGCGCGCGGATATCCTCGCGGCCGTTAGCGCGGGTGCCCGGCTGTCCACTCACCTGGGAAACGGCTCGCACGCCATGATCCCGCGGCACCACAACTACATCTGGGAGCAGCTCGCAGCAGATAGCCTCTGGGCAAGCCTGATCGCGGACGGCCATCACCTCCCTCCGTCCGTGGTCAAGGTGTTTGTGCGGGCCAAGGGCGTCGAGCGCTGCCTGTTGACCAGCGACGCGGTGTGGCTGGCCGGAGGCTGTCCAGGGACCTATCGGTTCCTGGACAGGGAAGTGGAACTCACGCC
>CAYLKW010000025.1:7239-19917 GCA_964384245.1 uncultured bacterium
GCGCGACTCGAGGTTGTGCAGACCATCGCCGGTGGGACAGTTGTCTTTGCGGGTTGAGCTTCCGTATGGCGGGCGGCTTCTGCCGCTTGAGATCCCCGAGGGAATCTCGGCCGAGGTGCTGCGCCCGAACCGCGTTCGGTTGCCCCCCGACGAGGGCGCGCTCCTCAATGAAGCCTTGGATCATCCCACGGGCACGCCACGCCTGGAGGAGATCGCGAAACCCGGACAGCGCGTGGCCGTCCTCATAGACGACATCACGCGCACCACCCCCACTGAACGCGTCCTGCCTCTGGTCGTCGACCGCCTGAACCGGGCCGGCGTGGCTGACAAGGACATCCTGGTGATCGTGGCGCTGGGCAGCCACAGGCCCATGACCGAACCAGAAGTGCTTCGGAAGGTGGGGGCGGAGATCTACGGTCGGCTCTCCGTGGTCAACTCCGAGTTCAGGGACAGGTCGAGGATGACCCGTCTGCCTGGCATCCCGGGCGCGCCCGAGATCTGGATCGACCGCCGCGTTATGGAAGCGGATGTGCGCATCGGGGTCGGCGGAATCCTTCCGCATCCGGCGGCGGGGTGGTCGGGAGGTGGGAAGATCGTCTTCCCTGGCGTCGCCCGCGAGGATACCGTCGCCGCGTTCCACCTGCTCCACGCGCGAGTTCCCAGCAACATGTTCGGGATCGTGGACAACCCCGTGCGGCAGGCAATGGAGTCCTGGGTCGCGGCACGGGTAGGGCTGGAGTTCATCGTCAACGTGGTGACGACACCAGAGGGGCGGATCTACCGGGCCGTGGCAGGAAACTTCGTAGAGGCACACAGACGCGGAGTGGCCTTCGCACAGGAGGTCCTCTGCGTCCGAAGCGCCCGGCGGGCGGATGTCGTGGTGACCACCTCCTACCCTGCGGACAGCGATCTATGGCAAGCGGGCAAGGCCCTGCTCGGTGCGGATCTGGTGGCGCGGGATGGTGCAACTGCGATCCTCGTGGCACCGTGCTGCGAGGGCGTGGGCCCGCATCCCCGCTATCTCGAGTACCAGACAGCCGCGAGCGCCGAGGCACTGCTCGAACAGGCCCATCTCATGCCGGCGCAAGAGCAGTTGCCCTTGGCGGTCGCCGCGGCCAGCCTCCGTATCATCCGCCGGCTCAACGTGATGGTCGTCTCTGAGGGGCTGGACCCGGACGATCTCCGGCGGGCAGGTATGACATCCTCTCCAACCCCTCAGGAAGCGCTGAATGCCGCCTTGGGGCATCATGGCCCTGCGGTTGATGTGACCGTCATCACGCACGGTGGCGAGACGGTTCCCGTCATCTGAGGTTCAGGAGGGTTCTCGTCAAGTGCGCGTCGGCTTCGCACGCACCCTCATCACCCTTCCGCCCGGTGCCTCCCTCGCCGGCTTCGGGGCCAGGAAGGAAAGCGTTCGCGGAGTCCACGACGACCTTTACGCGCGGGCGCTCGTCCTGGAGGACTCCGGGCAGCGCATCCAGGAGAGATCCGGGATTCCCGCGGCATTCGCACTCTACAGCCTGCCGCCCGACCCGGGGTGGCTCGATGATCTGGCCGACAGGGTTGCCCATCCCAGGCCGGACGTTCGAGCGCGCGGAGGAGTTGGGCCTGCGGCATGTGGCAGGACCTCCCCGACCGGCGGAGAACCTAACCCTCCACACCGGAGCCATCGTTGCAGACCCTGCATCACACACTCCCGGAGCGCCTTATGCGAGCGACCTGGCTCAGTTCGTTCATAACCGACACGATCTACCTGGCCGTGGGAGCATGGTCCTCGCGGCTCGTGGGCTCGCCGCTGCAGCGGGCGATCGCCCGCAGCCGGTACGGCGCGCTGGCAGCCAGCTACGACACCGATGTGATCCCCCAGGATGGCTATCTCGCGCCCCTCGAGGCCGCCCTGGACCGGCTGGCGGCAGCCCCCACGGAGGCCCCAACGGAGGTCCTGGACGTCAGCACTGGCACCGGCGCGGTGGTGGGCGTCCTGATGCGCAGGTTCCCTGGGTGCCGCGGCGCCGGGGTAGACCTCTCACCGGTGATGTTGGCCCGCGCCGCGCGGCATGCGCGCGAGGGCGATTGGCCGGTCCGGCTTGCCGCGGGCGACGCCGGGCGCCTTCCCTTCCGCGCGGGGAGCTTCGATCTGGTCACGGTGCAGAACGCCTTCCCGGTGCCTGCTGAACTGGTCCGGGTGGTGCGTCCAGGAGGATGGGTGGTGTTGAGCTACTCTGCAGGCGGATCGGTTCTGCCGTGGATCGTCCGCTCGCTGACCGGGCAGCTACGCGCGCTGGGCTGCCAGGAGGTGGAAACGCGCCAGGTCGGCTCGGGACGGTACTTCCTTGCGCGGCGCCCGGGCGGGACGGTTCATGTATGACCACATCATGCGTCATCGCCGCCTACAACGAGGAGCGCACGGTGGCCTGGGTCGTCGAGGCCGTGCGCCACACGGGCGAGGTGGCCGAGATCATCGTGGTCTCGGACGGGTCCACGGATGCGACCGCGGAGGAAGCGGCAGCGGCGGGCGCCGACGTCGTCATCCAGCTTCCCAGGAACCTGGGCAAGGGTGGAGCGATCCTCGCCGGCGCACGGCGCGCGTCAGGGGAGATTCTGCTCCTGCTCGACGCCGATTTGGAGAACCTCAAGCCCGAGGAGATCCGCGCGCTGGTTCATCCGGTGCAGGAGGGCCGCGCGGACATGGTGGTAGGTGTCCTGGCCGCGGATCTCGTCCAGACGGTGCTGCCGTATCTCTCCGGCATTCGCGCCGTCCGGAGGAACGCGCTGCTCGACCGGCCCCACCTGGCCGGAACCCGGTTTGGGTTCGAGCGCGCGCTGACGGAACTGGCATGGCGGGAGCGGTGGAAGATCGAGAAGCTGCCGTTCACCGGCGTGACCCACCTTCGGAAGGAGGAGAAGTACGGCCTGATCCGGGGATGGCACGGGAAGGTGCGCATGACGGTCGAGGTGCTGGGCCTGCGCCGGCGGCGGCGCAACGGCGCCCCACGGCAGAGGACGCCCTTGCTGGCCCTGACCTGCCTGACCGTGGTGGCCGTGTACATTAGCATGGGTCTCTTCTCTGCGCCACGCGCGGTTGGCAGCGCGCTCGATGTGCTCCCCGAGCCCGAGCAGTCCGACCGCGTGCTGGTCGTTGCCGCGCACGCCGACGACGAGCTGCTCGCAGCGGGCGGGTTGATCCAGCGGGCGCTGGCCGCGGACGCCGAGGTGTGGTTGGTCTTCGCCACGAACGGCGATGCCAACCGCCTGGCGGCGTCGCTGGGTGGCAAGCGGCTGCTGGCGCGTCCGGCCGACTTCATCGCCGAGGGCGAGGTGCGACAACAGGAGGCCCGCCGCGTGATGGGCCGGCTCGGGGTGCCGCATGGCAACATCATTTTCCTCGGATATCCCGATCGCGGGTTGACGGCCCTGGCCACGCACCGACGGGGGCAGGGGAAGCCCTATGTCTCGCCCTTCACGAAGGCATCTGCCTCCCCGTACCGGGATACGTTCCGCCCGCGCGCCGGGTATACGGGCACGGATCTGCTAAGTGATCTCAAGACGATCATCGGGCAGGTGCGACCCACGGTGATCCTTACACATCACGAGGCAGACAAGCACGGCGACCACCGCGCGCTCAACGGGTTCGTGCGAGAAGCGATCCGGTCGCTGGAGCGCAAAGGCGAACTGCGGCACCCGCGCTTCTACACGTTCCTGGTGCATGCCTGGGATTTCCCGCGACCGCTGCGGTACGCGCCTGACGCGGCCCTGCTGCCCCCGAAGTCCCTTAGGGACGGCTACCGTTGGCTGCGACTTGACCTCCAGCCCGAGGAGCTTGCCCTCAAGCACGCCGCGCTGCGCGACTATCGCAGCCAGCTAGACAGTCCGTACCTGCGCCTGCTGATGAGCAGCTTCCTGCGCCAGAACGAGCTCTTCGCCGAAACAGAGCCCTAACCCGGCGCCGTGGTGCCCCCAGTCCTCCGTGGATACCTCCAGGTGGCTGCCGCGGCCGTTCTGTGGGGAACACTGGGCGTGGCGGTCCGCAGCCTGCTTGCCTCCGGCTTGAGCCCGCTGCAGGCCGCTGCCTGGCGGGCCAGCGGCGCGTTCGCAGTCCTGCTGATCTACTGCCTGCTTGTGAACCGCCCGGCGCTACGGGTCCGGCGCAGGGACCTCCCGCTCCTGGCCGCCTTCGGCGCGGTCAGCGTCGCCGGGTTCATGACCATCTACTTCATGGCAATTGACCTCACGACCATAGCGACTGCGGCGGTGCTGATGTACACGGCGCCGGCGTGGGTCGTGATCCTGGCTCGCGCGTTCTACGGCGAGGCGATGACGCCGATGAAGACCGCGGCAGTGGGGTTCACCTTCGCGGGCTGCGCGTTGGTCGTGGGGGCGTTCGGGCCCGGGGCCCTGCGCCTCTCCACTCCAGGGCTGATGGCTGGCCTGGGGGCAGGGCTGACCTACGCGCTATACAGCATCTTCGGCAAAGCCGCGCTGCGCCGGCACTCGCCGCTGACGACCGTGGTCTTTACCCTGGGGTTCGGGGCGGTCTTCCTGATAGCCGCATCCGGCGGGCTGCCCGTGGTGCGCACCGCCATCCTCCCCGTGCTCGCATACGTGGTAGCGGCCCCAACTTGCGCCGCCTACCTCTTGTACATCGCCGGACTGCGCCAGATAGAGGCCGGCCGCGCCAGCGTTGTAGCCACGCTGGAACCGGTGGTGGCTGCGCTGGCCGGCACGCTGCTTCTGCGCGAGCCTATGTCCGCGGCGCAATGGGGAGGCGCCGCGCTCGTGCTGGGAGGCGTGATCCTTGTGCAGGGCGAGCAGATCCTACGGCGGGCGGGAAGGCGCTAGCGCCTCCGGAATCTCAGCGCCACCACGGCAATAACGGTCCCGGTGGTCATCACGATCGCGCTGGCCACGAACGGGGCCCGCGGCCCCACCGCGTCCCACAGGATGCCGCCCAGCAGCGGACCCAGGACCAGGCCCAGGCCCTGCGCGGTCTCGGATGCGCCCATGGCCAATCCGAGACGGCCCGATGGAGCCATCTCGCTTACGAGGGCCAACCACGCCGGCGCCGATAGCGCGTAGCTGGAACCCAGCAGCATGCCAGCCACCACCATCTCGGCGAGGCGGCCGCTGAAGGACATCAGCCACATCCCCAGCGCCCCCAGGAACATCCCCACGGCCACGAGGCGGCGCTTGCCGATGCGGTCGGCCAGCCGGCCGGCTGGGACCGTGGCAATTGCCACCGCAAGGACGATCGCCATGAACAGGGCGCCGATGGCCTGCTCGCTGAGGCCCACCACCTGCTTGGCAAAGATCGCGGCTATGGGCACCAGCAGGCCCACCCCGAACATCTGCACGAACGCCACCAGGTAGAGCGCGAAGAGAACCGGAGACATCGTGTAAGTGCTGGCAAGGGTCATCAGGCGTGCCGGAGATCCCGTGGTGTGGTATCCAACGAAGGCATCGGCGTGCTCTGAGCCGTCCCTGCGGCCAGGGAAGAAGAGCGCCGCCATCAGGGCCGCCAGGACCATCAAGCCGCTGGAAAGGTAGAAGCCGGCGCGCACTTGACCCGTAAACCCGGCGACGAACAGGCCCAGCGCAGGGCCCACGGCCAGACCTCCCAGAAAAGCCAGGTTGAGCATGCCCATGCCGGTGGCGCGTCGGCCTGGGGTGGTCGTATCGGCCACCGCTGCCGCGGCGGCCGGCCACAGCGCCGCGGAGCCCAAGCCATCCACCAAACGCAGCGGCACGAAAAGGACCGGCGTCCGCAGCACCGCCATGATCAACGGCGCCAGGGCGCTGAGCACCAGCCCTGTGATCAACACCGGCTTGCGGCCGATCCGGTCCGTCACGCCGCCCCAGGCGGTCTTGAAGAATGTCTCTACCAGGGCAAAGGTGGCGATCACCACGCCCACGAGCCTAACGCTGGCCCCAAGCTGCCCGGTGAGGTAGAGCGGCAGCAGGGGTATCACCGTGGCGAACCCGAGTTGAGCCAGGCCGATGATGAAGGCGATGCGGCGCGGCGCGCGCTCGTCGTTCACGCCGGCCGCTCCGGCGCCTGCGCACGGGGCTCGGGCCAGGCGAGGCCTCGGGCGCCGGCCCGAACGGCTGCCGCAGCAGCGGCGCGGTGCTCCTCAAGGTCCGGCAGCGGCTCCAGCGCTACGTCGCCGTACCGACGGCGCAGCGCGGCCGCGGTCAGCTCGTCGGCCAGCCATGGGTTCTTGGGCAGCAGCGGGCCGTGCAGGTAGGTGCCGTAGACCGACCGCCATACCGCGCCTTCTTTGCGGTCCGCTCCGTTGTTGCCGGAACCGACGATCGCCGCCCCGATGGGACGCGCGCCCGGCCCGAGGTAGGTGCGCCCTCCGTGGTTCTCAAAACCCACCAGGATGCGGCCGGCGCCGGTCTCTTTGACCACGATGTTACCGATGATCCGGCGGCTCCCTGGCCCCGGATGCACGGTGTGCAGGTCGAGCAACCCCAGCCCAATCAGGTCCGGGCCGCCCGCGGGTCTGTAGTAATGGCCCAGCAACTGGTAGCCGCCGCAGACCGCCAGGATCGCGGCGCCCGCCTGCGCGGCCTCGCGCAGCGCCCGCCCCTTGACGCCACTGAGATCCGGCGCGGCCAGCCGCTGCTGGCGGTCCTCGCCGCCGCCGATGAAGAAGAGATCGCTGGCATCGGGATCCACCGGATCGTCCAGGCGCGCCTCGATCACGCGCACCGCGATGCCGCGCCACTGTGCGCGCCTGACCAGCGTGGTGACGTTGCCGCGGTCTCCGTAGAGGTTCAGCAGACCAGGATACAGGTGACAGATGCGAAGTTCCATCGCTACTCCTTCCAGAACCCGCGCACGGCCCCCTGGCGCGCCAGTATCTTCCTCAATTGCAGCATCGCCGTATAAGTGGGCAGTACGTAGAGGCGCTCGCCCTCTCGCAGCATCCGGCGCGCGCAACCTAGCGCCCGTTCCCCATCGCGCTCCACGCCGACCCGCTCCGCGCCCAGGCCCGCGTACTTGAGGCGCAGCGCCATGTCCTCCGCACGCAACCCGGTGACCACCACCGCGCGGGCGCGCTCGCGCAGCATCTCGAAGTCCACGTCCCACAGCCACGATATGTCCCGCCCGTCGGCGATCAGATCGTTGATGGCAATGAGCACCACCGGGGTCGCCTCCGCCAGCAGGACGGTACGCAGCACTTCGTTGAACCCGGCGGGGTTCTTGGCAAGCAGCATGAGCGCCTCGCACCCGTCGAGGTCCACGCGCTCGCCCCGCCCAAACGCCGGCGCGGTAGCGGCTATGCCGCTTGCCACGGTCTCCGGGGCGATGCCAAGGGCCAGTGCCGCGGCCGCTGCTGCCGTGACGTCGTAGACGTTGTAGAGCCCGGGCAGCACCGTGCTCACCGGAATCACGCTGCCGTTCGCGACGATCGTGGCGCTGGAGCCGTCCGCGCCGCGCAGGCGCACCTCGCGCGCACACACCTGGGGTGTCGGCCGCGCCGCGCCGCACCCCGGACACCGGTAGTGCCCCATGTGCCCCAGGGTGATCAGGGTGTACTCGTAGGGGCGGCCGCAACGGTAGCAGTAGCGCGCGTCGGCAGCGTGCTCCAGGGTGCGGCCCTCACCGTGCGGGGCCTCCTCCAGGCCGAACGCCCGAACCGGGCCCGCGTGGTCGCGGCAGAGATCGGCCACCATAGGGTCGTCGGCGTTGTAGACGAGGGTGCTCTCGGGCGGCAGCGCGGCCAACGCGCGCCGCCACCGTTCGGCGATCAGATCTATCTCGCCGTACCTGTCGAGCTGGTCGCGGAAGAGGTTGAGCAGTACGACCACGCACGGCCGCGTTGCCTCGACCGCGGCAGGGAGGGTCGCCTCATCCACCTCAAAGAGCCCCACCTCGCCGCGCATCCGACCGCGCAGCGTCGCGCCCCTGGCCAGCGCGGTGGCTATACCCGAGAGCAGGTTGGCGCCGGCGCGGTTGTGCACAACCGCGAGCCCGGCGGCCTCCAGGATTCCGGCCAGAGACCGAGCAGTGGTCGTCTTTCCGTTGGTGCCCGAGATCAGCACCACACCGCGCGCCAGTCGCGACGAGAGGCCGGCAACCAGGCCTGGCGAGATCACCGCGGCGATCCGGCCGGGCAGCGTGGTCCCGCCTCCCATCCGCGTCAGGCGGCTCAGTGCTGCTGCGACGCGGGCGGCGGCGATTGCCGCGGCCTCACGCATGCGGCCCCAGGCCGGCGACGGCCCGATCGGTGCCGCTGGCCCCAGTTATGCTTCTGAGACTAGAAGCGGCGGGCACCCAGGTAGCGCGGGCCGTAGTAACGGTGCCCCATCGGCGTGATGGCGACGCCACCGGCTCCCGAGGAAGAATGGATGAACCGGCCATCGCCCAGGTAGACGCCGGCATGTGACGGCCCGGGCCGCAGTGTCTGGAAGAAAACGATGTCACCTGTCTGAATCTGATCACGCGGCACCGGCACCCCGGCCTTGAACATCGAGAACGTTGTGCGCGGCAACGCAACCCCGTTCCGTCCAAACACATAGTACAGGAACCCCGAGCAGTCGAAGCCCGCGGGGCTGATGCCTCCCCATCGGTACCGGACGCCCACATGGCGAGTGGCGAGCGCGATCAGCGCCGTGGCCCAGCGCTGCCCGCGCGATGGCAGCGCCGCCAGGCGCGCAGGGCGCGCTGCTGCGGGGACCGCGGGCACCTTGAGCCGCTGCCCGATCTGAAGTGTGGCCTCGAGTGCGATGCCGTTCATCGCCGCCAGACGCTCAGCGGTCGTCAGGTGGCGCCTGGCCAGACCCCACAGCGTGTCGCCTGCCTGGACACGGTAGACCAAGGCGGCGGTCGGCTGTACGGTGCGCGCCTCACCCTGTGCCGCTGTTGCCGGGGCGGCGGCGGTCACGATCACTATCAAGGCGACGGCCGATATGGCCGCCCGGACACAGCGCACGCACGCCTCCCCCTGGGCAGTTGCGGCCCTCGTGATGCAGCCCAGCCTCTCTTCGCCTGGCAGGCGCGGCTTCCTCCCCGGGTCAGGCGTGCGCATCACATCGCGCGCAACCGCTGGATGCGGTCTTCGACCGGGGGATGCGTGTTGAACAGGCCGTTGGCCCACCCACCCCACTCGCGCAGCGGGTTGATGATGTAGAGGTGCGCGGTGGCCTTGTTGGCCGCCTCCAGGGGTTCAGGGTCCGCGCTGATCTTCTCCAGCGCGCCGGCCAGGCCCTCGGGATAGCGCGTCAGCATCGCGCCCGAGGCATCGGCCAGGTACTCGCGGCGGCGCGAGAGCGCCAGGCGCATCAACTGGGCAAGCAGCGGCGCGAGCACCGCCAGCACGATGCCCGCCAGGACGAGCGCTCCCTGGGCACTCCCGCCTTCCCGGCTGCCGCGGCGGCGGCCCCACCGCATGCTGCGGAGCAGCCAGTCGCTCATCAATGCCACCAGACCAACCAGGACCGCGGCGATCGTTGCCAGCCGGATGTCGTAGTTCTGGACGTGCGCCATCTCGTGCGCCAGCACGCCCTCCAGCTCGAGCCGGTCGAGCTTGTCGAGCAGGCCGGTGGTGACCACGATCACGGCGTGTTGGGGATCACGGCCCGTGGCGAAAGCGTTGGGCGCGGAGTCCTCGATCAGGTACAGTCGCGGGACAGGGATGCCCGCTGCGATGGCGAGGCCTTCGGTCGCGTTGTACAGGTACTGGTACAGCTCGCGCGGCGCCTCCCGGGCGCCGCTGATGGAGAGCACTATCCGGTCGCTGTAGTAGTAGCTGCCCCAGGAGCCCGCGACGGCCAGGACCGCTGCCACCGCGGCGCCCGCGTACCCAAACCCGGTCAGCTCCCCGAACAGGTATCCAAGCGCCACCACGACCAGGACAAAGCCCGCGAAGAGCAGCCAGGTCCGGCGGAGGTTTCCCTCTATGGCCTCGTACATTCTGGCCCTATCGCGGGCGCAGCCCGGCGCGCGCCGCCTAGAACGCCACCTTGACCGGCTGGCGCGCCGCTTCCTCCATCTCGAAGTACTCGCGCGGACCGAAGCCCAACGGGCCGGCGAGGAGCACAGCGGGAAACGCCTGGCGGGTGTTGCTGTACCGCAGCACGGTGTCGTTGTAGAACTGGCGGGAGAAGGCGATCTTACTCTCCGTGCCGCTCAGCTCCTCTTGGAGCTGCATGAAGTTCTCGCTGGCTCGGAGCTGCGGGTAGTTCTCGGCGACCGCGAAGAGGCTGCGCAGGGCCTGGGTCAACATGTTTTCCGCCTGCCCCTGCTCCCCCACGTTTCCAGCGGCGATGGCCCGGGAACGCGCCTCGGTCACGCGCTCGAACACCTCGCGCTCGTGGGTCGCGTACCCTTTCACGGCCTCCACCAGGTTGGGGATCAGGTCATAGCGCCGGCGGAGCTGCACGTCAATCTGAGACCAGGCGTTGTCAATCCGGTTGCGGAAGACCACCAGCCGGTTGTAGAGCAACACGACATACAGCGCGAGCAGTACTAGAATCCCGCCGACGTATATCACGCGCCCACCTCCATGCCGGCCGCTGATGGGCCGTTGTGCGGAAGGGCTTCGGCGCGCCGGCCCGAATCCCCTAGTGCCGCCCCCTGTCGGCGGCGGCCGACTGCTCACTTTCAGGAGGGATCCCGATGCGAGCACTCTCGATCGCAGCCATCGCCGTCGCCATTGTTGTGGCACAGGCGCCAGCCTTCTCGCAGGTATCGCTGCTGTTCCCACATGGCGTGGCCTCGGGGGACGTCCGCGAGACGTCCGCCGTGCTGTGGACGCGCCCCAGCCGCAGCGCTCCGGTCACCGTTGAGGTGTCGGCGGATCCGCAGTTCGGATCGCTCGTCTTCCAGCGCACCGTGACGCCGAACCCAGAGCGGGACCTCACGGTGAAGGTCCTGGCATCAGGGCTAACACCGGCCACCCGGTACCAGTACCGCTTCCGTGTCGGACGCGGATCCTACTCGCAACAAGGGGCCTTCGTGACCCCTCCGGCAGCGGACGCCTCTGCCGACCTGACCTTCGCGTACTCGGCGTGCTCCGACGGCGGGCACGTGGGCGGAGTCCCGGCGCTCCCGATGGGCCTGCTGGACGCCGTGGTCGCCGAGCGGCCCGATTTCTTCGCCCACCTGGGCGACAACATGTACCCGGACTCGTCACTCGTGCCGAATCCCATCTTCACGCTGGAGGCCTACCGCGGGAAGTACAAGGAGATCCGGTCCATCGCCACGTTCCGCAACTTCATGGCCAGCACCTCAATGATCACCACCTGGGACGACCATGAGGTCGAGAACGACTACGACCGGGAGACGGTGGACGCCCGGAGGTGGGCGGAAGGGCACCGCGCGTTCATGGAGTACTCGCCGATCGCCGAGCAGCCCGGTGGCCGGATCTATCGCAAGTTCCGCTGGGGGCGCGATGTAGAGCTGTTCGTGCTCGACGGGCGGTCTTACCGGAGCCGGCACGTGAGCAAGACCGCGGCCTGCGACAACCCGCCGGGCGGACGGGTGGCCGACCTGGCGCCGGCGCTGCCGGCTCCGATCAGGGCGGCCTTCGCTCCCCTCGTCCCCCAGATGCGCCTGCCTGTGCCCCCTGGATGCCTGGAGGCCCTCAACGATCCCAACCGCACAATGCTGGGGCTCAGCCAGAAGATCTGGCTGAAGCGCGAGCTGGCCCGCAGCACCGCCACCTGGAAGCTGATTCTGAACCAGACGCCGATCCAGGAGTTCTTTGCCAACCCCTACGATAGGTGGGAGGGCTACGCGGCCGAACGCGCGGAGATCCTTACTTTCATCCGCGCCAGCGGCATCAAGAACGTGGTGTGGCTCACCGGCGACACCCACGCGACGTTCGTCAACGACGTGCGCCTGTCCACTTTCACCCCGCCGTTCGAGACCACCGGCATGAAGGAAGTCGTAACCGGTCCCATCGCTGCCACGCCCTTTGCCGAATCGGTCGCCGGCCTGGCAGGGCGCGCGGTCGTGCCGGCGCTGCTGGCGTTCCTAACCGCCCCGGTCCCGCAGGGCGTCGGCATGAGCTGCGCGGTCATGGATCGCTACACATACGCCAAGGTGGAAGTGAACAGCCGGGCGCGCACGGTCACCATCACGCCGAAGGACGCGGCAGGCCGCCCGATCTGCCGGGCGCCTCTCGTGATCACGGCGGTACCCTAGGGAGTTTGTTATAATGACGGCGCGGGGGGCGCGGCTCTGCGCTCCCTGCGGAAGGGGGAGCTCGGCGTGCGGCTCATGAGAGTTCGGCGGGTCGCCCTCGACCAGCAGAACAACCCCCTTGTGCTGTTGGTTGACCAGGACGAGACGATCGCGCTGCCCATCTGGATCGGCCAGGCAGAAGCGATGGCGATCGCCATGCGGCTCCAGAACGTCCAGCCGCCCCGCCCTATGACGCACGATCTGCTCTCAACGGTGCTCGAGCAGCTCTCCGCAACGGTGACGCGCGTCGTCGTGAGCGACGTTCGCGATGCCACCTACTTCGCCGAGATCCACCTGGCGCGCGACGGCCAGGCGCTGGTAGTTGACTCCCGCCCCAGCGACGCCATCGCAATCGCCCTACGAACGGACGCCCCGATCTTCATCGAGGAGAAGGTGGCGTTGCAGGGCATCCCACTGCGGAAGTCCACGGAAGGCGCGGAGCACCCGGAAGCGCTGAGCGACGAGCTGGACCCTGGGGAGTTCCG